>JBBSRQ010000174.1:0-5790 GCA_038242845.1 Propionibacteriales bacterium | reverse complement strand
GTGGTGGTGCCGTCGCCTGCGACGTCGTCAGTCTTCTTGGCGACCTCCTTGACGAGTTCGGCGCCGATGCGCTCGTAGGGATCCTCCAGCTCGATCTCCTTGGCGATGGAGACGCCGTCGTTGGTGATCGTGGGTGCACCCCACTTCTTCTCCAGCACGACGTTGCGGCCCTTGGGGCCGAGCGTGACCTTCACCGCGTCGGCGAGGGTGTTCATACCCCGCTCGAGTCCGCGGCGGGCCTCTTCGTTGAATTCAATGAGCTTTGCCATGGTGTTTCGGGAGTCCTCCCGTCCTGTGGGACCTCGTGGTCCCTTTGTGGTCGTTTCTGATGACTGGGTTCAGGCGATGCCCGCGACGGACGACCCTTTCAGGCCTCACCGCTGATCCAGTGGCACTCGACATGATCGAGTGCTAACCCAATTATTAGCACTCGGCACAAGAGAGTGCAAAGAAAATTGGGGCGCGATGAACACGTCGCACCCCCAATCCTGGCTCCTGGACCCTCAAACGATGGTGGTGATCACATGAGAAACTGTTGTGGATCCATGTGGGCCTCTTCTTCGGTGGGGTCGCTCCCGACCATTCCAGGCAGCGGGGCCCAGACGGTAGATATCAGGACTCAACCGAGGGGGTGCCATGGACCGCACCGCGTTCACACGCAACGCTGGCAACGTCGCCAACCTGTCGACGCCTCTGGGTCTGGTGGTGGCCGTTGCAGGCCGCTCCCGACTGCGATGGGTCGACGGGCTCGTCGTCGCGGAGAACGTGTCGCTGCCGGGGATCTCCGCCTCCGCCATGACGATCGGCAGTGTCGTGCTGATACCCGGCAGCACGTTGACCCAGGCCAGGGCGCGGATACCGGGGCTGCTCGACCATGAGGGCCAGCACGCCCACCAGTGGGCCTACTGCTTGGGGCTGCCATTCATCCCGCTGTACCTAGCGGCCATGGGGTGGTCGTGGCTGCGATCCGGCGACCGCGCGACCGCGAACCATTTCGAGGTCCAGGCCGGGCTCACGCTCGGCGGCTACGCCGTCGGCGGCACACGGCCGCTCCGCGACGGGTTCCGCGCACTGCGCGGGGTGGTCAGCGCCGCAGCCGCTCCGCGGAGCGGGCCGCCTGGCGCTGGGTACGGAGTCGGCGCAGGCGCTTGACCAGCAAAGGCTTGTGCTCAAGCGCGGCCGGCAGGTCGATGAGAGTGTTCAGCCGCTGGTAGTAGCGTGTCGCGGAGGTGCCGAAGCGCTCCATGATGGCCTGCTCCTTGGGTACCGCTGACGTGAACCAGCTTTCCTCGAAGTCCAGGAGCGCAGCGTCGTCGTCGGCTAGCGCTGGGTGGTCGAAGGATGCAGCATGGGACATGGCTGAGATCATACGCCCTTGAAATAACAAGGATGTCATTCCGGCCCGTCGATCCGTCGGGTGCGCTTGTACCCGCCCTCAAGACAGGGTTGACTGACCCCATGCTCACCATCGTCGTCCGCCGCAATCCCCCGCCATCGGCAGCCTGCGCGGTCGTCCCGGCAGGGACGTCCCTGTGCTGAGGATTTCCGGTACCCGTCAGTCCTACACCTGGGGCACCGTCGACGCCATTCCCGCACTCCTGCACCGTCCCGCCGACGACGAGCCGTTCGCCGAGTACTGGCTCGGGACGCACCCGCTCGGGGACGCGCGGGTGGACGGCGGGTCCACGCTATCGGCGACGCTCAGCGAGCAGCCCGAACTCCTCGGGGAGGCCACCGTCGAGACGTTCGGCGGCAAACTGCCCTTTCTCATGAAGCTGTTGTCCGCCGGTTCCCCGCTGAGCCTGCAGGCGCACCCCTCCCGCACCCAGGCCGAGCAGGGCTACGCGTACGAGTCGCTGACCGGCCTGCCACTGTCCTCGCCGGAGCGCTCGTTCAAGGACGACTGGCCCAAGCCCGAGGCCATCATTGCGTTGGAACCGTTCGAGGGTCTCGTCGGGTTCCGCAATCCCATCGTCACGGCAGAACTCTTCGAGTCCCTCGGACTGGGTGAGGAGCTGTCCTCGGTCATCGGACCCCTGCGGGACCGCACCACCACCCCCGCCCTGCAGGAGGTGTTCCTCGACGTCCTGTCACTCGGTGAGCGCCGCCACCTGGTGGATGAGCTGTTGGGCGCGGCCGTGAGGCACCTCGATGCCCCCGGTGATGTGGGGCTCTTCGCACGCACCGCGGTCGAACTGGACGAACACTTCCCCGGTGACCCCGGCATCCTGGCTGCGCTGTTGCTCAACCGCTTCCACCTGGACCCCGGCGAAGCAATCACGCTGGGGGCTGGCGTGATGCACGCCTACCTGCGCGGCACCGGCCTGGAGGTGATGGCCAACTCCGACAACGTGCTGCGGGGTGGCCTCACCAAGAAACACATCGACGTGGACGCGTTGCTGCAGGTGGTGCGCTTCGAACCCACCACGGTCCGGACCCTCCTGCCCGAGGGCTCCGACGGCATCTACTGCTACCCGACCACCGTCGCCGAGTTCGAGGTGTGGCTCATCTCCCCGGTCGGTACCGACCCCGTGGACCTGCCCAGGACCGACGCGGGGCGCATCTGCCTCGTCACGTCCGGGTCGTTCGTCCTGCGCGACGACGACGGCCCCCTGGAACTGACGCAGGGCCAGTCCGTGTTCCTGGGTGCTGGCGAGCACGTGCACGTCTCCGGCGACGGCCAGATGTTCATGTCCACGTCGGGGGCCTGAGGGGCGCGTTGTCATTTCGCGCCGTGATTCGGCACAATGTGTGCCAATGCCTCCGTAGCTCAGCGGCCAGAGCACTCGCCTTGTAAGCGAGCGGTCGAGGGTTCGACTCCCTCCGGGGGCTCCACTGTGGTGGCCGGCAGCACGTCCGGCTCCCCCGCCAGCGCCTCGCACAGGCGGGATGCGGAACAATGGCCACCATGACCTTTGAACCCAGCAAGTGGACCCAGATCATCACTGCCGACCCCGGGCACTCCCGCCGCTACATCGAGCGCTTCGAGATGATGGCGGCAGCCGGGCACGACCTGCTCGGCGAGGCACGAACAGTCGATGCGATGGTTCCCCGCAACGCCCGCATCCTCGATGCAGGCTGCGGCCCCGGTCGCCACGGCAGCCACCTGCAGGATCAGGGTCACACCGTGGTGGGCGTCGACGGCGACCCAACACTGATCGCCGCAGCACGCGCCGACCACCCTGACGCGACGTGGGTGGTGAGTGACTTGGCGGAGCTCGACCTGCCCGGGCGGGGCATCCCTGCGGGGTTCGACGCCATCCTCTGCGCCGGGAACGTCATGGGCTTCCTCGCCCCCAGCACTCGGCTCCCGGTGCTGGAGCGCTTCCGTGCCCACCTAGCCGACGATGGCCGCGCCGTCATCGGGTTCGGGGCCGGGCGAGGCTACGAGTTCGACGACTTCTTCCGCGATCTCGCCACCGCGGGCCTGGTCCTGGACCTGGCCCTGTCGACGTGGGACCTGCGCCCCTACCGTCCCGGCGACGGCTTCCTCGTCACGATCTGCGCGAGGGCCTGACTCAGGGCGTCTTCCGGGATGCGGGCTTCTTCCGGAGCAGGGTGGTGGCGACGATGACGACGAGCAGGCCGATGGCGACGTATCCCGCGAACCTCGCGTAGACGTCGAGGACCGCAACCGCCGGCTGGCCGAGCCGCCACCCCAGGGCGAAGAATCCCACCAGCCACAGGGTGCTGGCGATGTAGTCGTAGAGAAGGAAGCGCTTGAGGCTCATGTTGGTGGCGCCAGACAGTACGAACACCACCTGCATCAACGGCAGCGGGATGGGGACGTAGGCAACGAGGAAGCCGATGGGGCCCAGCTTTTTCGCCCAGCGCTCGGCGCGCTCATACGTCCTTGCGGCGCGCTTGCTCTGTCCGGCCCACACCTCGATCATCCCGCGGCCCCACAGCTTGCCTGCCCACCAGTAGATCCAGTCGAACTTGAGGCTGGAGATCGACGCCACCACCACCACGAGCAGCCAGTGCGGCATCTGCCCGACGCTGGCCAGCGCACCGCTGGCCGTGACGGCCGTCCGACCACCCGTGACCATCGCGAGGACGTCCGGCGCAACCGCCAGCAACCATGCACGCGTGGGAATGAGGACGAGGCTGAACACGCCGACGGCTCCGAACCACGCAAGGCAGGCGATGTCAGAGCGCCCGGGCTCCTTCTTCCATGGCATGCCGTCGGCCTCCCACCACTGCGCCTCCCGTTCCGCCTGGAGTGGGTCGGTGGGCTCGCCAGCCGCCGCCTGCGTCTTCTCCGACCCACCGTCTGCACCGTCACTCGGAGGGGGCTGCATCGGTGCGGGTCGTTCTTGGTCCATGTCGCCAAGCTTATGTGTCCTGGAGGGGTTCCCGTCCCGACAAACACGGTTCCGGAGATTCATCATGACCACTGCCTTCGAGGTGACATGCGAACGACGGCATCGGAGAGCCCAGCTTGTTCCGCAGCAGTCACTTTCACCCTGACAGCATGCACCACCTCGATGACCCTTCGTGGTTCCCAATGTTGTGGGAGCCGAGAGCAGAGTTGACAGAAAGCAGAGCCCACTTATCATATCGTTGTCTTGACGCAGGAAGCCCCTGCCGGAATCAACCGGACCACTGGTGGCCGTCAGGAAGGCAGTGTCGCCGGGATTGCTGTCCGTCCGCAACATGACACGAAAACGGAACGCCTCGATCCGTTGACGGCAGTTGAATTCCAATGCAACCGTGAACCCTCCCCACGAGGGGAGCATCCTCAGTCAACGCGTGGATGAAGGGCCCGTGTTCACGTCTTGGCGTCCGACAAGAGTCGCGGAAGGCGTAGACCTATTCAGCAGGACTCACTGACCAAACCATTCTCCATCGAAAACAAGCATATTTAATAATTGTCTCGGATGGCAGGCGACAACTCCCGGAACCCTCTAGGCGTGCCAATTGTTTCGAGTGACCAATCAATCACTCGAAGTTGATCACGCCGCCTCCCAATGCGCACATTTCATGGGAACTTGTGTACGGTCGCCGTATGGGGAAACTACACAGGCCTAAGATGGCCCCGCTATTCATAGCGTTCGCTCTCATGATCTCTTCCCTTTTTGGAATGGGATCCCTCTCGGCACACGCCGACGACACGCCGAGCATTTCTGTTGCCGGCTCCGTAACTTCGTCCGAACTCAACAGTGGCCAGGTGAGCGTGACGTTCACGAACTTCGCCTCCGCAGGCGACGCTTCCGCCTTCATCGACGGCGATTTCGTCGGTCAGGTCTCTGGTGGAAAACTCAAGCTCAACGCAAATTTTGGCGGCACCGGCGACTTCAGCCTCAAGGTCATCCTCGGTGACCAGGAGGCATTCGCCACCCTGAAGGTTGTCGCTGATCCGGTTGCTGAAGCCAGCGTGAGTGCGGCTGCATCCATCAAGCTCTCCGAGCTGAACAACACCGGCCTCAAGGTCACCCTGACGGATTTCACCTCCACCGGTGACGCCTCCGGGTACCTCGACGGCGACTTCGTCGGCGTCATCAGCAACGGTGTCCTCACCCTGAATGACGAGTGGACCGCCTCGGGCGACTTCACCCTCAAGGTCGTCCTCGGTGACCAGGAAGCCACCACCACGTTCAATGTCATCGACGACGTAAATGTCACGCCAGCCACGGTGACCGCTGACTCCCCGATCAAGCTCTCGGACTTCCGTGCCAACGGCCTGAAGGTCGAACTGAAGAACTTCACCTCCGTCGGAGACGCCTCCGCGTACCTCGACGGCGACTTCGTCGGCGTCATCAGCAACGGTGTCCTCACCCTCACCAACCC
>JBBSRQ010000173.1:0-5844 GCA_038242845.1 Propionibacteriales bacterium | reverse complement strand
GAGACCCAACTTCGTGGTGATCCTCACCGACGACCAGGGCCGGTGGGCGATGCCCCACCGCATGCCCGAGTTGGTGATGCCGCACATGGAGACGTTCTTGGAGGAGTCCCTGGAGTTGGACCAGATGTACTGCGCGTCCCCGGTCTGCTCCCCGTCGCGTGCGTCGATGATGACGGGGCGGATGCCCTCAGCGCACGGTGTGCACGACTGGCTCATCGGGGGACGCCACCCGGATGGGCATCCCGACCGGTACCTCGAGGGCCAACCCACCACTCCCGAGGTGCTGGGCGACGCCGGCTACCAGTGCGCCATGAGCGGCAAGTGGCACGTGGGGCATTCGCAGGAGGCCGCGCCCGGCTTCGAGTTCTGGTTCGCCCACCGCTACGGCGGCGGCCCCTACTACGACGCGCCCATCTGGAAGGACGGGGAACCGGCAGATCAGCCCGGATACTTCACCGATGCCGTAACCGAGAACGCGGTGGACTTCCTGGCGACGCGTGACCGTGAGCGTCCTTTCTACCTGCAGGTCAACTTCACTGCCCCGCATGACCCGTGGATCGACAACCATCCCAAGGAACTGGTGGATCTGTATGCCGGAACGGACTTCCCATCGGTTCCGCGCGAGCAACCACACCCGTGGGTGGGCCCCCGCACCGAGGACTTCGCCGCCGCCTTCGCTGACCCCCAGCCGCACCTGGCGGGCTACTGCGCATCGTTGACCGCGGTGGACCAGTCACTTGGGCGGATCCGGGCGTTGCTGGAGGAACAGGGTGTCGGCGATGACACCGTCGTGGTCTACCTCTCCGACAACGGCTTCAGCTGCGGACAGCACGGAATCTGGGGCAAGGGCAACGGCACCTACCCGCTGAACTTCTGGGACAACTCCGTGCGCGTACCGTGCGTGGTGCACCTGCCTGGTGGCGCCACCGGCACCAGTGACGCACTGCTCTCCAGCGTCTCCCTGCACCGCACACTGTGCGACCTGGCTGGCGTCTGTGTCCCCGATGACCGATGGGGTGCCGGTGCGTCCTTCGCCAACGTTCTGCGTGGCGAAGACATTGACGGTGAGGACTTCGTCGTGGTCGCCAGCGAGTACGGCGGGGCCCGGATGATCACCGACAAGCGGCACAAACTGGTGGAGCGCTTCGACGGGCCCGGCGAGCTCTATGACCTGCAGCGGGATCCCGAGGAGCGGGACAACCGCTTTGACGACCCGTCCGTGAGTGAACCGCAGCAGCGGCTCTCGACGGAGCTGAAACGACGCTTCGAGGAACAGACCCGCCCGGGTGTCTCGGCGTGGGAACGCCCCGTCACCGGATTCGGGCAGATCCAGCCCACCTCGCGTGGGCTGTCGGACACCGAGTCCTATGCCCAGACACGCGAAGGCTCCGATGGCGTCCGGCTCCCGCGGGCACGCACGACGTGACAGGACCACGAAGGGCGACGGTTTGTGAATGGTCATGGGGGACGCGCCGCAACCCCTGATCGATCCTGTCGGAGGCGCAAGTTACCGTGGACGACATGCGGTTCCTCCACACCTCCGACTGGCACCTGGGCCGCACCCTGCACGGAATCGATCTCCACCAGCACCAGTCAGCGTTCCTCGACCACCTCGTCGACGTGGTGCGCAGCGAACAGGTGGACGCCGTCCTGGTGGCCGGTGACGTCTACGACCGTGCCATCCCACCCGTCGCCGCCGTGGAGCTGCTGAACGACACGCTCGTCCGGCTCGCGGAGCACACCCGGGTGATCATCACCCCCGGCAACCACGATTCGGCCACGCGTCTCGGTTTCGCCGCGCCCCTGCTCCGCGACCGCCTCGTGGTGCGGTCCCGCATCGAGAATGTCGGCACACCCGTCGAGGTTCCCAGCCTCGACGGCGACAGCTCGGCCCTGGTCTACGCCGTGCCCTACCTCGACCCCGACATGGTCCGCCACCGCCTCTGTGGACCAGACGTGAATGACGACGGCGCGCTCCTGATTCCAGCCCGATCGCATGAAGCGGTTGCGGCTGCGGCGATGCGCCGCATCCATGACGATCTCCGCACCCGCCGGAGCACCGGTCCGCGGATACCAGCCGTCCTCATGGCCCATGCCTTCGTCGTGGGTGGCGAGGCGTCGGAGTCCGAGCGCGACATCCGGGTGGGTGGAGTCCACTCGGTCCCGCTTGGCGCCCTCACTGGGCCGGGAACCAACGACCATGCGTCGAACCCGGCAGGTCTCGATTACCTCGCACTGGGCCACCTCCACGGACCCCAACGCATTGGCCGCGACCTGGACACAGACACGCCCGGACCAGTCGCCCGCTATGCCGGATCCCCTCTCGCCTTCTCCTTCTCCGAGATGCACCACAGCAAGTCCAGCGCGCTCGTCTCCATCAACGGGGGCGGTGTGAGTGACGTCCAACTCGTGGGCACGCCGCGACCCCGCCGCCTCTCGGAGGCCAGCGGCAGCCTCGAGGACCTGCTGTCCCGGGCCTTCGACGAGCAGGCGCAGGACTGGGTGCGGGTCTTCGTGACCGACACCGTGCGCCCCACGCAGCTCCACTCCCGGGTCAGGGAACGTTTCCCACACGCACTCATCGTCCAGCACCGCCCCGCCCAGTCGCCGGGAACCGACGAACTGCGGGCAGTCACGGCCGCGCACGACCCGCTGGAGGTGAGCGTTGAGTTCGTCACCGACGTCAGCGGCGCCGCACCCTCCAATGCCGAGGTCAACGTTCTGCGCCGCGCCTACGAGGCTGCCCTGGCGGGGGATCGGAGCGCCTGATGCGGATCCACAGCCTCCACATCGAGGCCATCGGCCCCTTCCCCGGCAGCCATGACGTCGACTTCGACGAACTCTCCGCTGGTGGGCTCTTCCTCCTCGAGGGTCCCACGGGCGCCGGCAAGTCCACCCTCATCGACGCCATCACCTACGGGCTCTACGGCACGCTCGGGAAGGCCCTTGACAGCCGTCTGCCATCAGCCCACGCGCCACTGGCCGACCCCGTCATCGAGGTGGTCTTCTCCACCACCTCCGGCATCTACAGGACGCGACGCACACCGCCCTATGAGCGCCCCAAGAAGCGCGGTGATGGTTTCACGCCGCAGAACGCCACGGCCAAGTTGTGGCGTCTTTCTGCGGTCGACGACTCCGTCGGGGAACCGATGGCCTCCAGTGCGCAGGAGGTGGGCGCTGAGATGCAACAGATCCTGGGTCTGACACGGGACCAGTTCATGCAGACGGTGGTCCTGCCGCAGGGTCGGTTCTCCACGTTCCTGCGGGCCAAACCCGATGAGCGCGCCGCAGTGTTGCGTGACGTCTTCGGCACGGCCATCTACCAGCACGTGCAGGACCAACTGGCTGAGATGTCCCGTGCGGCCCGGCGCACCATCACGTCCGCGCAAGCAGACGTGAGCTCGGCTGTCAGGGCGTTCACCACGCTCCTGCCCGACGACGAGCCGGCCGTCGCGGAACTGTGGGAGGCCGGCTCGGCCCTGGACACCGATGAGATGGGACGCATCTCCGGCGATGTGGTGGCCGCGTTGGCTCGCCAGTGCGAGGCCGCGGCTGGGGCCTTGGAGTCGACGCGCATCGAGGAATCAATTGCGCGGGCTCTCCTCGAGAGTCAGAAGGAACTGCAGCGCAACCTTGTCCGCCGAAGCTCACTGCTGACGGAGCATGCGGTGCTGGTGGCCGACGGCGATGCCGTCGCCACGGATCGCGAGCGGCTGGCCACCTCGCAGCGGGCCGCCACCGTCGCCGGTGCCCTTCGATCCCACGAGTCTGCCACCACCGGTCTGGAACGTGCGGAGCAGGAGGTGGCAGCGGCGTGCTCGCAGTTGCAGGCCACGGCTGACGTCGACCTTGCAGAGATCACCAACCTCCCCGCCCTTCGGGCGGTCATCGACGATGTCACCGGTGAACGGGGTGGACTCGTCGACCTGGTCCTCGTGGAAACTGCGCTGACCGAACGGGCCTCGAGCCTTGCGGACGCCGACTCTGCCCGGGAGAGGGCGCTCCTCGCCCTGCAGGAGCAGCGCGACTCGCTGGCTGGGCGCCCGACCATGCGTGACGGGCTCGTCACCGCGCTGAATGACCTGCGCAGCACGGCGACACCCTTGGCCCTCGCTCGACAGACCGCGCAACAGCGGCGAACCATCTGCGAAGCAGCCCACCGTGCGGACAAACTGGAGGCGGAGCTGTCCAACGCTGTGGGAGCCCTGACGCTGGCTGGAATCAGGGCACGGGAGGCCAACGAGCGCGAGACGGCTGTCCGTCTGCGGTGGATCAACAGTATGGCCGGCGCACTCGCTGCCGACCTCGAGGACGGGCGAGCATGCCCCGTGTGCGGCGGCACTGAACACCCCGACCCGGCACCCGAACTCCCGGACCATGCGAGCCTCGAGGACGTCGACGCCGCGACACAGGCGTGCCACGACGCAGTCGCAGCCCTGCAGGAGGTGGAAGCCGCACACATCCGTACCGCCGAGCGACTCGAGGCCCAACAGGATGTCGCGCAACACATGAATTTCGCGGACGCGAAAGAGTCCCTGGCCGCGGCGGACGCGGACGTCGCTGGAGCGGAGGAGGCCGTCAGGCTGATAAGGACTGCCGAGAAGGCGATCGTCGACTTCGATGCGGAAACTGGGGTGATGAGGGCGCGTGTTGCCGGTCAGGAGACGGCCACGGCCACCACTGCCGAGCGTATGAGAGGGGACCGTCAGCAGTTGCAGACCGACGTGGAACGTTGCCGCGTCGCCGCGGGTGACTGCGACAGCGTCGGGGTGCGTGTGGGGCAGCTGGATGCCCGGCTGGCGCGCGCCAGGAGGCTTGCAGACACGCAGCAGAATTACGACGCCGCGGATCATCGACTCGTCGACGCCACGGCGGCGCTGGAAGAGGGTCTGCGTGAGGCAGCGTTCGTGGATGCTGACGCAGCCCGTGCTGGCCTGCTCTGGCAGACCGAATCAGCCACCGTCCAGCGGCGGGTGCAAGAGCATGACGCCGCCTTTGCCCGCGTCTCAAATGGGCTGGCGGAGGAAGCCATCGCCTCGCTCACGGGTGATGAAGTAGCGGACGTGCATGCGGCAACGCGGGCCCATGGGATGAGTCATGAGGCGCTCATGTCGAAATCCGCCGAGAATGCCACGGCCGCTGCGTCCCTTGAGCAGTGCGACCGTGCCAGGCGGTCACTGACCAAGGTTCTCGGTCGCCACCGACGGCTCGCGGAGGAGGCAGCACCCGTGCTGCGGATGGCAGATCTGGCCAACGCGGGCGAGGGCAATGCCAAGTCCACGACGCTGGCCACCTTCGTCCTGCTGCGACGCTTCGAGGACGTCGTCGCCGCCGCCAACGACCGGCTCACGATCATGTCGGACGGACGTTTCTCCCTCCTGCGGATAGACGAACGCGAGGGGCGTGCCCGCAAGGCTGGCCTGGGGTTGAGCGTCCGCGACCACCACACCGAGGCCAACCGTGACCCCCACACGCTCTCAGGCGGGGAAACGTTCTACGTGTCCCTGTGCCTGGCCCTGGGTTTGGCCGATGTGGTTACCAGCGAGGCCGGTGGTATCTCCCTGGACACGCTCTTCATCGACGAGGGCTTCGGCTCGCTTGACTCCGGGACGCTCGACGGCGTGCTCGGGGAACTCGCGCATCTGCAGGCCGGTGGCCGAGCCGTCGGCATCGTCAGCCATGTGGCTGAGCTGAAGGCTCGTATTCCTGAGCGGGTGGAGATCACCCGCCGGGCGGGCGGGGGCTCAACTTTGCTGGTTCGAGCCTGACTGGGGCGTCACCTCCACGAGCCGCGAGATGGGGTCCCCGCCGGGTCCGACGGTGATGCGATGCAGGCCGGGTTCG
>JBBSRQ010000172.1:0-5917 GCA_038242845.1 Propionibacteriales bacterium | reverse complement strand
GATCTGCTGGTCTCCGACCTCGGCAACGACGCGATCCACGAGGTGGCCCTGCACGGCGGACGGCTTGTGAACCGTGGCCTCCACAGGCGCATGCCTGCTGGTTCGGGGCCCCGGCACCTCTGCCGTGATGCCACGGGGGACCTGTGGGTCAGCCTGGAGTTGTCCAACGGGACGTCGCGGCTCGGGCCGGAGGCGATCGCCGTGGCCGCGTCCAGCAATCGCTGGCTCCCCGACGAGCACCCGCGCAACCACCCCGGGGACATCACCTACGAGGCAGAGGCCGGCGTGGTGGTGACCGCCAACCGTGACCTCAACACCCTGGGCATCTTCGCAAGGGCACGCGAGGGCATCGAACCTGTCGCGGAGATCGACTGCGGCGGCCAGTGGCCCCACCAGTTCGCCCAGCAGGACGGGGTGCTGGCCGTGGCCAACCGCGAGTCCGACAACCTCGCCTTCTTCGACGTCGGCCCAGGTTGGTGGGAGAACGCGCCCGAGATCGTCGCAGTGGAGCGCCCGGTCGCCATCATCGCCGCCCCGCTGTGGATGGAATCGCTGTAGGGGTCTGCTGAGCTGGAGATGCGTGGACACGCCTGCTGCTCGGCACACGTGTGATCCATCACTCGTCGAGGAGCTCCAGGACTGCCTTCTCCAAGCCACTTTGGCGTGACTGGGGGGTGCGGTACTTGCGGCGGGCTGCTGCGACGATGGTGTCGCCGTTCTCATACGCGTCGAGAACTCGCGGGTCGATGTAGGAAGCGCGTGCGATGGTGGGGGTGTTGCCCAGATAGCTGGACACCTCCATCACCGCCTGCTTGACGGCGCGCTTGCGCGAGGCCTTCGTGTCCCCGGGTTCGTCGGCAAGCGCCACCACCTCCGCCGCGATCACGGTCGCGTGCCATGTCCGGAAGTCCTTGGCGGTGAACGATCCGCCGAACAGCTTGTTGAGATAGCCGTTGACGTCGGAGGAACTCAGATCATCCCAGGCGCCGTCCGTCTTGTGGGCGAGCAACCGCAGGCTGTCGCTGGTGGGTCGGGTGCGCATCACCTCGAGCGCCTTCACGGCGGACGGGTCGTCCACAGTGATCGTGTGGCTGATACCGGACTTGCCGATGAACGAGAACACGACGGAGTCGCCGCGGCGGCGGGCGTGCTGGCGCTCCAGCGTCGTCAACCCGAACGAACCGTTGGCGTCGGTGTAGGCGTCGTTGCCGATGCGGAAGTATCCGATGTCCAACAGGCGCACGGCCGTGGCGCATGCGCGGTCGATGGCCATGCCGGTCATGTCCAGGTCCTTCTGCACGCGGCGCCGTGCCTGTCGCAGTTCGCGGGCCGCCTCGGTGACGCGCAGGAACTTGCTGCGGTCGCGGCGCTTGCGCCACTGGGGGTGGTAGAGGTACTGCCGACGACCGGCCGCGTCAGTGCCAATGGCCTGGAGGTGCCCGTTGGCGACGGGGCAGATCCAGACGTCGTCCCACGCCGGCGGGATGGCCAGCGCCTTGATGCGAAGGACTTCGTCCATCGGCAGGGCGATACCGTCGCCGTCGCGGTAGCCGAAGCCCGTGCCGGCGCGGCGACGCGTCCAGCCCTGCATCTGCGGGGTCACCCGTTTGAGCCGTGCCATGGCGCTCATGCTAGGGGCGTCGCGTGGCACTGGCCGGGTGGAATGGTCCAGAAGAGTCAGGCAGCCAGGGCAGTGCGCCTGCGCGCGCGGTTCCGCAGCCGACCCACGGTGCTGCGGGCCTGGTCGGTCAGTGCGTCGACGACCTGTCCGAGCTGGGAACGATCCGGGGACGGGTTGGGCAGCGAGTAGCGGAACACCTTGCGCCAGGCGGAACCGACCTGCTGGTGCATGGGGCCCGTGACGTAGCGCAGCTCGTGGCGGGCCATCAGGTCGCGGATCTTTGGTGCGACGTCCTTGTACCGATTGCTCGGCATGTCAGGGAACAGGTGGTGCTCGATCTGGTGGGAGAGGTTGCCCGTCATGACGTGCATCGCCTCGGAACCTTCGATGTTCGCCGAGCCCAGCATTTGGCGCAGGTACCACTCACCGCGGGTCTCGCCGTCGATTGACTCCACCTCAAACGTCTCCACGCCTTCGGGGAAGTGGCCGCAGAAGATCACCGAATGGGTCCACACGTTGCGAAGGGTGTTGGCGATGGCATTGGCAGCCAGCGTCGTCAAGAAGTTCGGGCCGCTCAGGAGGGGGTGCAGGACATAGTCCTTCGTCATCTGGTTGCGGATCTTGGTGATGACCTTGACGAGGTCGGTGCGGAACTCCTTTTTGTCCTTGCTTCCCTCCTGGTACCCCTTGACATCCAGGTCGTAGGCGGCGATCCCGTATTCGAAGATCAGCGCGGTGAAGAAGTTGGTGACGGGTTGCACGAGGTGCTTCAGCTCCCACTCCTGCGCCGGGTCGACGCGCAGGATGGTGTATCCCAGGTCCTCGTCCATGCCGACGACGTTGGTGTAGGTGTGGTGGCCGACGTTGTGTGACTTCTTCCACTGCTCGGCGGGGGAGGCGAAGTCCCATTCCCACGTGGAGGAATGGATCTTCGGGTCACGCATCCAGTCCCACTGGCCGTGCAGGATGTTGTGGCCGATCTCCGTGTTCTCGAGAATCTTCGCGACCGTGAGACCCGCCGTGCCCACCATGAATGCTGGCCAAAAGCCACTGAACAGCAACACGCCGCGGCTGGTCAACTCGAGGTAGCGCTGCAGCTTGATGGTCTGTCGGATGTAGCGCGCGTCATCGGCGCCGCGGGAACTCATCACCTCGTCGCGAATGGCGTCCAGTTCCCGGCCGATTGCCTCGATGTCATCAGGGCTCAGGTGCGCAATCGGATTCGGCTTCCCGCTGGCGCTGACAGCCGGCTGCGTCTTGGGGAGGCTGGAGGTGATGCGGTTGCTGGAGGCCCGAGCGTCAGATGCACGCGCGGTTGAATCTGCGACGGTCGATTCTACGGTGGCAGTGCTCATGAAAAAATCCTCAAAGCTTGATGCTGCATGGGCCGGCGGCTGCCGACACACAGGTCTGGATGAGGACGGGGTCCTCGTCAATGGCTTGGGTGGTCTCGCCGGTGCGCAGGTCACGCACCGCTCCTGAAGTCAGCGAGGCGACGCAGTTGAAGCAGATGCCCATGCGGCAACCTGACGGCATGAGGACCCCGGCATCCTCACCGGCGTCCAGGATGGGTGTGGCGGCCGGCGAATCGACGGTGACACCCGACACGGTGAAGGTGACGTCGCCGCCCTCACCGTCGGCGATGATGCGGGGGCGGAATCGCTCCACATGGAGAAGCTCAGTGAGCCCTGCCTCGACCCAGTGCGCCTCGGCGTCGTCCAGCAGGCCTGTCGGGCCGCACACCCAGGCGGTGCGCTCAGCCCAGTCAGGCACCACGTCGCCGATGCGGGAGGCCGGCAGGGTCCCCTCGGTGGAGGTGAAGCGTTCAACCAGCTGGAATTCGCCGGCTGATGCGCGACGGTGAAGTTCGTCGGCGAACAGCATCTGGGACGGGTCAGGGGAGGAGTGCACCACGACGGCGTCGTCGAAGTCGTGGTTGCGGAGCATGCCCATCACGGGTGTGATGCCGCTGCCGGCTGTCAGGAACAGCACCTTGGATGGAGGTGTCGGCGGTTGCGTGAACTCGCCAGTTGCCTGGTCCAGCATCACGATGGTGCCCGGGTGAAGGTTGCGCAGCACGTGGTGGCTGACCTTGCCCTCGGGGATGGCGCGGACGGTGATGGTGATGAGGTCGTCGGCCTGTCCCACACGGCTGGTGATGGAGTAGGCACGCCACAAACGGACGCCGTCGACCTCCACGCCGATGCGGATGTACTGGCCGGGCCGATGTCCCTGCCAGCCACGCCCGGGGCGGATCGTCACCGTGGTGGCACAGAGGGAATGGCGTTCGACGGCGACCACCCGGCCGCGGAGGTCAGCACCCTTGCGGAACGGGTGGAACAGGTCGAGATAGTCGCTGGGCATGAGCGGTGTCACAAGGGCGTTCATGAATTGGCCCACGGACCTGCCTGCGAATCCCCACGGAGCCATGTGGCGTGTCCCCGTTCCTGATGAGTCTGTCATTTGAATCAATCGTAACCTACGCGACCGTAGGTTCAACAGTCGGTCAGTCCCGATGTGCTTCTAGGGGGGCGGTTCCGCCTCCGGTGTGACCGACGGAATGCGCAGGGTGAACTTCGCCCCGCTTTCGGGCTGGTTGCCCGCCCGCACCGTGCCGCCATGTGCGTCGGCGGTGTGCGCCACGATGGAGAGCCCGAGACCCGTCCCGGGGGTATTGCGGGCGCGATCTGAGCGGTAGAAGCGGTCAAAGATGTGCTCCAGGTCGTCCTCGGCGATACCCGGCCCCTCGTCAACAATGGTGATGAGACCGTTGACAAGAGTGACGGTGATGGTGCCCTCGGGAGGGGAGAACTTCACGGCATTATCGAGCAGGTTGGTGATGGCCCGCTCGAGATTCTGGGCGTCGCCCATGCACCGGGTGTGGTCGAGGTCCACGTCGAACGTGATGCCCGGACCGCGCCGGCGGGCACGTGCCAGGGCGGATTCCACCACCTCGGCCAGGTCGAGGGGCTCCAGTTTGCGCTGCAGGTGGTCGTCCCTGGTCAGTGCCACCAGGTCGCCGACGAGGGCCGAGAACTCGCCCAGCTGGGCGGAGATGTCGTCGAGGATCTCGGAGCGGGCGCCTTCGGGGAGCATGCCCGACTTGTCGTCGGCGACGAGCAACTCGGTGTTCGTGCGCATCGATGTCAGGGGGGTCCGCAGTTCGTGGCCGGCGTCGGCGATGAACTGGCGCTGCTGCTCGCGAGAGCTCTGCAGTGATTTCAGCATGCTGTTGAACGACTTGGTGAGTTCCCCCAGGTCATCGCGTCCGTAGATGCGAATGGGGTTCAACTGGTCCGTCCGTGTGACGCTGCGCACGGCCATCGACAGGCGTCGCACCGGTGCGAGGGCGGCCTGCGCCACCCACAGGGCCGCCAAGGTGGTGACGAGGATGCCCACCAGCCCGGAGAAGAGGATGACCACCCACAGGGACTTCAGTGTAGACGTGAGGGCCGTCAGCGGCCGCCCGAACATCACTGCGTGTCGAGTCTTCTTCTCGTTGCTGTCAAGGAGTTCCATGGGCACCGAGACGACGCGGTACTCGACCCCGACGCCCACGTCCACGGACCGCGCGGACGAGCCGCTCTGCATCCGTGCCACCGCAATTTCCGGCGAGCCGGCGCTGAGCGAGATGTTCTCATTGGGGGTGGAGCGAGTCTGTCCGCTGGCGGACACGACACCGAGCCACTGGTCGGTGATGGCGGGACCGGACAGCTGGTCCAAATCATTGTTCGGGTCGGCGGCGATGATGTTGGACGCCGCGCGTGCCGATGCCAGCAGTTCATGATCGAGCTGGTCCAGCAGCGACCACCGTGTGATGAAGAAGGACGTGGTGCCGACAAAGAGCACCGCCAGAGCAACGCTCGTACCGGTGAGCAGCGCCAACCGCCCTTGCAGACTCTGGCCCGTGAAGAGCCGCTCAACGCCCCGTCTGAAACGGAACCACAGCGTTGGGATCACGGGGGAGTTTCGCGCAGGACGTAGCCGATGCCGCGGACGGTGTGGATCAGGCGACTGCGGCCCCCCACCTCCGTCTTGCGGCGCAGATAGCCGATGTAGACCTCGAGCGAATTCGCAGTGGCCGGGAACTCGAAGCCCCAGACCTCGTTGAGGAGCGTGTTGCGCTCCATGACCTTCCGGGGGTTCTCCAGGAAAGCCTGCAGCAGGGCGAACTCCGTGCGGGTGAGGGAGATGTGCTGCCCGTCCCGGGTCACCTCTCGGTGCTGCGCGTCCAGGCTGATGTCGGCGAAGGCGAGCGTTCTGGAGCCCAGCTCCGGGATCTGCTTGGCGCGACGG
>JBBSRQ010000171.1:0-5926 GCA_038242845.1 Propionibacteriales bacterium | reverse complement strand
GAGGACGGGCTGAGGTTCTCCGGCGTGCCATCGACGATCTTGTCCCCCTCCAGTGTGCACACCACCATCACGTCGGATGCCAGTTCGTCGTAGGACACACCTGAAGGCTTGATGACGAACAGGTCGAGGCCGGGGACGCGCTCGGAGACGTTGCCGGCGGTCCACACCACCAGTTCATTGCGTGGCAGTTCGACGTGCAGCCGTGCCACGTGCTCACGGGTGTGCGCCACAGCCTGCTGCTCCACCAGGGACAGTTCTGCGAGGACGATGCTCACGCGTGCTCCTGCGTCCTGGCATGGGCTTCGCGCCGCAGGGCACGCAGCGAATGCATGATGTGGCGGCTCTCGCGCCCGAAATGGTCATGGACCTCCAAGTAGAGGTCGTAGAGCCGGTTGTAGGCCTCGACGGCAGCCGCCTCGGGTGTGTACGCGCCTTCGCGCCGGTTGCCCATCGCCTTGCCCGCGGCGTCGACGTCCGGGTACAGACCGGCGGCCACTGCCGCATGGATCGCCGAGCCCAGTGCCGGGGCCTGTTCGGACGTGACCACGGACAGTGGCATCCCGAGCACATCGCAGTAGACCTGCATCAGGAACGGGTTGCGCAGCAGGCCACCGGCCGCGATGAACTCGGTGATGTCGACACCGGAGGTGGTGAACGCGTCCACGATCCTGCGGGTCCCGAAAGCCGTGGCCTCCACGAGCGCGCGGTACTGGTCCTCCGGTTTCGTGGCGAGCGTCTGCCCGATCATGACGCCGGAGAGCTCATGGTCCACCAGGACGGAGCGGTTGCCCGAGTGCCAGTCCAGCGCCACGAGGCCGTGCTCCCCCACCTCCTGCTTCTCGGCGAGCGAGGTGAGGTACTCGTGCACGCTCTGGCCCGCGGCACGCGCAGCGTCGGAGTAGGGCCCAGGCACGCAGTTGGTGACGAACCAGCCGAGGATGTCCCCAACCCCGGACTGGCCTGCCTCGTAGCCGAACTGACCTGCGATGATGCCGCCGTCCACGACACCACACATGCCCGGCACCTCACGCAGCTGGTCACTGTTGACGACGTGACAGGTGGAGGTGCCCATGATGGCCACGAGTTGGCCCGGTGCCGTCGCCTGCGCAGCGGGCGCAGTGACGTGCGCGTCGACGTTGCCGACGGCCACGGCGATGCCTTCGCGCAATCCGGTCCAGCCGGCTGCCTCTGCTGTGAGTCCACCAGCGCGCGCACCGAGCTCACCGATGGGGTGCTCCACCTTGTCGGTGACAAAGCTGCCGAATCCCGGGGACAACGCCTCCAGGTAGGCGACGCTCGGGTACTGGCCGTCCTGGAGCATGCCCTTGTACCCGGCGCTGCAGGCGTTGCGGATGTAGGTGCCGCACAGCTGCCACACGATCCAGTCGGCCGCCTCCACCCAGTGGTCCATGGCGTCGTAGACGTCGCGGGCCTCCTCGAACAACTGCAGCCCCTTGGCGAACTCCCACTCGGAAGAAATCAGGCCCCCGTACCGCGGGATCCACGGCTCGTCCCGTTCGTGCGCCAGCGCGGTGATGCGGTCTGCGTGCGGCTGCGCCGCGTGGTGCTTCCACAGCTTCACGTAGGCGTGCGGGGTGTTGGCGAACCGCTGTTGTTCACTCAGCGGGATGCCGTCGGCGGTGACGGGCACCATGGTGCAGGCGGTGAAGTCGGTGCCAACGCCCACTACGTCGGCGGGATCCACCCCGGCGTTCGCGATGGCTGCCGGGACGGCTACGCGCAACACCTCCCGGTAGTCATCGGCGTTCTGCAGAGCCCAGTCCGGACCCAACCGGCGGCCGTCGCCGGCGCCCAGTTCCGTCTCCATGACCGCATGACTGTAATCGTGGACGGCAGAGCCCAGCTCCTTGCCGTCGCGGGCGCGCACGACGACGGCGCGGCCGGAAAGGGTGCCGAAGTCGATGCCCATGAGCAGTGGTTCGCGGCTGTCAGCCATCTCATTCCTCCGAGGTTGCGCGCGTCAGTGAGTGAACGTTCACATTAGCAGGCCAGCCTCACCCCGTGCGAGCGAGTTTCTAGGGGTGGGGGGCAGGCATGGGCGTCGACGGTGGCACTGTGGGGATATGACAGGATGACTCCGGCGTTCGAGGCACATGGGAGGGGAGGTTGGAATGACGGTGAGGCAGATGCTGGGCCATCGCGAGTTCGCGAGCCCTCCCCAGGACACCATCTCGGCGCAGGGCAGCACCAGGGGCCGCACCACAGCCCGCCAAGGGTATGACCACACCACCACCGGACGCGCGAGCCACCAACTCGTGGTGTCGTTCCTCACCACGGGACGCGTCATCGGTCTCCTGGGCTACTTCCTGCCTGCCTCCATGCTGGCCTGGAGCCTCCTGACCCAGTCATCCATCCGCGGCAGCCTGTCGGAGTACTACTACACCCCTGTCAGGGATCTCATGGTGGGCACGCTGATCACCATGGCCGTGTTCCTGTGGAGCTATCGGGGTTTCAGTGACAGGGACGACGACCTGCGCTCCGACCGGCGGGTGGGCAAAATTGCTGGAGTCGCAGCACTGATCATCGCCTTCTCCCCCATCACCCCGCGCAACGACGACCGCTGCACACTCGTCCAGTGCATCATCGGGCCGCGACCAGCCGCGACGGTGCACGGCATCGGCGCCACCGTGTTCTTCGTGGCCCTCGCCTTCTTCTGCCTCGTCCTGCTGCCGCGCAGCGTCGTCTCGACGCACGGCGCCGCCAGCCGGATTCGGCTCTACAGGGTCTGCGGCGTCATCATCGTGGCGGCAACCGTGGCCATCGGGATCTGGCAGTTCCTGCCCATTGAGGTCATCTTCGCGATGGGCCGCTTCCGGCCCATCTTCTGGTTGGAGACGATGGCCATCTGCACCTTCTCCACGGCATGGCTCGTGCGTGGCCGCGCCCTCGAGGCGGCCATCGACCACAACTACCGTCTCAGTCGAGCAGGTGCGGCTCCAGCCGTTGCCTGATCAACGGCGGCAGCGGGACCGGCCGCAGCTGCCGGTCCGCACAGACCAGCACCGTGCGGCCACGGGCAAAGACGGTGTCGTCGGCAGGGTCGAACACCTCCACGGACAGTGTCATCGACGAGGTCCCGATCGCCACCGGCGCGGTCCGGACGGCGTGGGGCGTCAGCCGGTGGGACATCTGGGCGACATAGTCGACGTCCTGGCGCGCCACGAGCCACATGTACGGCGAGTCGCCCGCCCCTGCCCTGGCCATCGTCGGGTCCCAGTGGGAGGTGACCTCGATTCGGGCCTGCTGCAGGTAGTCATACATCTTGACGTTGTTCACGTGTCCGAAGGAGTCGTGGTCGGACCAGCGCACGACGAGGTCGGTGACGGTCCCCCGACCCCTCAGCGCGACCGAGGGGATCCGACGCAACGGTTCGACATCAACTCGTGCCGTGCCCAGGTAGCCCCTGTCCGCCTCGCTGAGACGGATGGGCCGGCCGGTGCCGAAATCGTAGGGGCACAGCACTGTTCGCGCACGGGCCACGAGGCGTGAGTCCTGAGAGATGTCGTAGGCCACCTCGAAGCGGGCTCCCCCCATCAAGGCAATGCCCAGGTCCACGTCGACACCGCCATCGCTGTACTCGATGGCTGAGCGGTACTCCACCTGGTGTCCCACCACGACGACGCCGGAGTCCAGCAACGCGGAGGTGGGTCCTGCGCGGAAGAACGCGACGCGTGCCTCCTGCATGTAATCCAGGAGCAGGGCATTGTTCACGTGCCCCTGCGCATCGAGGTCGGACCAGCGCAGGGGGCAGCGGAACAGGAACAACTCAGTCTTCCTTGTCGTACAGCGACTCGACGATGTCGGCGTACTGATTGGCCACAGCAGACCTGCGGATCTTCATGTTCGGTGTGACGCCGTCGTTGTCCACCGTCAACTCCGTGTCGAGGATGGCGAAGCGCTTGACCGTTTCCCAGCGCTCCAACCGCACGTTGGCCTTCTCCACCTGGCGGCCGATCGACTCCCGGATCTCCGGCAGCTGTGTCAGTTCCGCGTAGCTGAGGTGCGCCAAAGAGCGCTTCTGCGCCCACTTCTCCAGCAGGACGGGATCCAGCACCAGCAGGGCGGCGCAGTACTTGCGCCCGTCCCCGACGGCCACTGCCTGCGATACGTACGGGATGTTCGTGGTGATGGCACCCTCCACCTTCTGCGGGGCGACGTACTTGCCCCCGGAGGTCTTGAAGAGGTCCTTCTTGCGGTCGGTGATCGACAGGTTGCCGTCGGCGTCGAAGGCTCCGATGTCGCCGGTGTGGTACCAGCCGTCCACCAACGCCTCCGCCGTCACGTCGTCCAGGTTGTGGTAGCCGGACGTGACGATCGGGCCACGGATCAGCACCTCATGGTCATCGGCCAGCTTCGCCTCGATGCCGGGCACGGCCTTGCCGACCGTGCCGAACTTCGGATCCGTGGGCACGTTGAGGAATGCGATGGCGCTGGTCTCGGTGGTGCCGTAGCCCTCCACCACCAGGATGCCCGCCGAGTAGAACCACTGCTGAACCTGGGAGGACAGCTTCGCCGAGCCGGAGATGAGGAACCGTATGCGCCCACCCAGCTTGTCCTTGAGCTTGCTGAAGACGAGTTTGTCGGCCACCTTGTACCGGATGCCCAGCAGCTTCGGCATGTCTCGTCCCTCGAGTCGGTACGGCCGGGCCTGGGCGCCGACGGCAAAGGCCCAGTGGGCGATGCGGCCCTTGAGTCCCGAGCCGGTCACCACCGCAGCGCGGACCTTCTCGAAGATGCGCGGGGCGCCACACATGAAGGTGGGCCTGACCTCACCGAGGCCCGCGACGATGCGTTCGATGCGGCCGTCGACGGCTGAGCCGAATCCGTAGGAGAGCTGGACGGCGAGCAGCGCCTTGCCGAACACGTGACTGAGTGGCAGCCACAAGTACTGCAGGTCTTCGGGCGAGAGGATGTCCCAGTGCTTGGTTGCCGCACCCTCGTAGACCCAGCACGAGTGGTTGAGGCGTACGCCCTTGGGCTGGCCAGTGGTTCCGGAGGTGTAAATCAGGGTGCTCAGGCTGTCGTGGTGTGTGCTGGCGATGGCGTCATCCACCATGGTGGGGTTCGCCTTCAGCGCCTCCTGACCCTCGCGGCGGAGGGTGGCATAACTGATGACGCGATCAGTCTCGTCAATGCCGGTGGCGTCCAGGACGATGATGGTGCGTACCTGGGCATCGAGCTCATTGTTCTCCACCACCTTGGCGAGCTGCTCAGCATTCTCGGCCACCACGATCACGGACCCGGAGTCCTGCAGGATGTAGCTGACGTCCCCCGCCGCGGTGTTGGGGTAGACCGTCGTGGTGGCGCCGGCGGCGCAGGCGATGGCCAGATCGAGGTAGATCCACTCCAACCGTGTGCTCGAGATGATGCCGACGCGCTCCTCATGCGCCAGGCCGCGGCTCAGCAGACCTGCTGCCAGCGCATCAACAACGTCCCCGGTTTGCCTCCACGTGAAACTGGTCCACGTGTTGGGACCCTCCGCGCGATCGGGCTCCATGAACGCCAGGACGTCGGGCGTCTCCGCCACGCGCTTGCGGAACATGTCTCCAACCGAGGTGGCATAGCCGAGCAGTTCATTCTGCAGACCCATGGTGTAAGTCCCCTTCCAGACGTTGCCGCAGCCTATCGAACATCCGGGCCGGACCGGGGAGGACGGGAACTCCCGCCCGCCCCCGTCGGCCACGCTCAGCGAAGCTCTGCCGGCCGGACCGCGCACCCCATCCGGGCCGCCTCGTGGATCGCGCTGATCAACCGGGTGACCTTGGCACCCTCCACCGCATCCACGAGGGGGCGGCGGCGCTCGACGATCGCGCCGATGACGTCGCGCCACACGGCCACGTGCCCGGCGAGCCCGATGGCGGCCGGATCCGACGAGCCACTGGCCGCCGTCGATCCCACCACCGGT
>JBBSRQ010000170.1:0-6017 GCA_038242845.1 Propionibacteriales bacterium | reverse complement strand
GCGCGGAGGCTGCCCTGGCTGCAGGCGCCGACGAGGTGGGCAGCGACGAGCTGATCGAGAAGGTGGCTGGCGGCTACCTCGACTTCGACGCCGTCGTGGCCACGCCCGACCTCATGGGCAAGGTTGGCCGCCTCGGCCGCGTCCTCGGCCCTCGTGGCCTCATGCCGAACCCCAAGACGGGCACCGTCACCATGGACGTCACCAAGGCCGTCTCCGACATCAAGGGCGGAAAGATCGAATTCCGCATTGACCGTCACGGCAACCTGCAGTACCTGATTGGCAAGGCGTCGTTCACGGCTGAGCAGTTGGCCGACAACTACTTCGCCGTCCTCGACGAAGTGATGCGCCTCAAGCCGTCGGCTTCGAAGGGTCGCTACCTGCGCAAGGTTGCGGTGTCCGCCACGATGAGCCCCAGCGTGCTCGTCGATGGTTCGGCCACCAAGCCTGCCGAGGACTGATCAACCACAGCGTGAACCGCGGACGGGGTGGGTGCCGAAAGGCGCCCAGCCCGTCCGTTTTTCGTCCCCGTCAGAAACCCTGGCGAAGAAGCTCCGGGTGCAAGCCTGCTGCGCGGGCACTGCCCTTGTCCCATCCACGCACCTTGCAGGGCGCCTCTGTGACGTTGCCGAGCGCGCGGTCATGTGGGGAAAAGGTTGAAGACGAAGAATCCGTCAGCAGCCCCCGTGGACCGTCTGAAACATAGTGTGGCGTCAACGGAACTCAAAGGTTGCGGGTTCACTCTGCTCGGGAAGGAACGGTTGATGATTCGGATGAGGCGGGGATTCGCTGCGGCGGCGGTATGTGCCTTGGCGCTCACAGCGTGCGGAGGAGGCGGAGCCGGCGAGGAGCAGGGTGGTGCAGGAGTCGATTTCA
The DNA here is from genome assembly GCA_038242845.1 of Propionibacteriales bacterium. Lineage (GTDB taxonomy): Bacteria > Actinomycetota > Actinomycetes > Propionibacteriales > Propionibacteriaceae > Arachnia. Next base: position 5,144 of record JBBSRQ010000170.1, on the reverse strand, counting down.
CGGCGAAGCCTGAGGGCACGCTGAAGACCATGGGGTTCAACCCGAGTGACGAGGTGGGCAAGTCCCGCTCGGACATGGCGGCGGAGCAGATGGACGGTGTCACGGTCGAGATGGACACCACCAGCTTCGACCCCCAGAAATTCGCGGCTCTGTCCGCGGCCGGAAACCTCCCGGACGTGGTGCAGATGGATCGCAGCTCGATCGCCACCTTTGCGCAGAAGAAACTTCTGATGCCGCTGGATGAATGCTTCGCCGCGCAGGACGTGAAGCCGGGCGAGTACTGGTACGAGGCCGTGGCGAACGAAGCCAGCTGGGACGGCAAGATCTACGGCGCGCCGCAGTTCTTCCAGCCGAACATCATCATCGTCAACAAGCGCGTCGCAGACAAGGCGGGCGTGACGGCCTCGGACCTGGACACTTCCAAGCCGGACGAGCTCATCACTGCGGCGAAGAAGATGACGGTCCTGAACGGGAAGCAGCCCACCACGCTGGGCTTCGACCCGGACATGCCCGGCTCGGTCGCCACCTGGATGAAGATCTATGGCGGCAACGTCATGGACGGTGACGGTAGACCAACGCTGGACGACCCGAAGAACATCGAGGCCATGACCTTCCTGACGGATCTCCTCGACGCGCAGGGCGGCTACACCGAGGTCAAGTCGTTCAAGGACACGTGGGACGTCTTCGGGGCCAAGAACCAGTACGTCACCGACCAGGCGGGCGCCGCGATGTGGGCGCAGTGGTACATCAACGTCCTGTCGGACTCCAAGGCCGACGTCGAACTCGACGCGACACCCGTGAGGGACATCGACGGCCAGGCGTTCGCCATGGCAGGCGGTACGGCCCTGGCGATCCCGGCCACGGCCAAAAACCCGGTTGCCGGGTGCAAGTGGTTGACCACGGTCACGAGCCTCGACGCATGGAAGGCTGCCGGAGACGCCCGGGCCGAGACGGTGAAGAAGAACGACTCGATCAACACGGGGATCTTCACCGGGGTCCCGAGTGCCGACCAGGCCATTCGCGAGGCACATGTCGTCGAAACCGGTAACGCGGGTTTCGACAAGATGATCGCCGCCACCTACGAGACGCTGGAGGACACTCGTTCAGTCGGGGCCTCCCCGGTGGGTCAGCAGATCAACGACGCACTGAAGAATGCGGCGGGCGTCGTGTTGAGTGGGGAGCAGTCGGCCAAGGAGGCTCTCACGAACGCGCAGGCCACGGCGATGCGCGACTGGGACGCCCTGAACTGATCCGGTCAACAATCGTGAAAGAGCAGGGTCCGGGCTGAGGCCCGGACCCTGCTTCGTCCCACGTGCTGGTTCAGCCCTTCACGCCTCCGGCAGAGATGCCCTTGATGAAGTACTTCTGCCCGAACGCGAACATGATCAGCATCGGCAGTGTCACCACCAGTGCCGTGACCATCACGTACTGGTAGTCGCCCTGGCCCCCCGCAGTGGGGGAATACTTGCTCATTGCGTAGTTGATACCCAGAGGCACCGTGTAGCTGTCCACGGTGCCGAAGTTGAGGTAGATCAGCGCCCCCGAGAAGTTGTTCCAAGAGGCCTGGAACTCGAACAGGAACACGATGATCGCGCTGGGCAGGGCCAGCGGGAAGGCGATGCGGCGAAACAGCCCGAAGTAGCCACAACCATCGATCCGTGCGGCCTCGAACAGATCCCGCGAGATACCCATGTAGAACTGGCGCATCAGGAAGATGTAGAACGCGGATCCGAACAGCGCGCTGCCCCAGAGCGGAACGTTGGTCCCCAGGAACCCGAGGTACTTCCAGATGAGGTAGTTGGGGATCAGGGTGACGGCTCCCGGCAGCATCATCGTGGCCAGCACGAGACCGAACAGGATGTTGCGCCCCGGGAAACGGAAGTAGGCGAACCCGAAGGCGACGGCCGACGACGCGACGGTCATGAGCAGCGCGCCGGCCACCGCGATGAAGATCGAATTGCCGAGCCAGTTGATCAGGGGCAGCTGGGACCACACCTCCACGTAGTTGCCCGGCGTGAAGGTCTCCGGGATCAACTTGTTGTCGAAGACCTCACCCCGGGGTTTGAAGCTGGCGCTCACGAGCCACAGGAGCGGGTACATGAACAGCAGCGCCAGTGCGATGAGGACAGCCCAGCGCAGGACCTCGAACGCGCCGCTGCGAACCCGCCACCATTCGAACCCTGAGCGCCTGTTGGGTGGGAGCTCTGCCCGGCGGGTGATGGGATCAGCCGCCTCGTCGGCCATTCTCAAGATCGTCATGTCGGGTCCGGACTCGAACTCGATGCTCACTTGTCCCCCGATTCGTAGTAGACGAGCTTGTTGCCCACCGTCAACTGCACCACGGTGATGAGCATGATGATGATGAACAGGAGCCAGGCCATGGCTGCAGCGAGGCCGAAGTTGAACTGCTGGAAAGCCTGCTGGTACAGGTACACGCCGAAGAACAGGGCCGCCTCCGGTGCGGCGGAGTCCGCGCCGTCGCGGTAGAACAAGAGGTAGGCCTGGTCGAAGACCTGGAGTGCCGTGATGCTGAGGGTGATGATGAGGAAGAACAGCGTCGGCGAGATCATTGGGATGGTGATGCGGACGAAGCGGCTCCAGGGCCCGGCGCCATCCAGCGACGCGGACTCGTAGAGGTCGTTGGGGACGCTCTGCAGTGCCGCCAACAGAATCACGGCGGATCCGGCCACGGCCCATGCCGACATCATCACGATCGACGGCTTCACCCACGCGGGGTCAAGCAGCCACTGCGGGCCCTGGATGCCGACGGCCGCGAGTGCCTTGTTGATGGCACCCTGGTTGCCGTTGAGCAACAGGAGGAACACCGCGGCGGTCGCGACCGCGGGTGTCATCTTCGGCAGGTAGTAGATGATCCGAAACAGTCCAGCCCCCCGTTTGACGGAGTTCAACACAAGGGCCATCAGCATGGCCATCGCCAACTCCACGGGAACGGCCATGATGGCGTAGGTGAACGTGTTGCCCAGAGAGGTCAGTACCCGCGGGTCGTCAAACAACCGGGCGTAGTTCGCCGCCCCGACCGGGCTCATCGAGTTGGTCACCAGGTCGTAGTTCGTGAACGAGAGGATCAGGCTGTAGCTCATGGAGATGACGGTGAAGACCAGGAAGCCGATGATCCATGGGCTGATGAAGAGCAGGCCGGCGATGGTTTCGCTGCGGCTGCCCCTTCTCTGGCTGGGCCGTCTGCCCTTCGAACGGAGCGGGACGGCTGTCGGCGTCGCATCCTTGTCAAAGCTGGCGGTGGCTGTCATTGCGCACCCTCCTGTTGTCTCAGCAGGTGGCCAGCGCGTCGACTGACCGAGCCCAAGGAATCCGCCCAGTGGGCAGGCACCGGACGCGTTCAGGTGCGTCCCCGACTATAGGAGCGGCAAGGTCACTTCGAGCGTGGAATCGTTCAAGACGCGGGTGGGTGTCGGCCAGTGGAACTGCCACACCTTCGGATCGCCGGGGGCGTTCGCGTGGATGAGGATGGCGTGGTCGATGTCGACGGGCAGCGGTCGCAATGAACTTCGCCGACAGCAGCCGTCGCCATCCACCCAGACCGCAACCGTCATGTTGAGCGACTCGTCATTGCGTTGGCGTACTGACGATTTGGTGCGAACACTCGTGGAGCGTTAGGGTTCGAACTACCGAAGACCGCAGGTGATAGACGTCTTGATGCCCCTCCAAGGGGCACCCGCGCAGGTGATCGCTCGAGCTGCTACTCATGCCCCGCGCCCACCGGCGACGGGGCATTTTGTCTCTCACCAGTCGTGAATCGGTGCCGGAACCATCCATCCAGGACGAATCCGGCGATACACGAGAAGGAAAGGAGACCCAATGGCGAGGCCGGACAAAGCCGCCAAGGTCGCAGAGTTCGCTGAAGCATTCAGCAGCTCCGCTGCCACGGTGCTGACCGACTACCGCGGTCTCACCGTCAAGGATCTGCAGAATCTGCGTCGATCCCTCGGTGAGAACGCCACCTACGCCGTTGCGAAGAACACCCTTGCCGCGATTGCCGCCAAGGAAGCCGGGATCGAGGGCGTCGAAGACACCCTCGTCGGTCCCACGGCCATCGCGTTCATCTCTGGAGACGTTGCAACCGTCGCCAAGAGTCTGCGTGACTTCGCAAAGGCAAACCCCGCCCTTGTCATCAAGGGCGGCGTCATGGACGGCAAGTTCCTTGACGCCAAGGCAGTGCTCAAGCTCGCGGATCTCGAATCCCGCGAGGTTCTGCTCAGCAAGATGGCAGGGGCCCTCCTGGCCAACCTGTCCAGGGCCGCATACATGCTCGCCGCTCCGCTGGCCCAGGGCGCACGCGCCCTTGGTGCATTGGAGACCGCCGCGCAGGCCGACCCCTCTCTCATCGGCGGTGCCGGTGCAGCAGTTGAGGCCACGACTGACGTCGCCGATGGTGACGCCGCTCCCTCCGCCGAGGCGGACACCGAAGAAGCAGCAGCAGCTGCGGAATGATCCGTTGCAGCTCGCGCTGCTGACGATTTACCGAAAGGAACACCATTATGGCGAAGATCAGCCACGACGACCTTCTTGATGCCTTCAAGGAAATGACCCTCATCGAGCTCTCCGAGTTCGTGAAGCTGTTCGAGGATGCCTTCGGCGTCACCGCAGCAGCCCCCGTTGCCGCTGCTGCCGCCCCGGCCGCAGGCGGCGCTGCCGCTGAGGAGGAGGAAGTTCAGAACAAGTTCGACGTCGTCCTCACCTCCGGTGGCGAGAAGAAGATTGCAGTCATCAAGGAGGTGCGCGCGCTCACCTCGCTCGGACTCAAGGAAGCCAAGGACCTCGTTGAGAGCGCCCCGAAGGCTGTCCTGGAGCAGGTTGACAAGGACGCAGCGAACAAGGCCAAGGAGGCCCTCGAGGCCGCCGGCGCCACCGTTGAGGTCAAGTGACCCTGAGTCCCTGACTCGCAGAAGCGGCCCATCCCCATGCGGGGGTGGGCCGTTTCTGTTTCCCCGCTGTCATCTCTGCACTGCGTGAGCGGGTGCCGGGGAGGGGGCGGTGGGAGTCGCGGAAGTTCGACGGCGTGTCGGCGAGCCCAGTTGCCGGAGGGCGCTCGGCTGCGGCTATGATGGCCGCGGATCAACGATGATCGTCCACGTCCAGTGGCAGCTGACCCCGGAACCGTTTTG
>JBBSRQ010000169.1:0-6035 GCA_038242845.1 Propionibacteriales bacterium | reverse complement strand
GTTTCGAAGGCGGGCCAAGCGCTAACCTTCATGGGCCATGCCGTTTACTCCCGCCCACGTCGCCGCCATCCTTCCGCTGCGCGGACGCTCACGTCTGCCCTTCGCCGCCCTGGCTGCCGGGGCCATGAGCCCGGATCTTCCCTACTTCCTGCCCCGCGGCGGCTCGATCCCGCGGTTGGTTACCCACGACGTCCTGAGCATCGTCACCTGGGACCTCGTGCTGGGACTGGCGATGTGGATGGTGTGGCGGGCGTTGGCACCCAGCTTGCACGACATGGCACCCACGCCCGTCCGCACACGGTGGCGGCTCCCTGTGGGACCGCACCCCGCATGGTGGGTTGTGGCACTCGCTATCATCATCGGCGCAGCCACCCACGTCCTGTGGGATGCCGTGACCCATGCAGGTCACCTGACGAGTTCCATTGGGCCGCTGTCAGCGATGTACCCGAGCCCCCGGGGGCCGATGGCCGGATACCGCTACCTGCAATACGCCAGCGGGGCCGTCGGTTCGGCCGTGGTGCTCTGGGCTGGGTTCCGCCAGCCCAGCACCAATCCGAAACCGCGTCGTCAGCCCAACCTGGCAGCTCTGGCACCTGCGGTCTTCTTCGGGAGCGCACTGTTGGCTGTGGGCCTGAGGGTGGCCACGATGCATGACTCGTCCGACCGTCGCGCCCTCGTGTTCGCCACTGTGACGTCGTCGATCAGCGGAGCAGGTCTGGCGCTCCTTCTACTGTGCGCAGTCCATTCGCTGATGGACCGGAACCGCCGGGAGACCGTCGCGTAACAGGGCCACGTCACCGGCTCATTCCTCCCCCGCCGCCTCCATAGCGCGCCGCGCTGATGGATTCCCGGCGACAGCGGCGCCGAGTTCGTCGGCCCCGTGCGGCGCCACGGCCCGCAGGAAACCGTCGGTCAGCAGGGCTGGGAGGCGACGTGCAGCACCCTCCAACACGCCTGCATCGGCCATCAAAGCCAGGGCGTTGGCGGCGTCGCGCGCCATCTTGTCCCTCAGCTTCTCCGGCTCGATGCGGTTCATGCGCCACATCGTGTTCGCATACTGCGGATCCGTGAGACAGGAGTCGAAGTACACAGCGGCCGCGTCTCGCAGCTGATCGTTGACCGCCTCCTCGCCAGCTGATGCGACGGCCGCCTGGATCTCGCGCCCGGAGAAGAAACGCTCGATGACCCGGCGCGTTTGCCTGATGTCCGGTCGGAGACGGTACTGGCGACCCTCGATCACCAACGCCAACCAGAAACCGACGAAGCGGTCGCCATCGTGCTTCTTGCCATAGCGGGCCACCTCGAGGTGGGGATCGAGCATCGGGGTCGGATCGTCACTCATGGTGGCAACCTACCCAACCCGGTCAGTCATCCTTGACGCAACAGCTCCGCGACGTAGGACTCCAGCCGATCTTTCGCGTCCCCAGGCACGAAGCCCGAGGTGCCGATCTTGTCGAGGCAGAGCGCACTGTGACGCGGCCGCGGTGCCATGGGGCGGTCGGAGTACAGCGCCGCGTACTCCTCGGTCGTCACCGGGCGGACGTCCTTGCGCTGCCTGCCGCACATCTCAAACACATCGCGCGCAATGTCGGCCCACGACTGCACCGGCCCGGTATTGGTGAGGTTCCAGGTGCCAGCGGGCGCGCCGGAGTCGAGCAGGTGCACGATGCCGGCGGCGAGGTCGTGGGCGAAGGTCAGTCGTCCGAACTGATCGTCGACCACCGCCGGGGAGACGCCGCGCTCGGCCAAGCCCACCATGGTGGACACAAAGTTGCGGCCGGTGCCGATGACCCAACTGGTGCGTACCAGGAGGTGCTGGGGCAATTGCCCCACGAGAACGTCGCCGGCTGCCTTGGTCTGGCCGTAGACGCCGAGAGGAGACGGCGGCTCGTCCTCGTCGTGCTCTGCGACGACCCCGTCGAAGACATAGTCGCTGGAGACATGGACGAGGGTGATGCGACGCTCGGCCGCGACCCGACACAGCGCGGCCAGACCCGTGACGTTCACGGCCCAGGCGGCTCGTCGACCATCCGGCGTTTCGGCGTCGTCCACCGCGGTGTGCGCCGCAGCATTGATGATGGTCCCGACCTTCGACCAGCCAACGGACGCAATGGATTCCGGGTCGCCAAGGTCGAGCGTTGGACGATTCAGGCCGACAGCACCGGGCAATAGCGCCATGAGGGCGCTGCCGAGCTGGCCATCCGCCCCGATCACCACGATGCTCCGCGCCTGCACCGGGGCGACATCAGCGAGCAATGGGTGGGCAGCATCAGCGTCGGACAGGGTCGCCTCGGAGAGCGGGATGGGCCACTGAATCGCCAGTGACGGATCGGCGAGGTGGACGTAGCCGTATTCACTGCGCTTCTCAGGGCTCCAGTGGTCGTTGACGAGGTAGGAGTAGACGGTGTCGTCGGCCAGTGTCTGGTAGCTGTTGGCCACTCCCCGTGGCACGAAGACGGCGGTTTCTGGACCCAACTCAAGGGTCACGACCGTGCCGAAGGACTGCCCCACACGCAGGTCAACCCACGCACCGAAGATCCGTCCATGCGCGATGGAGACCATTTTGTCCCATGGTTCCGCGTGGAATCCACGGGTCACACCGGCTCGCGTGTTCATGGCAACACTGTGCTGGACCGGCCCGAAGTCGGGCAGGCCCAGACCCGTCATCTTGACCTTTTGCCAGTTCTCCTTGAACCAGCCCCGATCATCACCGTGCAACGTCAGGTCGACCACGAGCAGGCCCGGGATTGCGGTCTCACGGACTCCCGCTGCGCGGTCGTTGCCCATCACTGCCCCGCCGCGGCGTACTTGGCCTCCGTGGCCTCCTTCATGGGACGCCACCACGATTCGTTGTTGCGGTACCACTCGATGGTGGCCGCCAGTCCGGAGCGGAAATCCTTGTAGAGGGGCTCCCATCCGAGCTCCTCCCGCATCCGGGTGGGATCGATCGCGTAGCGCATGTCGTGCCCCGGCCTGTCAGCGACGTGGTCGTATCCCGCGCTGTCCTGGCCCATCAACTCCAGTATCAACTCGATGACGGCCTTGTTGTTCATCTCACCATCCGCCCCGATGAGGTACGTCTCCCCGATCCTTCCCGCCTCGAGAATCCTCAGGACGGCATGGTTGTGGTCGTCCACATGGATCCAGTCCCGCACATTCAGTCCGGCACCGTAGAGCCGCGGACGGATCCCGTCGATGAGATTGGTGATCTGGCGTGGGATGAACTTCTCCACGTGCTGGCGCGGGCCGTAGTTGTTGGAGCAGTTGCTCAGCGTGGCCTGCACACCGAACGATCGCACCCAGGCACGCACCAGCATGTCTGATCCAGCCTTGGAGGCCGAGTACGGACTGGAAGGGTTGTACGGCGTGGTTTCCGTGAAGCGCTCAGGATCATCCAGTTCGAGGTCCCCGTAGACCTCGTCGGTGGAAATGTGGTGGTAGCGCCGCCCATGGCGACGCACCGCCTCCAGCAGTTCGAAGGTGCCCACCAGGTTGGTCTGGATGAAGGGACTCGGATCGTTCAAAGAATTGTCGTTGTGGGATTCCGCCGCGAAGTGAACCACGACGTCGTTTTTGTCCACCAACTCGTCCACCAATTCAGAATTGGTGACGGAACCTTGAACAAACGTCACCCTCTTGGGGTCAAGGTCCGCCAGCGACTCCTTGTGGCCGGCGTAGGTCAGTGCGTCGAGGACCGTAACTTCGTCGTCGGACGTCTCGAGTACAAGTCGGACAAAGTTGCTGCCGATGAACCCGGCTCCCCCAGTGCACAACATCTTGGTCATGGCCGCAGTGTAGGCATTGGCCCCATGGGACACTGCCACATGCGAGGCATCATTCTGGCTGGCGGCTCGGGCACGCGACTGCACCCGATCACGATCGCAACCAGCAAACAACTATTGCCGGTCTACGACAAGCCGATGATCTACTACCCGTTGACCACCCTGATTCTCGCTGGCATCAGGGAAGTGCTCATCATCACCACTCCTCACGAACAGGATGCATTCCACCGCCTGTTGGGTGACGGCAGTCAGTTCGGTATGAGCATCGAGTACGAGGTACAGCCTGAACCCAACGGGCTCGCTCAGGCATTCACCATCGGCGCGGACTTTCTTGCAGCCGAGAAGGTGTGCCTCGTACTGGGCGACAACATCTTCCACGGTCAGGGAGTCGGCACCCAATTGCAGAACTGCGTGGACGTCGACGGGGCGGTGGTGTTCGGATACTGGGTTGCGGACCCGAGCGCGTACGGCGTTGTGGAGTTCGATGACACCGGCAGGGCCGTATCAATCGAGGAGAAGCCAACCCACCCGAAGTCCAGCTACGCAGTGCCCGGACTGTATTTCTACGACGCCGGCGTCGTGGAGATTGCTGCCGGGCTGAGGCCGTCGGCGCGAGGTGAGTACGAGATCACTGACGTGAACCGTGTGTACATGGAGCAAGGTCGCCTGCAGGTCTCCGTCCTTGCGCGGGGAACCGCGTGGTTGGACACCGGAACCTTCGATTCGCTGCATGACGCCAGCAGCTTCGTGCGCACAATGCAGGCTCGTCAGGGACTCCAGGTGGGGTGTCCCGAGGAGGCCGCATGGCGGCAGGGCTTCTTGACCGACGCAGAGCTTGGCGAGCGCGCTGCGCAGTTGACGAACTCGGGCTACGGCCACTACCTGCTCGAGTTGCTGCAGGGGTAACCACCGCGTAGGACGCAATCCTCTGGCGGCGCGAACTCACGCGAGACGCCTTAGCACCCAAGACTTTGCAGTCCTGGGTGCTAGGCGTCTCGCTTGTTCCCGTCGGTGCAAACAGTAAGTACCCGCCTAGACCGCGTCGGCGCCGACCGTTGTGCTTGGTGCGAGGACGAGGGTGATGGCAGCACCACGTGCAGCAGCAGCATTGGTCTTTGCCACCAGCCCGCCATAGGAACCCGCACCCACCGTCTGAGCGGTCACCAAAGAACTGACTCGCCCACCACCAGAGCCCACCTGCGTCGAGATCACATCCACCCCAGCCGGCGCCGTCCACCCAGTCGTGCTCGACGAACGATCCGCCCAGAACGACACAGCCACACGCTTCTCACCAGGCACAACAACCACAGGGGAAGTATGCGAAGCGGTCCCAGCATCCACAACGGACTCCGACACCTCAATCCCCGCATCACCCACACCCCGATACACCAACATCGTCAGATCAGTCCGAGACTGGCCATCTGGCCACGTCATTGACACCGACTGACCCGCCTCCGACCCATCAGCAACCTTCGTGAACACCGAAACCATCAACGGCGCAGCATCCGCCCGACGCTCCAACTCCCACGTTCCAGCACCAGACGGACCTGAACCATCAGCAGCAAAGCTGGTCGTCACGAACAACACCAACAAATCCTGCGCCTGCACCCCAGCGGGAACAGTCACCCTCGGAGTCGCAGTCTGCTGAGCCATCACCGCTGCATGGTCCACCAACACAGCAGCCGCCGTCACCGGGCCTGAACCATCCGAAACAGACAACTCATGCGTCACCGCACCCGTAGCACCCGACTCATCGGTCACCGTCAACTTGACGACATAATCACCAGCCGCACCAAACGTGTGCGCAGGAGTCACACCCGAAACCGGCCCAGACCCATCACCGAAGTCCCACATGTACGACACCACCGAATCCCCCGTATCCGGATCAGACGACGCCGCACCATCAAACGAACACTCCAACGCAACACACGAAGGATCACCAATCACAGCCACCGGAGGATTATTGGCAAGGACCTCAATCTGGGTTGTTGCCGAGTTTGTCGCTCCCACCTCATCAGTCACGGTCAACGTCACGGTGTAGTTGCCCGGCGCACCAAACGCATGCGTCGAAGTATCGCCCGTGACCGGTTCAGAACCGTCGCCGAAGTCCCAGAGGTACGACGTGATCGAGTCGTCAGGGTCGGAGGAGGCCGAACCATCGAACTCGCACGTCAATTTGTCGCACGTAGGCTCCCCGATGACCGCCACCGGCGCCTGATTGGCCACAATGACGAGCTCGCTGGAAGCGGTGCC
>JBBSRQ010000168.1:0-6118 GCA_038242845.1 Propionibacteriales bacterium | reverse complement strand
TCCCCACCTACTTCCCCGACAACGTGGGCTCGGTGGGCGGTCTCGTCGGCATGCTCGGTGGCCGGGTGGCTTCTTCTTGCCCCCACTGTTTGCCTACCGTACCGTGATCACGGGCGTCTCGTCGACACCCTTTTGCGTGCTGCTTGCGCTGACGATCGTGGCGCTGCTGTGGATGCATGGTGTGATCACCCGCATGGATGAGGAGCTGCCCGGGCGACCCGATCTCGTGGAAGTGCCACCCGCGATCCACACGGCGACCCCCGGGTCATAGGGTTGGGTCATGGTTGAGACACGCAACGAAACCGACAGCATGGGCGCCCTTGTGGTCGCCGCCGACCGTTATTGGGGTGCACAGACCCAGCGCAGCATCGGCAACTTCCCGATCGGCCGCGACACCTTCGTCTGGGGTCGCTCGATGATCCGTGCACTGGGCATTCTGAAGAAGGCCGCCGCCCAGGCGAACGCCGAGCTTGGCGAACTCCCGCTGGACAAGGAGCAGGTGGACGCGCTGATCGCCGCCGCCGACGAGGTGGTCGCGGGCAAGCTCGACGACCACTTCCCCCTCGTGGTCTTCCAGACCGGCAGCGGCACCCAGTCGAACATGAACTCCAACGAGGTCATCTCGAACCGGGCCATCGAGATCCTGGGCGGTGAAATGGGCAGCAAGTCACCCGTCCACCCCAACGACCACGTCAACCGTGGCCAGTCCAGCAACGACACGTTCCCCACCGCAATGCACATTGCGATCGTGCTGGATCTCCACGAACTGCTCTACGACCGGGTCGCCCGCCTCCGTGACGTCCTCCACGAAAAGGCGGAGAAGTTCGCCGACATCGTGAAGGTGGGTCGCACCCACCTGCAGGACGCCACACCCATCACGCTGGGACAGGAGATCTCCGGCTGGGTGGCGCAGCTCGACTTCGCCCTCGACCAGGTCCGCCACAGCGAGCTTGGCCTACAGGACCTCGCCATCGGTGGCACCGCCGTCGGCACCGGCCTGAACGCTCACCCCCGGTTCGGAGCCCTGTGCGCGGAGAAGATTTCGACGGAGACCGGCTACACGTTCCGCCAGGCAGACAACCTCTTCGGCGCCCTGTCCGCCCACGACGCGCTCGTGGCTGTCTCCGGGTCACTGCGAGTGCTGGCGATGGCGCTCATGAAGATCGCCAACGACATCCGCTGGCTGGCTTCTGGCCCCCGCAACGGCATCGGTGAGATCACCATTCCCGAGAACGAGCCGGGCAGCTCCATCATGCCCGGCAAGGTGAACCCCACCCAGTCCGAGGCCATGACCATGGTGGCCACCCGCGTCTTCGGCAACGACGCCACCGTTGGCTTCGCCGGCAGCCAGGGCAACTTCCAGCTGAACGTGTTCAAGCCGGTCATGGCGCACGCCGTGTTGGAGAGCATCCGCCTCATCGGTGACACCTGCGAGGCGTTCACCGACCACTGCGCCGTCGGCATCGAAGCCAACAGGGAACGCATCCAGGACAACCTGGACCGCAACCTCATGCAGGTCACTGCACTCAACCCGCACATCGGCTACGACAAGGCAGCCAAGATCGCCAAGAAGGCACATGCCGACGGCAACTCGCTCCGGGAGGCCGCCCTTGACCTGGGCTACCTGACCGACGCGCAGTTCGATGAGTGGGTCATCCCCATCGACATGACCCATCCCAGGGGCGCCTGACCCTCCAGCACAACACGGCCAATCCCCAGCCCGGATGACCCTGTCGTGGTGTGGACTGCAAGGCTAGGAGAGGAGCCACCATGGCGAAGGACAGCAAGAAGGACCCCGGCCCCAGCGTCAAGGATCCGGAGATGTATGAGGCTCTGCGCGAGGACGGGGCAAGCAAGGAGAAGGCCGCTCGCATCTCCAACGCCGCGGCCAACACATCGCGCTCCGAGGTGGGATCACGGGGGGCCGAATCCGGCAGCTATGACGACTGGAGCGTGGCCGACCTGCACAAGAGGGCCGCCGAGATCGGCATCCAGGGGCGCTCGTCGATGAACAAGGACGCCCTCATCCAGGCCCTCCGCACGCACTGAGGTCCCATGGTCGTCCTCACCCACCCGATGGACAACGACGTCCTCGTTTTGGTGACAGCCCTCTTTCACTGCTAACTTCGCAATGTGTTCACCTGCACCCTTCCTCCTGCCCGCCTGCACCCTGCAGTCCCGGCCATGATGATGCGCGTGCGAATGTGCTGCCGCTGACCAGCGTCTGACCCGCAGCGACGACCACTCCTCGAACCTCTGAGTCGACGTGGAACGTGCGCTCGCACACCCAGGGCGGTCATCACAGGAACTCCTGTGTGCCCCGTCACCTCCAGCGAAAACAGCTCCGGCACATCCCACAGAGGATCTCCAGTGATTGCAGTCAAGGACCTGAAGAAGGTCTACCACCAGGCGAACCGCGAGATCCGCGCCCTCGACGGTGTCACCCTCGAGGTGCCCGACGACTCCGTGCACGGTGTCATAGGCCAGTCCGGGGCCGGGAAGTCAACCCTCGTGCGATGCCTGGCCCTGCTGGATCGCCCCACATCCGGCACCGTCGAGATCAACGGTGTGGACCTCGCGAACGTTCGTTCCGGCGAACTGCGTCGGGCACGACGTCGCCTCGGCGTGGTGTTCCAGCACGCCAACCTGTTCGACTCCCGCACCATCGCCGGGAATGTCAGTTACCCACTGGAACTGGCCGGCGCGGATCGACGCCAGCGTGCCGCCAAGGTGACCGAATTGCTGGGCCTCGTCGGCCTCGGTGATGCTGCAGAAGCCCACCCCGCCCAACTCTCCGGCGGACAGCGTCAACGCGTCGGCATCGCCCGCGCCCTCGCCACGGACCCCGATGTGCTGCTGTGCGACGAACCCACCAGCGCTCTCGACCCCCGCACCACCGACGAGATCCTCGACCTGATCGCGGACATCAAGTCACGCCTGCGCCTCGCAGTCCTGGTGATCACGCACGAGATGCACGTCGTCAAGCGCATCTGCGACTCCGTCTCGCTGTTGGAGGCCGGACTCGTGGTCGAATCCGGCACACTCTCAGATGTTGTGGGTCGCCTGGACAGCCGCCTCGGGGACGTCCTCCTGCAGCTGCCGCCCTGTGCCCCACTGTCCCCCGGCGAGGGCTCAGCCCTGGAGGTGCTGGACACCACCCACCCGGGCGCAACATCGGCGCTCACCCTTGCAGAGCGGCACTTTGCGGCGGATTTGCCCGTGTTGGCGGGCATCGTCGAGCGTCTTGGCGGGACCACGTTCTCGAGGATGCGCGTTCTCGTACCGCCCCACATGGAGGCCGACAGCGTTCGGCTCTTCCTTACAGAACTCGGCGCCCAGGCGGCACCGTCGGTTCCCACCACGGCAGAGGTGCCCCGATGACCGGCTTCTTCAACGACCTCTTCACCAACCCCGCGCTCACGACGGCGCTGTGGCCGGCGTTCGTGGAGACCCTGCTCATGGTGGGCATCGCAGGTGTGGCAACCGTGCTCATTGGCCTCCCACTGGGCGTGGTGCTGTTCGCCACCCAGCCCGGCGGCATGGCTGCCAACCGCGCCGTGAACGTCGTGTTGTCCGGGATCATCGTCAACATCACCCGCTCCGTCCCCTACGCCATCCTCATGGTCTCCCTCATGCCGTTCACTCGGTTCATCGTGGGAACCTCAATCGGGCCACTGGCCGCATCCGTGTCCCTGACGATCGCCTGCGTGCCGTTCTTCGCGCGACTCGTCGAGTCGGGGCTGCGCGACGTCCACCCGGGAAAGGTCGACGCCGCGCACGCGATGGGCTCCACCCGTGGACAGACCGTGTGGAAAGTCCTCCTGCCCGAGGCCAGGCCGTCGTTGGCGGCAAGCGTCACCACGACGCTGGTCACACTCATCGGCTACTCCGCCATGGCTGGGCTCATCGGCGGTGGCGGTCTGGGCCGCCTCGCCTACAACTACGGCTACCAACGCTTCCAGCCCGAGGTCATGCTCGTCGTCCTCGTCGTCCTGGTGCTGTTCGTACAACTCGTCCAGATCATCGGCGACGCCGTCGTGCGTCGCGTCGACCACCGCTGATACTCAGCGACCGGTGCCAGCAGGGCCCCGGTCACGACAGAAGGAAATCGCCATGCGAAATCTCCGCAAGATCTTGGCCAGCCTCACCATTGCCTCAGCCCTCATGCTCAGCGCCTGCGGCGGCGACTCCACCGCCGGAACTCCCGACCCGGACAGCGGCCTGACCACCGTCAAGGTGGGCGCCAGCCCCGTCCCCCACGCCAAGATCCTGGAATTCGTCCAGAGTGAGTTGGCCGCGGACGCCGGCATCAAGCTGGACATCGTCGAGTTCGACGACTTCGTCCTGCCGAATGAGGCACTCGCATCCGGCGAGATTGACGCCAACTACTTCCAGCACCTCCCCTACCTTGAGGACCAGATCAAGGAGAAGGGCTACAAGTTCGACCACGGCACGGGTATTCACATCGAGCCCTACGCCGCATTTTCGGACAAGTACGCGTCGTTCGATGAGGTTCCGGACGGAGCCACCATTGCCATCACCAACGACGCCGCCAATCAGATCCGTGGCCTTCGCGTCCTGGAGGCCGAAGGCCAACTGAAGGACGTCGCCGACGACAGCAACGTGTTGAGCCTCACGGATGAGCAGAACCCGCGCGGGTTCAAGTTCGCCGAGAATCAGCCCGAGGTGATCGTGCAGCAACTGCAGGATCCCGCCATTGACGTCGCCTTCGTCAACGGCAACTTCATCCTCACGGCCGGTCTGAACACTGACGACGCCATCGCCACCGAGGCCGTGGAGGGCAACCCCAATGCCAACCTCCTGGCGTGGCGCACCGACAACACCAACGAGGGTGTGGCCAAGCTCGATGAGCTTCTCCACTCCGACGAGGTCGCCGCGTTCATCAAGGAGACCTGGCCGTCCGGGGACGTCATCGCCGGGAGCTGATCCTCCGGCACAACGCACAGGACCCGCGCACGAAACTTCGTGCGCGGGTCCTGTGCTGCGTCTCGTGCCGGATAGACCATCCCCCGTCAATGCCTCCGTGTGCCGAGGACGTGCTCGTCGATCCAGTCATCGCCCAGCGCAACGGCCTTCGTCGCGTCGAGAACCACATCCGCCGTCAGTTGATTGCCCTTCACGCTCGCGCGGCACACCACTGTGATGCCCCGCTCATCGCACACCCTGATCAGCGGCAGGAAGTGCTCCCCCATGTAGGGAGTCAGCTCGCCCACGGGGGTGTCCTCGATCCTCACCTGCACGCGCTCCTTCGTGGACCGCGACGACGCAGGCGGCATGCGGTGCAGCGTGGCTGTCGTGTGTCGCACCTGAGCGTCCACCAGGATCTCGCCCAACTGGTCGAGGTGGTGTCCCTCCTTGCTCACCTGGATCTTCTGTCCCTGCGGCAGCAGCACGTGCGGACCCGAAGGCAGGAGCAGCGGGGGCAGTGCGACCGTACGGGCGCTGCGGCGCGACGACACGATACGCCCCCTCGCCCCTCTCATCGCCACTTCAGGAAATTGCGCCCGGGCCTTGTACTGCCACACCAGCCCGGACACCACGGCTGCGGCAAGGAAGACACCCCCACCGCTGACGGCCCACCCGAGAACGATTGCCAGCGAGACCAGGCTCACCCAGAAGGCAACAGGGTGACGGGCACTCCACTGTTGAAATCCGTTCACGGTTGGGGCGCCTCCTGTCCGCAGCCGGTTGCGCACAACAAGCGCCTTTCGTTGGCGACCCCGGGAGGATTCGAACCTCCGACACCCGCTTTAGGAGAGCGGTGCTCTATCCCCTGAGCTACGGGGCCAACCCGCACAGCCTAGCGGGATCTGGCCTCCACAGCGAAGCCAGACCCCTGGGGGAAGCCCCCACGTCCGGAAACACAGGGCCGGGAAAGCGTGGACCGGCGCCCCCAGCACCACGTAACCGTTATGTCGGCATAGCGGTTCACCGTCGGTCGCGAAGCGACACCACGGCTCGGAAATGGAAAAGGACAAAAAAATACCCCCTGGCGAACCAGGGGGTATTTTGTAAGTCCGGCGGCGTCCTAGTCTCCCACAGCGTCCCCGCTGCAGTACCATCGGCGCTGAGAGGCTTAACTTCCGGGTTCGGGATG
>JBBSRQ010000167.1:0-6267 GCA_038242845.1 Propionibacteriales bacterium | reverse complement strand
TATCGAAAGACGTCCTTGGCGCACGAGGCTCACGTCATGGAGCGGTGTTTCGTGTGATCTCCTTGGCTCAACTCATGGAGCGGTGGTGCGTGTGATCTCCTTGGCGGTGCGTGTGCGGCCCGTTTCGTTTCTTGAGTAGCCCCGCGACGAAGGAGCTGGGTGTATCGAAAGACGTCCTTGGCGCACGAGGCTCACCTCATGGAGCGGTGCTGCGTGTGATCTCCTCGCCGATGCGGGCGGCGACCTGCCGGTAGTGGTCCGGGTCGCTCGGGTAGGCCGTGAGGGTTATGTCGCCGTTCGGATCCGCAATGGCTCGCACGGCGTCGTCCCCCTGCAAAGACGCCAGCAACTGCATGGCGCGGTGGTCATCCATCGCCTCGGTGAAGACCCGGTGCCGGATGGATTCCAACGGCTTCCCCCCGGGCCCGGGGTAGACCACGAACGGATCGCCCCCGAAGAAACCGCCCCCGGCAGTCGTGTCGCGGAAGGGATCGGTCGGTCGCACGGATCGGACCGTGTTGTAGAAGTTGAAGCCCCAGTGCAGGAACCCTTGGGCGCCCGCGAGCCACAATTGTGTGCCCAGCACGCGATTGCGGCTGGAGGGGAGAGCCATGAAGCGGTTGGCCACGTCTCGCACCTGCCCGACGCAGTAGTACAGCCACAACGGCTTCACCCCAGCGTCAAGAAAACGCTGGGCGTGGTCAGTGGCCACGACCGGGATGGCCACGACGCCCTTTTGGTAAAGATCGAAGTCGCCGATGGCGTCCACGACGGTGCAGCCCTCCAGCAGGTCCGACACGACGTCCTTGGCCGCGGAGTAGGTGCCCAGGTTGGCAGCCATCGGCTCATCGGATATGTGGAAGATGACATCCTCCAGACCCCAGTTCTCGTCCAGGAACGCGCGGAGTCCAGGAAGCAACTGCTCCAGGAGCGTGCGGTACCGGGGATCCGTGGCAGCGACGTCCCAGCCGAAGCGACGCTCCAGCCCGTCCTTGGTGTCGATGTAGAGGGCGGGCGCTGCCTCGGCCCCCCACTGGGTGAACAGGTGTGCGACCTCAATGCCGCGCATCCCGTGACGCCGGCACAGCTCCAGCCAGCGGCCGAGGAGGGAGAAGTCGAACGTGTACCGCTCCCCGCCCGTGTCACGGATACCGACGAGTTGCGTCGGCAGCCGCAGGCCGCCGCGGGCGGTGTCCAGTGGTGGTGTCCACACGGGCGTCAGTACGGAGTTCACGCGCATTGCGGCGGCGGAGGCCATGAAGTTGTCGATGCTCTGCCAGTGGGGTTCGCTGAACACCTCGTGCCCGTAGTACTGGGCCAGGCCGTCGCAGTGGAACCAGTGGGTGTTCGTGATCGACAGATCAGGCAGGTCGACGGCCACCACCCTCAGTGGGAAGACGTGCTTGGCCACCACATCGTCGGTGCCTGACAGACGCAGCGTCACCTCGCAGTGCACGTCTTCGGTGATTGACTGCGGCACGGTCAGGTCCACCCATGCTGCACGCCACTGCCCGGCCACCATCGGGAGTGGCTCGCGGCTGGCAAGGAGGCGCAGGAGATCAGGAAACAGGCCGGGGGCGGTCCGCAGGTAGCCGTCGTCGGCACCTTCGGGGGCTGGCAGGTCGTTGGGGACCAACTCGACGGCGCTGATGGCGATGGACAGGGGTGCCGACAGCAGCACCTCCACGTCCACGCTCGGCACGGCGGCCGGATCTTCCATGATCGGCGGCAGCATGGCCACCTGGAAGGACACCCGCTGGCCCCTGTAGGCGACGATCGGGATCGTCGCGTCCATGGGGCGTGGGGCAGTGTCCGGGAACACCTTCTCCAGGGAGTCACACAGTGTCGTCGTCCAAGCGGTGCGCGCAGCGGTCGTCATCATTCCTCATCCTTGCCATGGAGTTGTTCTTCGGCTGTCCAAGTCCTGGTAGCCATCGCGGTGGGTCGCATCATCAGCCCTTGATGCTGGAGGACGTGACCCCTTCGACGAATTGCTTCTGCAGGAACATGTACAGAATGAACGGCACGATCGTGGCCACGGCAGCGCCAGCCATCACCAGGCCGTACTCAACCTGGGTCCGCCCTTGGAGCTTGGCGGCAGCCAGGGTCACAGTCTGCATCGAGTCCTTGGAGATGGACACCAGCGGCCACAGGAAGTCATTCCACACGGTCAAGAAAGTGAACACGGTCAGCGCCACGATGGCGGGCTTGATCACGGGAAGCACGATCCAGAAGAAGATCTGCATGTCCCTGGCGCCGTCGATGCGGGCAGCATCCAGCAGGTCGTCGGGGATGCTATGCATGAACTGGCGAATCAGGAAGACGCCGAATGCATTGACCACCGGCAGCGCCAGCGCCAGGTGCGTGTTCAGCAGCCCCACGTCACGCATGATCGTGTACAGCGGTACCAGTGTCACCTGCGGCGGAATCATCATGGTAGCCACGTAGACCCAGAACAGTGCTTCGGATCCGGGGAAGGGTTTCTTCTCGAACGCGAAGGCGGCCAAGGAGCACACCACGGCGTTCAGGGCGCAGGAGATGGTGACGACGATGGCGCTCGTCAGGAGCGCTGCGCCGAATCCGTAGTCCTGAAAGAGTCGTGCGTAGTTGCTGAGATCGATCCTCGACCAGTCGATTGTCAACGCAATCCTGGTGGTCTTCTGGATGGAGGTGGCAGCCATGAACAGGAAGGGCAGCACTGCGACGGCCGCCAGCACCAGGAGCACGGTTCCGGAGACCCAGCCGCCCTTTTCTCGCCTGGTGCTTCGGGGGGGCGTGGCGACCGCGGTCGCGGAGGGACTAGGCATCATGGCGGCTCATCACCTTTCGCTGGACGACGGCGACCACGAGGACGATGACGAACAACACGATGGCCATGGCGCTGGCATAGCCCATGCGGAAGTTCTGGAACCCTGCCTGGAAGATTTTCATGACGATGGTGGTGGTGGCACCTCCGGGACCTCCACCGGTCATCACGTAGACCAGGTCGAACACTTGGAACGACCAGATGGTGCCGAGGATGACGACCAGAAGCGTGACGGCCCGCAGGGAGGGGATCGTGATGTACCACAACTGTTGCCAGCGGCTGGCACCGTCGATGGAGGAGGCCTCGTACTGCTCGCCCGGGATCTCCATGATGCCGGCGTAGTAGATGACCAAGAAGTATCCAACGTTCTTCCACACGGTGACCAGACCCACCGTGACCAGTGCCAGCGTTGGCCTGCCGAGGAAGTTGACGGGGTCCACCCCTATCAGTGCAAGGACCTGGTTGACGAGTCCGCCGTCGACGCCCAGCAGGGCGCGCCACACCACTGCCACTACGACGAGGGATGAGATGACGGGGATGAACAGGGCCGAGCGCACGAACCGGCCGAAGCGGTTGCGGAACCTGTTGGCCAGCATGTCCGCCACGAAGAGGGCAACGATGGTTTGCAGCGGGACCGCGATGATCGTGTACACGATGGTGTTGCGCATCGCGTTCAGGAAGGACCCGTCCGAGAGGAGGTCGACGTAGTTCCTCATACCTACCCAGTCCGGCGAGCCCAGGACGGAGTAATCGGTGAACGAGTAGTAGATGGACATGACGATCGGGATCACCATGACGATGAGCAGGATCGCGAAGCTGGGAACGATGTACCCGAGCCCGGCGAAGGATCGCCTCCAGGTTGCCGTGGTGCTTGCCATCTGTCCTTCCGTCCTGCAGGGGGCGGTGTGTCAGCCGCCGAGGATCAGCTTGTTCAAGGGGCGTGGGCCGACGTCACCGTCGACCCAGACACCCACTCCAGTTCTGAGCGTGGACGCTCAGTTGTTGCTCAGCGCCGCATCGCCGGCCTCGGCTGCA
Source organism: Propionibacteriales bacterium (assembly GCA_038242845.1). Lineage (GTDB taxonomy): Bacteria > Actinomycetota > Actinomycetes > Propionibacteriales > Propionibacteriaceae > Arachnia. Next base: position 2,426 of record JBBSRQ010000167.1, on the reverse strand, counting down.
TCAGCCAGTGCCTGCTCCGGGGACTTCTGCCCGATGACCATCTGCTGCAGATTCTCGTACAGCGTGTTGTACACCTCTGCGGTACCGGCAACGATGGGCAGTGACCTCAGCATGTCTGCCTGCTCGACGTAGATCGGGAAGAAGGGGTTGTCGGAAGTGACCTTCTCGTCGGATCCGACCGGCGGGTACTCGACGATTTCCTTGTGGAACGTGGTCATCTGGTCGCCCGCGAGCATGAACTGGGCAAAGTCGGTGCAAAGCTGCTTGTCGGGACACTTGTCGAGCATGACGAGCGCGTCGCTCGCCACGAAGGTGCCCTTCTGCTTGCCCTCCAGGGACGGCGTGAAGTCGGCGTGGAGGCCCGCCTCCTTGATTTCTGCGAGTTGGTTGTCGACGCCATTCATGAAGCCGACCTCCCCAGCGTAGAAGGCCGTCTTGATGTCCTGCTCGGTGAGGCCGGACACGGTCTTCGGCATGGCGCCGGAGTCGAGGAGGTCTTTGATGACATTGGCAGCGGCCAGGCCGGCATCATCGTTGAACGCTGTGGCGGTGCCCTCCTTGTTGAAGATGTCACCGCCGGCCTGCCACAGCAGCGGGAAAAAGGTGGAGTTCATCATGCCGCGCGCGGGATCGCCCCACTGCTGCTGGATGCTGATCTTGCCGGACTCCTTGACCTTCACGGTGTCAGCTAGGAACTCTCCCCAGGTCTTGGGCATTTCGTTGATGCCCGCAGCCTTGAGGACGTCCATGTTGCCCCACAAGACGCGCATGCCACCGACCACCCAGGGGAGTGCGTACTGCTTGTCGTTGACCTTGCCGTTCTCCAGGTAGAGCATCTTTTCGGCGGCACCCTTGTCGAGGTACTCGTCGAACGGCGCAAGGGCGCCTTCCTTGATGTAGTCGCCCATCATCTCGGTGTACATGTAGCCGACATCGGGGCCCTGACCGCTGGCCACACCGGTGAGGTATTTTTCTTCGTAGCTGTCCCACGGGATCAGCGTCAGGTTGATCTTGAGGTCGTGATCCTTCTCGAAGGGCTCCACCAAGCTCTGGTAGGAGGCCTTCTCCGCGTCCGTGCTGTTCGAGCCCAGCGGACTCGGGAACCACACCTCGAGTGCATCAACCTTCGCCACATCTGGTGAGTCATTCGTCGCGTCTCCGCCGCCGCTGGCGCCACATGCCGACATGAGGGCAGCCACGCAGAGGACGGAAAGGGATGTCACGAATCGTGACCGAATACTTCTTGTCATCACGTTCTCCTTGGTCTTGAACCTCTGCAGTGAGGTCCTCATGTTCTCAGTGTGGAACATATGCAACGGCTCGTGGTCGATTGATCAGGGCGATCAACATGTGCGCGTTCACATGTACCAAACTGTTACCAGAAGTGACGCATATCGTTGTGTCCCGGCGGTGATGGCGTCGCGCAAAGCTTGTGATCGAACACCGGTTCGGTGTGTACAGCAGAACAGCGGGGACGGTATTTTGGCCGCTGTTCGCGCATGGACCTCAGTGTCCTCGCTGTCTCCCCCCGACGTCGTGCTCCGGCGGCATCGACCGGCACGAACATGCGACACGGTGCCCAGCATGACGCCGTGGAGAAAGGTCTCTCAACGATGAAGAAGCTCGTGTCCATTGCGGTGGCTGCCGTGGTTGCCCTCACAGGATTTGCAGGTGTCGGGTCTCCCGGGACTGCAGCCGCCGCGGACGTCACCGTCCACACACCGGTGATTGACGCCACCTCCTACATCAAGAACCCCGGCATGGGGTGGCAGTTGTACATCGAGGAATTCGACTGGGAGTTCATTGACGCTGATGAGTTCTGGGGTCTCGTGGATGAGCACGCCTGGGCGGCAACGACGCTCTACCTGCGGGTGCCGTGGTCGAGGATGGAGCCCACCGAGGGCAACTACGCCTGGAACGTCGATGAGAACTACAAGGCAGTCGTCGACGGTGCACGCGAGCGAGGCATACGCTTGGCGTTCCGCATCGTTCCGGACAGCCAGGACGTCCACATGCAGGCCACGCCGCAGTTCGTGTTCGACGCCGGCGCAACGGGATACGCGACCGCCTCGAACAATGCTTTCAAGACGCCCTTTGTGACGGATGCGATCTTCCGGACGAAGTTCAATGCCTTCATCGCCGCGTTCGGTGAGCAGTACAACGATTCCGCTGTGGTGGACTACGTCGACGCCAACGGTCTGGGCTGGTGGGGCGAGATGAGCAGCATCCGCAACGGGCAGACCCGGGAGGTGCTGGAATGGATCACCGGTGAGTACGCGAAGGCGTTCCCCGACGTGATGCTGGCCATGAACTACCCATCAGGATTCCCCCTCGCCGCGCAGGACGCCATGATCGAGAAGTACGATCTGGCAATCCGTCGCGACGGTCTGGGCAGTACCCAGTGGATGGATGAGGCGCAGAAGCAG
>JBBSRQ010000166.1:0-6276 GCA_038242845.1 Propionibacteriales bacterium | reverse complement strand
GCTGCACCCCACCTGCTCCTCGACCCGGCTGGGCATCAACGACGCCCTCAGCCGCGTCGCGGCTGCAGCCGCCGAGACGGTGCGGGTCCCGGATGACTGGGGATGCTGCGCGTTCGCGGGCGACCGCGGGATGTTGCATCCGGAACTGACAGCATCTGCCACGGCGCTCGAGACACGAGGGGTGGACGCTGCGGGGGCGACGGCTCACGCTTCACTCAACCGAACGTGTGAACTGGGCATGACCCGCGCCACCGGCAAGCCCTACCGGCACGTGCTGGAGATCCTGGGCGACGCTCAATCAGAAGTCCATAATCCGTAGGGGAGTCCCCAACGCAATTCATGGCAGAAGCGCGGACCAGGAAGTATCGACATCTGATCCGCGATCTTATCAACATCGTTGTCAGACGTGGACGGGACAGTGATGCCGCCGCTACCCCGTGAAGCCGAAGCCGGCGGCATGGAGGATCTGCATGCAGGTGGGCCGACGCCGATTCGATTCAAGGGTCAGGGCCAGGAAATGGGCGAAACCCTCCGGGTCATCCGCTGCGTCAGAGGCAATCTTGAGTAGCTGCAGCAGTTCGGCTGCTGCGTGGTAGTTGCGACGGTCGGTGGTCTCCAGCGTCGCAGTGATGAGCTGGCGATAGATCGGGAGAGTGTCCGCAGGATGTGTCCTGGACCGTCGCTTGCACAGCTCTCCCCACTGGCCGGACCCGGTTGCCGCCTCCGGCTGGGCGACGGCATAATCCCAGGCCTCTTCGTTGCGTTGTTGATGCAGGAGGTGATCCACGAAATACCACGGGACGCGGTCGCGGATGACCTGCTCGGCAACGGGGCGCTCCTGTTCCCAGATGCCCGCCCCTTCGGCAGTCCTGCGCAGATCGTCGAACGTTGTGGAGGACGGATGCTTCGCCAATTGGTCCCGCCGCAGAGCGACCGCGGCTTCGATCTCGCCTTGTGCCAGGAAATCCTGCACCAGGTAGTCAGCCAGACCATTGGTCCGCTCGGCGCCGGGCAGCGCAAGGCCCCTGGCGGCCTGTCGTCGCGCCTCGTCGTGCAGGTCGGCCTCGGCGAGGGCCTCAACCACCCACTTCGCCTGCACCGCGCTGGTCGGTTCACCGCCGTGGGTGGAGACGATCGCTTCGGCATCCCGGTCAAGCACCGCCAAGCGGCGCAGGGGGTATTCACCATAGGTGCCAAGGTCATACTTGCCCAGCGCCAACCGGTAGCGCTCGATGCCGTCGTCACCCAACGCCTCAGCGTAGGCGATGACATCGGGGTCAAAGAAGTCCTGTTTGCCCCCGTAGCGGAACTTGACGAGCCAGTCGGCGAGTCGTCGTCGATCCTTCGAGGTGAGAACACCCGCCAGTCCACGGGCCGCCTTGGCGTGAGTCTCCATCAGGCTGTCCATGAGCACGCCCATGGCGCCTGACGAGGTGTCCGCCCGCAGCACTGTCCTGGTGACGAGCGTCATCGCTCTCTCAATGACGAGAAGTAACTCGACGGTGGGTTCCTCGGCAACCTCTGACAGGAGCTGAACGAGCTCCCATCCCCCGTCCGCGTATGCGTTGGCCCGTCCATAGCGGTAGAAACTCGACCGTGGGGCCAAGGTGTCATCCACTTGCTCGCGCAGTCCCACCGGGTCGGCCGTGTCCGAGAGTCGTTGCAGTGCCAACCATTGAGCCACTCCATCGACGTCAAGTGTCAGATCCTCGATGAGGCCAATCAAATCGGCCGCGGAGAGCTGTCGGAGCCAGTCCAGTGAGTCGTTCTTCATGTCTCCAAGTCTGGCAGGTGATTCGAATCGGAAGCCGTGCAATGAACCAGAGAACGAATAACAATCAGGGGGCCCAATGCGATGCCACACGGGCCAGCCCTAGTCTGGCCCCATGCCCGATTCCTCACCCGACCGGTCCGCCTCATCCTCCAGCAGCCCCAATCCGGCCATTCCTTTCCCAAGTACCCCGGAGACGTCTGGTGAGAACCCGCCCACGGATCGCATCCTGAAGGAACTTGATGGGGTCAGGTTTCGGATGGCATCACGTCGGGCACCCGGTTACGCCGTTGACGCGGTTGACACCTTCATCGACGAGATCGGGGTGAAGATGAACGGGGGAGAGGACATCCTCCCGACCATTCGTGCGGTGAGGTTTCCCATGAGTCACCGCAGGGACGGCGGGTATGAAATCAGGGACGTCGATGACTTCTTGGACCTGCTTGAAGGACAGGCCAATGGTTCCCTGCCCATGGCAGGGCCTCCCGGCGCCGAGACGTCGACGGGATCCATCAACTGGGGAGCACTCCTCGGGTCGATTCTGCTGGTGGTGGTGATCGCTGCTGTGCTGCTTTTCGCGTTCGGCTTTCTGTGATCAAAAACGCCTGATCCTGCGTCACCCGCGCGAACCCGCCCACCAGAATTCCAGCTGGATGTTGTCCGGATCGCGAAAGACGAGCGCGGTACCTGAACCCGATGGTGCATCCGTCACGGGTGAATGCTCAACGTCGAGTTCTGTGAGTCGGGCCTCCCATGCATCCAGATCGGCACGATCTACCACGTTGAAGCCCACGTGGTCCAGGCCGGGGCGATGCTCGTCGAAGGAGTCGGCTGATTGGTGAACGTGCTGGTTCAGCCCCACGATCAGCCCCGTTGCGTTGTGCCGCAGGACGATCATGATGCGATTGTCCAGGTCTGATCGTCCAAGTCGCTCAAGTCCCAGCGTGTTGACGTACCAGTCGGCGCTCTTCTCAACGTCGGAAACTGACAGGTCAAGGTGTGACAGCGTTGTGAATGTGGGCATCGTGATTCTCCCCTGGGTCGAGTTGGTTGAATTGTCCCCTGGAATCACCTGTGAAAACTGAACAACCAGCCGAAGCCCCGCCGTTTGAGACGGGGCGTCGCTGTTGTGTTGTGCACGTAGATTTGGGGTGTGAGCAGCCCCCGGGCTGCAGGATGGCACGTCCTGATCACGGCGTTGCCCGCAGTTGGGCCTCGCCGCTGCAGGTCCTGACCGGGATCCCATCGCCGTTGAGAGGGGATCCGGGCCGGTGAACGGGTGGGTACTGGAAAATGGTGTCCCGTCCGCCCCGCGCACGTAGAGGAACATCGCATGACCACCACGACGGCCGCCGCCCCCGCGACGCGTACCCCCGTCACCCGGTCCCAGTTCAGGTGGACCTTCACTGGTCTGTTGTTGGCGATGCTGTTGGCTGCACTCGACCAGACCATCGTCGCGACTGCGCTGCCCACCATCGTTGGCGAACTCCACGGCCTGGAGCACCTGTCCTGGGTGGTCACGTCGTACCTTTTGGCCGCGACCGTCGGGCTTCCCATCTACGGGAAGACCGGCGACGTGATTGGCCGCAAACCGGTGTTCATCTTCGCCATCGTCGTGTTCCTCGTCGGCTCCATCCTCTCCGGCATCGCGCAGGACATGACCCAGCTCATCGCGTTCCGCGCGGTGCAGGGCATCGGCGGCGGGGGTCTCATGATCGGGGCGCAGGCCATCCTCGGTGACATCGTCTCCCCTCGTGAGCGCGGCAAGTACATGGGTCTGATCGGGGCCGTTTTTGGACTGGCATCGGTGGGTGGCCCACTCATCGGCGGCTTCCTCACCGACTACCTGTCATGGCGGTGGGTGTTCTACGTCAACATGCCGCTCGGCGTCGTCGCCCTCGCCACCGTGATTTTCGCTCTGCATGCCAACCGCCCGGAAGGCCGACGCAAGCGCATCGACCTGCTCGGGATGGGGCTGCTCGGTGCCACCTCCACTGCAATCGTGCTGACCACGAGCTGGGGTGGCACCACTTACGCGTGGGGTGACCCCGTGATCGTGGGACTGATCGTGGGTGCGGCCGGGGGGATCGCTCTGTTCCTGGTCGTTGAGACGCGGGCATCGGATCCGGTGATCCCATTGTCGTTGTTCCGCGACCGCAACTTCGTCCTGCCCTCCGTCGTCGGGCTGAGCATCGGCATCTCCCTGTTCGTGGCGGTGGCGTACATGCCGACGTTCCTGCAGATGGTCAACGGTGTCACCGCCACCCGATCCGGGCTCATGATGATCCCCATGACCGTGGGGTTGCTGTTCGCGGCGATCATCTCGGGGCGGCTGATTTCTGCGACTGGGCGCTACAAGATCTATCCCATCATCGGTACATCCCTGGTGGCCGTGGGGCTGGTCATGTTGTCCCGCATCAACCAGGACACCCCGTACTGGTACCTCGCCACCTGCCTCGTGGTGCTGGGGCTGGGGGTGGGATCTGCCATGCAGAACCTGACCCTCATCGTGCAGAATTCGGTAGCCGGTGAACTGCTGGGAACGGCGACGTCAGCGCAGAACTACGTCCGCCAGATCGGTGCCTCCGTCGGCATCGCCGTGTTCGGCTCCGTATTCATCAGCCGGCTCACCAGCGACATGGCGGGCACCTCGATCGGGGGTGTCCAGGGTGGGAGCGTCAGTTCGCTCACCCCCGAAATCCTGGCGGGGCTGCCCGAACCGGTGCAGCGGATGATTGCTGAGGCGTTCTCAACGGCGATGCCTCCGCTGTTCCTCTACGCGGTGCCCGTGGCTCTGGCTGGCCTGTTCTTCGCATTGTTCATCGAGGAGCGACCGTTGTCAGCGCACCCCACAGCGGGGCGTTTGTCCACACCCGAGACGGTGCAGCAAGCGTCAAAGCCGACATCGGATGGAGTGCTGCCGCGAAGGGCCGTCGCCGGCCAGGTGTCAGTATCAAGTGGTCGGACCCCGACGCATGCTCGGTTGAGCTGACCTGTTCCGAACGGACGTCCCGTTGCCGTCCGGCCACCTCGGGATGAGCTGCCACGGTGGACAAGCTCGATTACCTCAGCGAACATCTCGCTTCCCAGAATGATGCTCCTATTGGTTGTCAAGCGGTTTGGAGCCATGCGCGGTAGCGATCAGCGAGGGTGTCGTCTCTGCTTTTGCCGAGTTCGAGTGTGGAGATCCGTGCTGGCCAGATGTTGAAGTGTTTGGCGACCGTAGTGAGAGTGACGTTCTTGGCTTGTCGGGCGGGTCTCAGGTCGGTGTAGTTGGGGACGGGACAGTTTCCCAGGAGTGCTTGGTAGATCTCTCTGGCGATGGCTCGCTTGAGTGCTCTGAAAACGGCTGCGGTGCTCCAGCCTTTGGCGAGGTGGGTGTCGCGGTAGGCGCGGGTGCGTGGGTCGCTGGAGAGTCGGTTTTTGGCGATGTGGTGGAGGGCGGCGTTGGCTTGGTGGTCGCCTCCGCGGCTGAGTCGGTGGCGGTCGGTGCGCCCTGATGAGACCGGTATTGGTGCTGTGCCGCAGAGCGCAGCGAATGAGGAACTGCTACGGAGCCGCTCGGGGTTGTCGCCGGCGGTGATGAGGAGTTGGGTGGCAATCACGGGTCCGACGCCTTTGACGGCCATGAGTCCCGGGTTCGCGGTGGTGGCAATCATCTCCATTTGTGCTTCGAGGTCGCCGATTTCCTCGGTGAAGTAGAGGTGACGGCGAGCGAGGCTGCGCAGCCCGTGGAGGGTGAGGGCGTCGTGTTTGTCACGGACCATGTCAGGTCGAGTGGCTGCAAGAACAGTGACCATTGCACGTGGCTGAGCGGCCATTGTATGCGGTCTGCGTACATGCGCAGCGTCATGGACGTGCAGGCGCCCAACGAGGCGAGCAACAAATCGTAGGGCGATGCGCCCGTGTCGTGGCCCACCGGGATGAGCTCGTCCGCCGCGCATACGTGTCGACCCGCCGTGATGCGCTGTCCATAGGGTCGCTTGTCGTTCTCGGAGACCACGACCTCTCCCTCCGCGCCCGAGCCGGGATCGGTGTCCAGCGGAGGGTCCGGGAGGTACCGCTCCACCCACGCGGCAAGCACCGAGGCGACGAAGTGGGCGTCGGACGGTCTCGTCAACAGGTGATCGGCACCGTCGATGGAGACGAAGGACTTCGGGTGCCGGGCGGCTCTGAAGATCTGGCTGGCGTTTTGGATGCCGACCGTCTGGTCGACGGGGGAGTGCATCACCATCAGTGCGGCGGGCAGCCTGCGAATCCGGGCATCTTGGGAATGGGCCTGCAGGTCGTCGAAGAACTCCTTGCGGATCCTGAGCGGACGATCGGCGAGGCAGATCTCCGCCTCGCCGTGCTTCGCAATCTCCTCGCGGCTGCCCCGCAGGAGATGCAGCATGTGCCCGGTGTCCGCCGGTGCCGCGATGGTGGCCACCGCACACACCTCGGGCACCTGCTCTGCGGCCGCGATGACTGCGGCACCTCCGAGTGAATGGCCGACCAGCACTGAT
>JBBSRQ010000165.1:0-6431 GCA_038242845.1 Propionibacteriales bacterium | reverse complement strand
GAGTTCTTCCAGCGCCCCGTGCGCGAGCTCGCACCGCGGCTACTGGGCTGCCATCTCGTGACTGCTGACGGCATCGTGGTGCGCATCACGGAACTCGAGGCCTACGACGGTGAGGACGACCCCGGGTCGCACGCCTTCCGTGGCCTCACTCCGCGGAACAAGACGATGTTCGGGGATGCCGGGCACTTGTATGTGTACCGGCACATGGGGCTCCACTCCTGCTGCAACATTGTCGCCTCCACGAAGGACCACGCCAACGGCTGCCTCGTGCGTGCCGGTGAGGTCGTCGACGGGCTCGAGCTCGCCCGCGCGCGCCGGTCCGCCGCGGGCGTCACCCGCAAGGACCGCGACCTGGCGCAGGGACCTGGTCGGCTCACCGTGGTGCTGGGCATCAACTGGCTCGATGACGGCCTCGACCTGTGCGCAGCCGACTCCCCCATCTGGGTGGCGGATCGTCTGTCGCTGCCGGAGGTGGTCGCCGGCCCACGCATCGGACTGCGCCCCGAGGCAACGGACCCAGAGCACCTGCACCTGCGCTACCGGATCCAGGGGGACCCGACGGTCTCCGGCCCGGGCCCCCTCAACCGCTGAGACCTCCACCCTTGCGTCGATGCTTCGCTCGTCCGTCACATCACGGTTCCTGAGTAACCCCGCGCGACGAAGGAGCCGGGCATATCGAAGGACGACCTGCCACCTGACAGCACCCTTCGATACGGCAGCAGGTTCGTACCTCACCGGCTGCCACTCAGGGATCGTAAGGGCGACGGAGCAGGTTCGTACCTCACCGGCTGCCACTCAGGGATCGTAAGGGCGACGGAGCAGGTTCGTACCTCACCGGCTGCCACTCAGGGACCGTTACAAGGGGCGACGGAGCAGGCTCGTTCCCCACCGGTCGCCACCCAGTTTCCCGGCCGTTACGGCGCCGCGAAGGTGGAAGTGAGGGAACGAATGAACTCGCGCCACGCCTGCACCTCCCTGACGCTGCAGACATGCCGAACAACCACAACGGTCCGGCCCCGAGGATCGGGACCGGACCGTCGTGTGGTGGTGAAGGTCAGGCGAACTTCACGATGTTGTTGAAGACCCAGTCCTGGCCCATGGCGTAGGTCCATGTGCCGTTCGTGTGCTGCGTCGCGAACACCTGCTTGCTCCAGATGTAGCTGCGACAGGCGTTGCCACCCGTGGTGGCCGTGTCGCACTCGGTGCGCCAGTCACGGCCCGCCGAGGTGAACTTGCCACTGTTGGCCAGCGGGTTGGCACCCCACTGCGCACGCGTCATCTTCGGCAGGTACGTCATGTTGTTGAAGTGCCAGCCGGTGTCCTTGACGAACTGGCCGGCCTTCAACTCCACCTGCGTGGACCAGATGTCCGTGGTGCAGCGGATCGTCTGCGAGTACGGCTCACAGGTGGTGTGCCACTTGCGACCGTTGACATTGTGGAAGCCCGGCGTCGTGTACAGCGTGGTGCCGTCAACCGGCTTCGACGTGGGAGCCGAAGTGGGCGACACCGTCGGCCTGGACGTGGGCTTCACCGTCGGCTCGTTCGTGGGCTGCACCGTGACGGTCTCTGTTTCGGTCGCGGTCGCGGTTGCTGTGGCCGTGACGGTTGCCGTGACGGTTGCCGTCGCCGTGGTCGTGGCCGTCGCCGTGGTGGTGGCCGTCGCAGTAGTGGTTGCGGTTTCAGTCGCCGTGGTGGTGGCCGTCGCCGTGGCAGTTTCGGTGGCGGTCACCGTGGTGGTGGCGGTCGCCGTGGCGGTGGCGGTGGCGGTGCTGGTGACCGTCACCGTGGGGGTGGGCGAGGTGGTTGGTGTTGCGGTGGTGGTGGGATCCGGCGTCGGTTCTGTTGCGCCACACACGAGGTGTGCGTCGGCCCAGTCCGACCATGCGAACCAGGAACGCTTGGCGTCGGTTCCGACGAGCCTGTTCCGGAGTTCCAGCGTCTGTACACCGGTGACGTCAACCGTGATTTCTCGGGGCTCGTCCCGTGGCTGTTCGAATGAGAAGTTGTACTTCTCCTCGCCGTCACCGTGGACCTCGAAGGTGCTCTTTGGCTGGACTCCACCAGCTGCCGCGCGAACCTTGACGTCGTCATCCATGCCGATCACAGCCTTGAATACCGTGCACTGGCCGTCGAGGGCGATGCGCACGGAGGCATCCGGATTGGTACCGAGGCCCTTGGGGTACGTCACACCGGACAGCTTGATGGGCGGGCCGTCGTTGGCGGGCAGCTCACCGTTGGCCTTGTCCCGTTCAACGGGGCCGTAACCGTTCGTCGAACTGAGCCACGTCAGGTCAGAAATGTAGGCCTTGTTCGCCAGTGGAACCTTGATCGTGACGCTGGCGCTGGCGCTCTTGTCGCCGTCGTACGTGATGGTTGCGGGAACTGTGATGGATCCCTGGGCGTTCGCGGCTGCCGTGACACTGACGGTGAAGTCCTTGGCGGACTTCCCGGCAATGGCGCCAACGTTTTGTGCGCCGGCTGGCAGCGTCACTCCGGTGGCGGTGCCAAACGTCACCTTGACGTCGGTCATCTCGGCAGTACCGACGTTGGCGACCGTGAACGTCGCGTCCTTGGTGGTGCCGGCGGGGATGCTGACGGATCCCTGGAGTTCAGGCGTCGTGGGGAGCGAGGGATCCTGACCGGGGGTGAGGATGTAGATGACGGTGCCGCGTGCCGGGACCGACGACGACAGCGTGCCGCCGGTGTTCATCACGTTCTTCTTGTCCCAGACGGAGCGCACCGTGTACATGCCGGTCCCACCCACCGCGCTGACGGTGGTGCTGATGGTCTTGGCGCTGCCGCTGTTGTTGTAGAGCGCGACGGCCAACTTGTTGCCCTGCAGTGGGCGCGCCCACACCTGCGTGCCGTCGCCATTGCTGACGAGACGCTTGGCCTGCTTGCCCAGCGGGTCCTGGTCGATGGCGACGAGGTCGGGGTTGACCAGAGCGTCCAGGATCTCGGGCTTGAGGTTGGGAACGCTGGTGCCGACGAACATCGGCGCAGCCAGCATGGCCCACATGCCGATGTGGGACCGGTTGGCGTCATAGTCGGTGGCGAATCCGCCGTTGCCCACCTGCAGCATGTCCGGGTCGTTCCAGGCGCCGGGCTTGGCGTACTGCCACAGGTTGGCCTGCCCGTTGATGATGCCGGAGACGGATCCCCAGGTGGAGTTGATGTCGTGGGTGGTGCGCCACAGGTTGGCGGTGTCGGCGCCCCACTCCCACGGGTTGTTGTCGCCGTACTCGGAGATGGCGTAGACGATGTCGCGGTCCAGCCTGGCGAGTTCGTCGCGCATCTTGTTGAACGCCGGAATCTTCTCCACGCCGGCGTTCTGGCCAGCGGCGCACCAGTCGTACTTCAGGTAGTCGACGCCCCACTCGGCCCAGGTCTCAGCGTCGAGCCGTTCCTTGCCAAAGCTGCCGTTTCCGGCGATGGGGTAGTTGTCCCAGTCCTGGGCGCACGTGCGGGTGCCGGGCACACCGTAGATGCCGAACTTGAGGCCCTTGGAGTGGATGTAGTCGCCCAGCGCCTTCATACCGCTGGGGAAACGCTCCGGGTTCGCGGTCAGTTTGCCTGTTTGCGGGTCACGGACGCCCTGGTAGCAATCATCAACCACCACGTACTCGTAGCCGGCTTCCCTCATGCCGTTGGAGGCCATGGCGTCGGCCGTGGCCTTGACGACGTCCTCGTTGAGGTTGTAGCAGCGGGTCTGGTTCCAGCTGTTCCAGCCCATGGGCGGGGTCAGCGCCAGTTCGTTGTCCAACGCGTTCGCCTCCTGCATGGCGGCTGGCAGAGTCGCGGTCACGGCGATGATGACGGATGCGGCAACGGCCAGCGCCTTCTTGCCCGCCCCCCCAACACGTCCCCGGTAGGCCTTTTCCTCGATCGAATTCAACGCGAATCTCCTCACACCTGTGTAGAGCCCAGTCCCGATCCACGGATCCCCGTGTCATCAATGATCGGGGGGAGAACGAGTCGCTGGAATGCCACCCGCACTCTATTGGACGGGTCCCTGCTCTGGCGAGCGCTCCGGCCCTTCGCGCAGCCGCGCTGATCGTGGTGGGCCCATCAGACCTTTTGGGCATCTACCTACAGGCGCATCACAATCCCAGCCGCGCCAAATACGGGTTCACGAAGCGCTGTTGCGGGTCGAGACGGGCTGCGAGTCCACGGAAGTCCTCCCAATGCGGGTAGCGCTCGGAGATCACGTCGGGCGCCATGGTGAAGACCTTGCCCCAGTGGGGCCGTGCGGTTTCCGGGAGTACCGCCTCGATCTCTGGCAACAGACGACGGACAGCTTCCTCGTCGGGCTTCCACGTGAAGTGAATGCTCACCGTCGGTGACCCGTGGGCCGGCGACAGCCACAAATCATCCCCCGCCATGGTCCGCACCTCGCTGATGTGCAGCAGCGGCGCCACCTCATGCGCCAGGGAGCGGACCGCTTCGATGGCCGCGACGGCGTCGGTCCGGGGCACGAGGTACTCCGTCTGCAGTTCGTCGCCCACCGACGGGGTGAACGCCAACCGGAAGTGCGGCATCCTGTCGAACCAGGGGCCCACAACGCCGCTCTGTTGCGTGCAGGGCGCCGGGTCGATCCCGGGGATGGGGTGGTGGGCTCCCTCGGCGGGGTGGGCGCCCATGGCAGCCAGTGCGGTGTGGCTGACCTCGCCGCGCGACTTCACCCAGACCTGGTCGATGATGTTGACGTCCTGCCACGTCGTGAACAGGCTGACACTGCGTCCCGAGGACGTGACGTCGTCGAAGCGCTCCAGCACCGCATCCCACTGGGCGCCCTCCCACACCGTCTGGCTCATCTCGAAGGACGGTTCGACGTCGAGTTCAAGGTGGTGGACCACGCCCAGCGCCCCCAGCGCGACCACCGTCGCATTGAAGTCCTGCTGCCCGCGCTCGAGACGGAGCCGGTCCCCCGCACCGGTGATCATCTCGACCGCCGACACCTGGGTGGCCAACGATCCGAGGAGGTCACCTGAGCCGTGCGTACCAGTCTGCACGGCCCCGGCGATGGAGATGTGGGGCAGGGACGCCAGGTTCGCCAGCGCCAGGCCCCACTCGCCGAGGACGGGGATGAGGTCACCGTAGCGGATGCCCGCGGGCACCCGGATGGAGTGCTCCGCGACGCGTGTGACGTCCTGAGGGCGGGCCAATGCCGCCAGCGACACCAGGACACCCCGGGTGTCGGCCACGTCGTTGAAGGAGTGGCGGCTGCCCACCACCCGCAGGACCGACTCGGTGGCGACCAGCTCCGTCAACTCCTCCACGCTGCCGGGTTCGACGAGACGCCGCGCCCCGTAGAGGATGTTGCCCGCCCAGTTGCTTCCCGCCCGGCCGGTCAGTCCATCCATGCGCAGTTCTCCTCGAATCGGGATGTGTGGTGTCACGGGCGGGCCGCGGCACAGGGTCAGACCCGGGCGGGGCCGATCTTTGGCGGTGTCGCAGCCGGCTTTGCCTCGAGGCGTTGCAGCGCCTCGGCGATAGCGACGTCGAGCTGGACGTCGGCCTCCGACTCCCAGTCCGCCGGCCCCACGGGCACAACGACGTCTGGGTCCGTCCCGTGGTTCTCGAGTCCGTAGCCCTGCAGGTCAAAGGCGTGCGAGTACCGGGGCTGCGTCACCTCTGTGCCGTCCACCAGTGAGAAGCGACCGTCGATGCCGACGACGCCACCCCAACTGCGCTCCCCCACCACTGGCCCGAGCCCCATGTTCTGGGCGGCGCCGGTGACGATGTCGCCGTCGGAGCCGGCGTAGGGGTTGGTGACGAACACCACGGGGCCGCGCAGGCCCTGCGACGGGTAGGTGAACGGCTTGTCGAAGTGGCGGCCGAAGCCCCACCCGATGACCTTGCGTGCCAGCCGTTCGATGACCAGCTCGGAGGTGTGGCCGCCACCGTTGAACCGCACGTCGGCGATCACCGCGTCGCAGCGCGTGGCTGCCTCGATGAGCCGGTGGAACTCCGCCCAGCCGTGCGCGGCCATGTCCGGCACGTGCACGTAGCCGATGCGGCCTCCCGACTTCTCGGTGACGTAGGCCGCACGGCTGGCGACCCACTCGTGGTAGTGCAGGCTGGCCTCGCTGGCGATGGGCACGACGGCGACCCGGCGCTTCATGCCGTCGCGCACCAGGGTCAGTTCCACCACCTTGTCCGCCGCACCCTGCAGCAGGACGCCGATGTCGGCCACCTCGCCGGTGGGTCGACCATCGACGGCCGCGATGACGTCGCCCTCAAGGGCGCCGACGCCGGCGGCCCGCAGCGGCGAGCGTGCGCTTGGGTCGGAGGACTCCCCGGGCAGGATGCGGGTGATCGTCACCTCGCCGTTGGCAGTGCGGCCGAACTCGGCGCCCAGCCATCCCGTGCCGGGTCCGTCACCATCAGCTGGCGGGAAGACGTAGGCGTGGGAGGTGTTGAGTTCCCCG
>JBBSRQ010000164.1:0-6491 GCA_038242845.1 Propionibacteriales bacterium | reverse complement strand
CATGAACGCGGCGATCTCCTCGTGTGTGGGGCGGATGTAGGTGAAGTCCTTGCCGTCTTTCTGGCCGCGTCCCAGCGCACCGTCGAAGCCGCCGATGCCGTCGCCGGGGAATCCGTAGAACTGGTGCAGGTCCCATTCGATGAGGCGATCAATGATGAAATCGCTGACAGTGTGGCTCATGGTCTTCACATTCCCTTCACGTCGGTGCGAGCCAGCTGTCCCTGTGCAGCCGGCGGGCTGGGTACACAACCCACGCTAGCCCTTGGGGAGCTCCGGCAACAGGGGTGGGACCGGACCGGCGCAGCGTTTGATTTTGGTCATCGTCTTCTCGCACCCGCAGGGGCGGGGTCCCTGAGCCTCGTCATGCCGTCATGGGTTCCTCGGGGACCAGCGCGATGACGGACACGTCTTTCTGCGGGACTTTGACGCCCTCGGTGATGACGTTGACCTCACCGTCGTCCAGGACGAACATCAGCACCGTGTCGGGGCCCCACGTGGCGCGGAAATTGTCGAGGGTGAACTTGTCCGTCAGCTTGGTGTGTTTCACCTTGTGGCCGTCGGCGACAAGCTCCTTCAGTTGGGCGTTGGTGCGCGCCGGCTCGAAGCAGGTGCGGGCACTCAGGTGGCCCGCCGCCTCCGTGCGTGTCGAGGACGTACCCGTCGGGTTCTCGTCGCGGGGGAGCTGGAAGACATTGGCCCGGCCCAGGACGTGGGCGAACTCCCGGGCGGCCGTGAAGTTGACCTCGTCCACGGAGGTGGCGGCGATGAGGCTTTTCGTCCCGGCCAGGTCGAGGTCCTTCACGGCGAATTCGCTGAGGATGTTGGCCAGGACGACGTCCACGCCGACGCGACGGGCCTTGGCGGTCTTCTCGTACTCGCTGGTCACCACAGTGGTGCTGACACCAGCCTCCTTGAGTGCCAGGGCGAGGTTGAGCACCCACTTCTGGGCCCCGACGAAGAGCACACCCTGCGGGGACGTCGTCGCCAGGCCGAGACGCTCCGCCAGCCTGCCGACGCCGAGGCCGTAGATGGCGACCGTGAATACGATGACCAAGAACACCAGCGGCACCAACTCCGTTGCCTGACCAGCAAGCTGGTAAAGGTTGGCCGCCCTCGCTGAGAGTGCCGCGGCATCGTCGCCGGTGGCATCGACGGCCTCCTCCATGGTGCGTTCCGCGGCGCTGGTGAACTCCAGGCCGAAGATGCTCGTCACGGCGGCGGCGACGATCCCGCGGGGGGCCATGAACGCCAGCAGATGCCGTTCCTCACGGGTGACCCTGGTGCCCAGCAGTCCCAGCAGGACGCTGGCGGGACGCACCACCACCACCAGCAGGGCAACGAAGAGCAGAGCCCTCGGCAGGACGGCGAGGACTTCGGCAGGCGCGATGCGTCCGGCGAGGATCACGAACAGCACGCCCACGAAGAGCACCTGCAGGTGCTCGGAGAACTCCTCGACATGGCGGAGGTGGAGGTCCTTGCGGTTACCGAGGTAGATGCCCAGAACCGTCACCGTGAGCAGGCCGCTCTCGGACTGGAGGGCGTTGGACCCCACGAGGGCGCCCACCGCCGTTCCCACGAACGAGACGCCCAGGAGGAAGTCGGGGATGGCGTGACGCTTCACCAACTGCTCAAGACCCACCGCTAGCCCGATGCCGAGCACCGCGGCGATACCGATGGTGAGCAGAAGGTTGCCGACAAGCTGAGGGAGGGCGTCGCCACCGCGTCCCAACAGCACACCCTGGAAGACGAGCACGGCGAGGACGGCACCGATGGGGTCGACGACGATTCCCTCCCACTTGAGCAGTGATGCCACCCTCCGGGTGGGACGCAGGGTCCGCAGGATGGGGCCGATCACAGTGGGCCCCGTCACCACCAGAATGGCCCCCACCAAAAGCGCCACTTCCCACTCAAAGCCGATGAGCCATGCGGAGAGCGTGATGAGCGCCCAGGTGACGGCCACCGTGATGGTGCAGAGCCGGAAGACGGGGCGCCCGAGGTCCCGCACGTCCCTGAACCGGAGAGTGAGGGCCCCCTCGAACAGGATCACCCCCACCGCGAGCGTCACGCCCCCGAACAGCACGTCTCGACCCAGCACCGCATCAGGCGACACAAGTTGGCCCATGGCGAAGCCGATGACCAGAAGGAGAAGAATGGACGGCGCCTTGATCCGCCATGCGATCCACTGCGCGACTATGGCCACCACGGCGACGAGTGCGAGGTAGCTCGCGGGATCCAGCCCGGTGAGCGCGTCGGTCAGGGTCTCCCAGATGTGCTGCACCGACCAAGCGTTGCAGGCGTGGGGTGCAGAGTCACACGAACGCGGTAGTGCGCGCCGTCCCGGTGAGATGCTGTGGTGTATGAATGATCCGCAGGTCCACGAGATTTCGTTGCCGGGTGGCGACGTGACCGAGGGTGTGGTGCGCATCGGCGACACAGTCCGGCGTCCGACGGGTCCCCACTCTGAACTGGTCCATCGTGCGCTGGTCCACCTGGAGGACGCCGGTGCCGACTGCGCCCCCTGGTTCCTGGGTATCGACCAGCAGGGCCGCGAGATCCTCTCCTTCATCGAGGGCGAAGTGGCGGGTCGCCCGTGGCCCGGGTGGGTTGCCGACCCGGACAGGGGTATCTCGGTGGCGAAGGTCCTCCGACGACTTGACGATGCACTCGCCAGTTTCGGGCTGCCCGACGACTTGCCCGTGCGGGCGTGGCCCTCCGGGGCACCGGAGCCGGTGGGCCCCGCGGCCAGCTTCCTCGGGCATCGTGACGTCACCCCCGAGAACACCATTTTTCGGGACGGTCGGGCCGTGGCGCTCATCGACTTTGACCTGCTCAAACCCTCCTCCCGTGTCGACGAGGTGGCGAATCTGCTGCGGTGGTGGGCCGGTTGGACGGCCCCGGAGGATCGGGACCCGGTCTTCGCAGGCGTGGACCCGGGCGATCGGGGACGACTTCTTGCCGAGGCCTACGGGCTGTCGGAGGAGGAGAGGGAATGGGTGGTGCCGGTGTCCGTTTCCGCGACGCAACAGACATGGCACGCCATGTTGTTCCGCGCAGAGGAGTTCGGAGGCGGCTGGCGCCGGATGTGGGACGAGGGTATCGGTGAACAGCTGAAACGCCGGGAAGGATGGTTGGTCGCGGAGCAGTCAGAGTTGCGCAGGGCCATGACGCAGGACCTGCACGGCGCTACGGACCACGCAGGTCCGGCAGCTCATTGAGGCACCGGCAAGGCTGAACCGAAGAGCCGTCTCGCCTGTGCCGTCATACGTACCCCCCGGGTTCGTCGTTGACCTGTCGTTGTGAGTTTGCTGCGTGGAGTCCGCATCTGGACAGCCTTCGGTCCTTTCTGCAGCACACTGTGCACATGAGAACTGCTGCACGCATCCTGATGGGGATTATGGCGGGCCTGCTCGTGGTGGTGATCGGGACCTCGGTCGCAGCGGCGTGCAGTTGCGCGGGTGGAACCACGGCTGAGCATGCGGCGGAAGCGGATCTCGTCGCACGTGTCGTGGTGGAGAGCGTCACCATTCCCGAGGACGGCGCCAACGACGAACAGTTAGCGGCCTACTCCATGCGGCCCACTTACGTCTGGAAGGGCGACGTGGTCTCGCAGTTCAAGGTGTCGTCGGAACCGGGCGGAGAATCCTGCGGTCTGGAGGGAATCACCGAGGGCCAGGACCTGGTGGTGTTCGCTCAGCAGGTCGACGAGGGCTGGTCCGCCACCCTGTGCGGTGGCACCGCACCCGCGAGCGAGGCGTTGATCGCGGAACTCCTCGACGCTGTGGGCCACGGTGTGGCCGTGGACGCCTCACCGGGGGACCAACCGGGGGAATGGGTCTGGCCCACCGTCACGGGGGTGGCAGCCGTGGTGCTCGTCGGCGGGGTTGCCCTCTGGTGGTGGGTCCTGCCGCGCAAGCGTCGATGAACCGATGACACCGATGAATCAGTTGCTGGTCAGTCGTGGCGTGCGAAGCTGAGCGTTTGCATGATCAGTTCGCCAGCCTCGTCGGAGGCCGCCAGGTCCACGGTGGCGTGGATGGCCCAGTCGCGGTTGCCGGCAGGGTCGTCGATCACTTGACGCACCAACCATTTCAGCCCACCCTGCTGGGACTCGATGTCGAAGAACGACGGTCCGCGGGAATCCGGGCCTGTGCGCAGGTCTTCGTGCTCGTCCCAGTAGTCACCCAGTGCGTCGTCCCAGCGTTGGCGGGTCATGGCTGAGCCGGAGTCCAGGAGGGCCAGGGCTGCGATGTCGTCGCGCGAGGCCAGCTCCACCCGCCGCCACAGGGCATTGCGCACCATGACCCGGAAAGCCCGGGCGTTGCCGGTCACGGGGCGCGCCGGCGGGGGGATCTCGTCGTGGTCCAGGACGATGTCTGCGCCCATCGCGGTGAGGGCGGCCCACTCGTCCAGGAGGGAGGAGTCGACGAGGCGGGTGACTTCGCCGAGCCAGGCGATCAGGTCACCGAGCTCCTCTGTGCGGAAACCCTCGGGGACTGTCTGGCGCAGCGCGCGGTACGCGTCGGAAAGGTAGCGCAGGAGGAGTCCCTCGCTGCGCTGGATCTTCAGGTGTGCGACGTACTCGCCGAACGTCATCGCGGAGGTGAACATGTCGCGGACCACGGACTTGGGGGAGACGGGCGTCTCCAGCAGCCAGGGGGCCTGGGCGGCCATCTCGATGTGCGCGTTCGTGAGCTTTTCCTCCAGCGGCTTGTCCCACGTGACGCCATCAAGGATCGCCATGCGTTCCTCGTACTCGTAACCGTCGGCCTTGAGGTCCTGCACGGTCTCACCCTTGGCCATGAACTGCTGGGCCATCAAAATGGTGCGGGGGTCCTCGATGGTGGCCTCGATGACGCTGACGACGTCGAGCGCGTACTCGGGTTCCTCCTCGTCGAGGGTCTCGATGACGGCGAGCGCGAAGGCCGAGAGCGGCTGGTTCAGGGCGAAGTCGCGCTGCAGGTCCACATCCATGGCGTAGCGGCGCCCCGTGGCTGTGGGCTGCGGCAGTCGTGTGACGACGCCGGAGCGGATCAGTGAGCGACCGAGCGCAGCGGCACGGGTCAGCAACTGGCGACGTGCCCTGCCCGGCTCCACGCAACTGTCGACCAGGCGCACCAGAGCTGCCGCGACGTCGCCGTCGCGCTGCAGAAGGTTCAGCAGCATGGCGTGGGTCACCCGCATGCGGCCATGCAGCTCTTCGGGCTCGGACTCGATGAGCTTGATGAACGTGGCCTCGGTGTAGTTGACGAAGCCCTCCGGTGGCTTCTTGCGGCGGACCGACCTGAGCTTCTTCTCGTCCCCGGCGTGCTTGGCCAGAATCTTAATGTTTTCCACCTCGTGATCGGGTGCCTGGCCCACCACGTAGCCGATGGTGTCGAAGCCCGCACGGCCAGCCCGGCCCGCGATCTGGTGGAACTCACGGCTGCGCAGGTGGCGCTGGCGCCGGCCGTCGAACTTGGTGAGGGTGCTGAACAGGACCGTGCGGATGGGCACGTTGATGCCCACCCCCAGGGTGTCGGTGCCGCAGATCACGGTGAGCAGCCCGCGCTGGGCCAGCTGCTCGACGAGGCGGCGGTAGCGGGGCAGCATGCCCGCGTGGTGGACGGCGATGCCGGCCCGTAACAGCTTCACGAGTGTCTGGCCGAAGCCGCTTGAGAACTTGAAGCCGGCCAGTGCTTCCTTGAGGTCCTCGGGCACGGCCTTGCTGGCGCGCTTCACGACGCCCTGGCTGAGCAACGCCTGCGCGCGCTCAGCGGCGGAGGCCTGGGTGGAGTGGACCACGTAAACGGGCGCCTGTTGGTTCTCCACGAGCGTCGCGATGGTGTCGTGGACCGGGTCCACCGACCAGCGGTAGGTGAGGGGAACCGGGCGCTCAGCGCCTCCGATGATCGACGTCGACCGTCCGGTGCGGTTCTCGAGGTCACTTGCCAACCGGGTGACGTCGCCGAGGGTGGCGGACATGATGATGAACTGCGCCTGGGGGAGTTCCACCAGAGGTACCTGCCAGGCCCAGCCACGGTCGCGGTCTGCGATGAAGTGGAACTCGTCCATGACCACTTGGTCGACGTCGGCGTCGGCCCCCTCGCGCAGCGCGATGTTGGCGAGGATTTCGGCGGTGCAGCAGATGATGGGTGCGTCGGGGTTGACCGACGCGTCACCGGTGACCATGCCCACCTGGTCGGCGCCGAACACCCCGCACAATGCGAAGAACTTCTCGCTCACCAGCGCCTTGATGGGTGCGGTGTAGTAGGTCCGTCCGCGCTGCGCCAACGTGACGAAGTGCGCGCCCAGGGCGATGAGAGACTTGCCGGAACCCGTCGGTGTGGTGACGATGACGTTGGCGCCAGTCAGGATCTCCAGCAGCGCCTCATCCTGGTGTGGATAGAGCGGGAGACCGTCGGCTTGCGCCCACGCCACGAAACCCTCGTAGAGGGAGTCGGAATCCTTGGGGCCATTGAGTACTTCGGTGAGGGTCATCGCTGACCATGGTG
>JBBSRQ010000163.1:0-6614 GCA_038242845.1 Propionibacteriales bacterium | reverse complement strand
GCTACAGCGACAGCAACCGTGAATCCCACGGCTACAGCGACAGCAACCGTGAATCCCACAGCTACTGCAACAGCAACCGTGAATCCCACAGCTACTGCAACAGCAACCGTGACTCCCACAGCTACTGCAACAGCAACCGTGACTCCCACAGCTACTGCGACAACCACCACCTCTCACCCCGTCATCGGCTTGCCCTCCACCGGATGGTGAGCGTGCTGGACGCTGGGTCAATACCTCTGCACTAACTAGGAGCATTCGCGCAGCAGACGCAGGACAGTAGCGATGAAGGTCCCCATCCGGGGAAACACGGTCAGTGGCAGCCAATTCTCCCGGATGGGGACCTTCGGCTTCCAACTGGCCGCCTACCTGCAATGGCTTGCCGCCCCTATCAGTGCCCGTGAGGTCGCTGACGCCTACCTTGCGAATGCGCTGTTTGACGCCCATGCCGATGATCCGGAGAGACGTCGTTGACATTCAGGACCTCGGGATTTCCTTCGCCACGGACGCCGGCACCGTCGTCGCCGTGGACGGAGTCACCCTGTCCGTACATCCGGGTGAGGTGCTCGCCATCGTCGGGGAGTCAGGCAGCGGCAAGACCGTCACCGCCAAGACCATCCTCGGTCTGCTCCCCGAGACCGCGCGCACCCGCGGTGCGGTGATCCTGCGGCACAAGGACGGCACGGACGAGAACGACGTCCTCCAGGTCTCCGGGGCCAAGCTCCGCCACCTGCGCGGACGAGATGCCGCGATGGTGTTCCAGGAACCGTCCACGGCGCTCAACCCCGTCTACCCCGTCGGCTGGCAGATCATCGAAGGGCTCCGGGCCCACGGGAAATACACCCGTGCACAGGCGCGGACGCAAGCCATCGACATCCTGCGACGGGTGGGAATTCCTGACCCCGAGGTCAGGGTCGATCACTACCCGCACCAGTTCTCCGGCGGCCAGAAGCAGCGCATCGTCATCGCACAGGCCCTCGTGCTCGATCCGGGCGTGATCATCGCCGACGAGCCCACGACTGCGCTCGACGTCACCGTCCAGGCAGAGATCCTTGACCTGCTGCGCCGCTGCCGTGACGAGTTTGGCAGCTCCATCGTGCTCATCACCCACAACATGGGCGTCGTGGCGGATCTGGCGGACCGTGTAGCGGTGATGTTCCAGGGCCGGATTGTCGAGCAGGCGGACGTCCAGACGCTGTTCGCTTCTCCTCGCGAGCCGTACACGAAGCAGCTACTTGCAGCGGTCCCCCGCGTCGGCGAGGGTCTGGCCCGAGCACACGATCGCGCAGCGCGGCGCCCCGAGGGCTGGGCCGAGCAGACACCCATCGTTGAAGCGAAGGACTTGCGGATCGTCTACCCCGGCCGGTTCCGCCAGCCCGATTTCGTCGCGGTGGACGGTGTTGATCTGAGCATCCGTCCCGGAGAGGTCCTCGGCCTGGTCGGCGAATCCGGAAGTGGCAAGACGACGATAGGCCGTGCCATCGCGGGACTGACCAAGGTCAGCGGCGGCTCCCTTACCGTGCACGGCATCCAGATGAACGGCATGCGCGAGCGGCATTTCCGGCCGGTCCGCCACCGGATCGGCTTCGTCTTCCAGGACCCGGCGACGAGTTTCAACCCTTTACTGTCCATCGCCGAGTGCGTCGCTGAGCCGCTGGTGGTGCACGGTGAGGCCGCATCTCCGCACGAGGCCCGACGCAGGGTCGACGAACTCCTCGAGGCCGTCCAACTGCCCAAGGCCTTCGGCGACCGCTTCCCCCACGAGCTCTCCGGTGGCCAGCGTCAGCGCGCGAGCCTGGCCCGCGCGCTCGCTCTGAAGCCCGAACTGCTCATCGCCGACGAGCCGACCTCGGCCCTGGACGTGTCCGTCCAGGCCAAGGTGCTGGACTTGTTCGACGAGCTCCAGCGTGAGCTGGGCTTCGCAGCCCTGTTCATCAGCCACGACCTCGCCGTCGTGGACATGCTGGCCGACCGAATCATGGTGCTGTACCGCGGCAAGGTGGTGGAAGAGGGAACGGGGGACGAAGTGCTCGGTTCACCACAAGATCCCTACACCCAGCGGCTGCTCGCGTCACTGCCTGTGCCGGACCCCATCGAACAGGCCAATCGCCGTGGCCGCTGGGAGGCACTGCGCGCGGCCGACGTTCGGTGAAGCGCCACTGAGGCCACAGGAAGAGGTCAGGTACGTTGCAGCGGTGGGTCTGAATGCTCACCGCTGAGAGCTACCAGAAGGTCGGCACTCGACGCCGTTGCACGGATCAGCTCGGCATTGCGTTGGTCGCTTCCCAGAGAGCGCGCCCAAGCCTCCTCGTGCGAACGCCCAAACCTCATGTGACGTTCAAAGAGCCGCTCCAACCGAATCTCCTCGTGCGGCAAGAGAAACCACACTTCATCAATCACAGCTCGGGCGGAGGGCCAAGCATCCCGATCCAAGAGCAAATAGTTGCCTTCGGTCACGATAAGTGACTGACTGGGCAGCACGGGAATTGCCGATCCGATGGGTTCTTCCAGATCGCGTCTGAATTGTGGCGCATACACGACAGGATCGCCCCCTTCCTCCGTCTGTCGGCGCAGTCGCTGCAGCAGCGCTGCGAAACCCCAACTATCGAACGTGTCGAATGCACCTTTGCGCTCATGCCGACCCAAAGCATCCAAGACTTCGTTGGCCAGATGAAAGCCATCCATGGGCACAAGTGCCGCCGTCTCGCTTCCAAGAGCGTCGACAAGATGCTGCGCAATCGTGGACTTGCCGGCCCCGGGAGCCCCAGTGAGCCCCAGGATTCGTCTACCACCCATGGTTGCCAATCGACGGGCACGCTCGACGAGCTGATCAACCGACAGGACTGTCGCAGTCATTTCACTCATTGGGTCTCCCCCATCAATTGGACGGACGCGATTGCCTCAATCCAGGATCGTGGGCCGACCATCGTGCACCGCAGCGAGGCAACCTGATTGGCGAAGTCGATGCGAGCGGGAATGTCCGGGGTCATCACGAGGGCGTACGCGTATGCACCGTGGAACACGTCTCCGGCTGCAAGCGTATCCACGGCTTCCACTTCTTCGACACGTACCTGTCCGCTTTGGCCACCGCTCCACCACCTCACAGGACCGGCGCCGGCAGTGGTGACTACAACGCGATCGTCCCCCCGCGTCAGCACGTTGACCGTTGCATCCACGTCTGCCGCGCCGGGCATGCGGAAGTCGGCCGAAGCCACGATGTCGGTAGCCATCGGGATGATGTCGGCCATGACGGGCTTCCACCTGCCAGCGTCGATCACACACGGCTTGTGGACTTCACTGCACCCCTGCGCAACTGCGATGGCAAGGGCAGGATGGTGTCCGTCCACAAGGACCACGTCCACGCCGTCGATCAGGGCGGCAACGGTTTCCGGGGTTGGCACCGGGACAACGCTGCCGGCTGCGTCCCCGCCGACGACCGCGCGGTTGCCATTGTGCGTTGAGACCATGACCGATGAGACAGACGGGGTTTCCAACCCCGGCGCAGCATCGACGACGGTGACTCCGTACTTCCGGATGTCATCGGCAATACACCTCGCAACTGGTGACTCCCCCAGAGCTGTGACAAGAGTGGACAGCCCGCCAAGAGCAGCAAAAGTGACTGCTGCATTTGTCGCTGGCCCGCCCGCTGCCACGAACTGTTGATCTGCTGTGATCTTTTCGTTCTCAGTGGGAACGCGGCCGACGCGATGAACCACATCGAGCGTGGCGAGACCGACGAACAGACCTTTCGGGGGCAGTCGCAGGTCACGCACCTCCTGCCGCCTCCTCTTCGGTCGGGCGTTCCGCACCAGTCATCAGGGCGATTACCTCCGACATGGTTCGCTGCTTGGGATCGACGACGGCGACACGTTGGCCCAGGCGGTGCACGTGGATGCGGTCAGCGACTTCATAGACGCTCGGCATGTCGTGGCTGATGAGCGCGACGGGGATACCTCGATCCCGGATTGTCTTGATCAGTTCGACCACTTGGCCCGACTCGCGCACCCCCAAGGCTGCTGTGGGTTCGTCCATGATGATGACCCCGTTACCAAACGCAGCCGCGCGAGAAACCGCCACACCCTGCCGCTGTCCCCCTGACAGGGTCTCGACGTTCTGGGTGACCGATGTAATGCCGATCTGCAGGTCTGCCAAGTGGCGCGCCGCCTCTGCGCGCATAGTGGGCATGTCAAGTCTGCGAAGTACCTTTCCCATGAATCCTTTGCGGCGAATCTCGCGTCCCAGAAAAAGATTCGAGGCGATGTCGAGCGCTGGGATCACGGCGAGATCCTGATACACCGTTTCGATACCGTAGGCGCGGGCGTCGCCGGTGTGCCGGAAGTGCACCACCTCACCGTGGACTCGGATTTCACCAGCGTCCGGCACGACCGCGCCAGCCAAGGTCTTGATCAATGTGGACTTCCCGGCGCCGTTGTCTCCGATGACGGCAAGCACTTCGTTCTGCCGAAGATCGAAGTCCGCGCCGTTCATGGCCGTCACACTTCCGTAGCGTTTCACGAGTCCACGAGCTTGCAGGGCCAGCGTTCCCGACGTCGCCTCCTTGATCATGCTCCAGCCCTTCTCACGCCGACGCCCGACTGCGCAGTAACTGATCCGCCGCCACCGCAGCAATGACCAGGATGCCCGTGGCGATATTCTGATACAGGCTGTCCACCCCGGCCAAGGTGAGCCCGTTTCGAAGCACACCCACGATCAACGTACCGATCAGCGTGCCAAGGACCCCACCTCGACCACCGAATAGGCTTGTCCCACCGATCACCACGGCGGTGATCGACTCCAGGTTCGCGTTCTGGTAGGCATTCGGGTCTGCGTTCGGTATGCGTCCCAGCGCCGCCCATGCGGCCACCATCGCTATAACACCAGAAACGATATACACCGACAGGATCGTGCGGTTGGTCTTCACTCCCGACAGCGTCGCTGCCGCCGGATTGCCACCCACGGCGTACACATGTCTGCCCCATGCTGTTTGCGTGAGCGCATACCCAGCTACGAGATAGACCATCAGCATGGCGACCACGCCATACGTCGTCGTGAATGGACCGATCGAGAACGTACCACCCAGGAACGTCAGCAGCGGACCATCAACTTGGAAGGTCTGAGACCCGGCCAGGAGACGCGTGGCAGCTGCAATTGCGGTGAAAGTGCCCAACGTCACGATGAATGGCGGCAACCGCAAGACCGTGATGAGCACGCCGTTGGTCGTGCCCAACGCGACACACACCAACAGAGTCGCCAGCAGCGCAGCTATCGGACCGTTGGCTCCTGCGACTTGGGCCATGACGATGGTGCCCATCACTGCTATTGCGCCGATGGAAAGGTCAATACCCGCGGTGAGGATGATCATTGTCTGCGCGACCGCCAAGATGCCAATCACGACAGATTGTTGGAGGATGAGCGAGATGTTTCCTGGTGTGATGAACCGCGGGGCAATCGCGGTGAAGACGATCACCGCGACCACCAGCGCCGTCGTGGAGCCGAACAAGGGAGAACGCAGCACACCGGAATATGCGCGATGCACCGATGTCGACGGTGTCGCCGAGCCCTTGGTTGCCGGAGTCTGTGCCGTCATGACACCCTTCTTCCCGCGGAGACGGGCACTTCAGCCCCAACGCAGCCACGCGTCACGACACTGCGGATCAGCCCCAACAATTCTCGGCGCCCCAGTCGGTGTCCTTCGACTCCAGACCCTCGACCGGGCTGTCAGTGATGAGTTCTGAGCCCGTGTCATTGAACCCGGCTTCGGGCTTGGTGCCGTCGGCAGCAAAAGCGACGACGGCATCAACGCCGCTCTCTGCCATCTTTCCGGGGAACTGCATGACAGTGGCACCGATGACGCCATCCTTCACGTTCTTCACCCCTGTGCACGATCCATCGATCGAGCCGATGACGATCTGGTCCTGCTTTCCGGCCGCCTTGATGGCTGCATAACCGCCAGCGGCCGCCGGCTCGTTGATCGTGTACACAGCGTTGGCCTCAGGTGCCCGTTGGAGCAGGTTCTCCATGGCTGTCTGAGCCTTCGTCTGGTCGCCGTTGGTATCAGCGTGTCCAAGGATCTCTGGCGAGTCCTCGGACAGCCCCATGCCCTTCAAAAAACCCTGATGGCGAAGAGTGTCGACGGTACCGCCGGGCGTGCCATCCAGCATCAGGACCTTGGGATCCTTCCCGTCGAGACTTGCTTTGACCCAAGTGCCCTGCGCAACACCAGCGGCGAGGTTGTCCGTGGCGAACGTGGCATCGACCGCGTCTTCGGGGTCGGTGGCGGTGTCAAGGGCAATCACCAGGACACCCTGATCGCGGGCCTTCTTGATTGCCGAGAGAATGCCGGACGAAGAGTTGGGGGTAATGAGAATCCCATCAACGTCCTGACTCACGAGGTTCTCGATCGCGGCCACCTGACCCTCGTTGTCTCCGTCAAATTCCCCTGCCAGCGCGATGAGAGTCGCACCTTTCGCGCTGGCCGCCTTCTGTGCCGCCTCGCGCATGTTGACGAAGAACGGGTTCGAGTCGGTCTTGGTGACGAGACCGATCTTGGCTCCTTCGGAAGAACCAGTGTCTGAGGAACTGCTGTCAGCGCTGTTCTCAGCGTCAGGGCTGTTGGC
>JBBSRQ010000162.1:0-6686 GCA_038242845.1 Propionibacteriales bacterium | reverse complement strand
CTCGGTCGTACCCTGCACGCTGCGGGGGTGGAGATCGTGTCAACCGGTTCCACGGCCGCGCGGCTGAAGGACGCGGGTGTTCCCGTCACAGCAGTTGAGGAGCTGACGGGATTCCCGGAGTGCCTGGACGGACGGGTCAAGACGTTGCACCCCTTCGTGCACGCGGGCATCCTCGCAGACCGCCGCCTGCCTGAGCACGTCCGCCAACTCGACGAGATGGGCATCGCCCCGTTCGACCTGGTGGTGGTCAACCTCTACCCGTTCAGCGACACCGTCGCCTCCGGCGCAAGCCCCGATGAGTGCGTCGAGCAGATTGACATCGGCGGCCCGACGATGGTGCGCGCGGCCGCCAAGAATCATCCGTCCGTGGCCGTTGTCACGGCGCCCACACAGTACGACGGTGTCCACGCCGCCATCGCCGCCGGCGGGTTCACACTGGCCGAGCGCCGGGAACTGGCGGCTGCTGCATTCCGGCACACCGCGGCCTACGACGTCGCCGTCGCTGGCTGGATGACCGGCACGGTCGCCGAGCAGCCCGACGACGGGTTCCCCCGCTGGTTGGGTGCCACATGGCGGAAGCAGACGAGCCTGCGCTACGGCGAGAACGCCCACCAGACGGCGGCCCTGTACGCGGACGACCAGGCACCCGCCGGCATCACGCAGGCGGAGCTGTTGCACGGCAAACCCATGAGTTACAACAACTACACCGACGGGGACGCGGCACTGCGGGCCGCCGCCGACTTCGACGAACCGTGTGTTGCCATCATCAAGCACGCCAACCCCTGTGGCATCGCGGTGGGCGCGGATGTGGCGGAGGCGCACCGCAAGGCCCACGCCTGCGACCCCGTCTCCGCTTTCGGTGGTGTCATCGCCGCCAACCGTCCCATCACGGTGGAGATGGCGCGAGCCGTCGCCGACGTGTTCACCGAGGTGGTCATCGCCCCTGACTTCGAGGACGGCGTCCTGGAGATCCTCGGTGCCAAAAAGAACATCCGCCTGCTGCGCGCCCCGGCGTTCACCCACCCCCGGCACGTGCTGCTGCCCATCAGCGGGGGAGCGCTCCTGCAGGAGCCCGACCGCATCGATGCGCCCGGCGACGACCCGGCCCACTGGGAGCTCGCAGCCGCGGAAGCCGTCGACGAGGCGACCCTCGCCGACCTGGCCTTCGCATGGCGGGCCTGCCGCTCCGTGAAGTCCAACGCCATCCTGCTGGTCTCTGACGGTGCATCCGTCGGCGTCGGGATGGGACAGGTGAACCGCGTCGACTCCTGCAAGCTGGCCATCGAACGCGCCGGGGCGCGGGCCGCTGGGTCCGTGGCTGCCTCCGACGCCTTCTTCCCGTTCAGCGACGGCCCCCAGCTGCTGCTGGACGCGGGCGTCAGGGCCATCGTGCAGCCCGGTGGCTCCATGCGGGACGCCGAAACCGTCGACCTCTGCCGCGAGGCGGGGGTGGCGTTGTACTTCACTGGCACCCGGCACTTCTTCCACTGAAATCGAGGTACTCGAGAATGACAGCGACAAAGATGGCCGGTGTCCCGGTCGCCAAGCAGATCAGGGCCCAGCTGAAGGAGCGCGTTGCGCGACTCAGCGAGGAGGGCGTGGTCCCCGGTCTGGCCACGGTGCTGGTGGGCGATGACCCCGGCTCCCACTCCTACGTGGCCGGCAAGCACCGTGACTGCGCAGAGGTGGGGATCCGCTCCATCCGCGTTGACATGCCCGCTGACACCACGGCTGAGGAGTTGGAGGCGCAACTGCAGCAACTCAACGCCGACCCCACCTGCACCGGCTACATCGTGCAGCTGCCCCTTCCGAAGCATTTGGATGACAACTGGGCTCTGTCCCTGGTGGACCCTGAGAAGGATGCCGATGGGCTGCACCCCGTCAATCTGGGCAGGCTCGTCCTGGGCATCCCGGGCGCACTTCCCTGCACCCCGCGGGGCATCGTCGCTCTGCTGCGCCACTACGACGTCGAACTGAACGGCGCGCACACCGTCATCGTGGGACGGGGTACCACGGTGGGGCGCCCGCTTGGCCTGTTGCTGACTCGCAAGTCCGAGAACTCGACCGTGACGCTCTGCCACACCGGAACCCGCGGCCTCGCCTCACTCACCCGTCAGGCGGACATCGTCGTGACCGCGGCTGGCACCCCAGGCATGCTGACTGCCGACATGATCCACGACGGCGCAGTACTCGTGGATGTGGGCATCACCCGCACCGAGGCGGGCCTCGTGGGCGACCTCAACGCGGACGTGTGGGAGAAGGCCTCGCTCGTGGCACCCGTGCCCGGCGGCGTGGGGCCCATGACCCGAGCGATGCTGCTGAGCAACGTGGTGGACCGTGCGGAGGCACTGCTGCACGGAAAGGCAGCGCACCCTGGCGAAGCGATGCCTACCGGAAAAGCACCCCATGGCGGACAGGCGTGACCTCCCGGCCGACGAGTTCCCCAGCAACCCGTGGCCACTCATGGTGGTCCTTACGGTGCTGGGCGTCGGTCTGGTATTCCTCGGCCTCGGCCGGTGGCGCAGCGCGTCGCTGATCATTGCCGCGTCCGCCGGTATCGCGGCAGTGCTGAGGCTGGTGCTGCACGCCCGGGTGGCAGGGCTGCTCGTGATCCGTCGGCGCTGGGTGGACGTGGCGGGTCTGGCGACCATGGCGGTGGCCATAGCCACGCTCGCCATGATCGTCCCGCCGTCGCGGTGAGGGCAACGCGGTCCCGACTCCGTGGCCGCAGGGGCGAGGCGATAGGTTGGGAATTGCAAGAGACCACACATGAAGGAGAGGTCGATAGTGAGCACTGAGGCTCCCGTCAAGATTGCCGTCACCGGCGCGGCTGGACAAATCTGTTACAGCCTGTTGTTCCGCATTGCGAGCGGTTCGCTGCTGGGCGATCGCCCCATTGAACTTCGTCTGCTCGAGATCACCCCGGCGCTGAAGGCGCTGGAGGGCGTGGTCATGGAGCTCGACGACTGCGCAGTCCCCAACCTCGTGGGGATCGAGATCGGCGACGACCCGAAGAAGGTCTTCGACGGCGTAAACCTCGCCATGCTGGTGGGCGCCATGCCGCGCAAGGCTGGCATGGAACGTGGCGACCTGCTGAGCGCCAACGGCGCCATCTTCACCAAGCAGGGCCAGGCGCTCAACGAGGTGGCAGCCAGCGACGTGAAGGTGCTCATCACCGGTAATCCGGCGAACACCAATGCCCTCATCGCGCTGAAGAACGCCCCCGACATCCCTGCGGAGCGCTTCAACGCGCTGACCCGCCTGGACCACAACCGTGCCATCAGTCAACTGGCCGCCAAGGTTGGTGCCCCCGTCACGGACATCTCTCACATGACCATCTGGGGCAACCACTCCGCCACGCAGTACCCCGACCTGTTCAACGCTCGCGTGGGGGACCGCAACGCGGCCGAGGTCGTCGGCGACCAGTCGTGGATCGAAGGGGAGTTCATCCCCAAGGTCGCCAAGCGTGGAGCCGCCATCATCGAGGCCCGGGGCCTGTCCTCGGCTGCCTCGGCAGCCAACGCCACGGTCGAGCACATGCGCGACTGGGTGCTCGGGACCCCCGATGGTGACTGGACCTCCATGTCGGTGCCGTCGGACGGCTCCTACGGGGTGCCCGAGGGCATCATCTCCTCGTTCCCATGCACCGTGACGAACGGCACCTACGAGATCGTCCAGGGCCTGGAGATCAACGACTTCTCGCGCGCCAGGATCGACGCCTCCGTGGCGGAACTCATCGACGAGCGCGAAGCGGTCACCGGACTCGGTCTCATCTGAGGAACGCCGCGCCCGGTATCGGGCGGATCGGGCGGCGTCCGGGGTCACGGGTCTGGACTGGACACCTGTGGAGTGGCTCCGGCGTCTCCCGAATGCGCGAGGTGTCGGCTTGCCGCTACAGTCGTGCACCATGACAGACCTCGTCGTCACGCTCCAGTGCCCCGACCGCCCCGGGATCGTGCATGCCATCACCGGGGGCATCGTCGAGGCCTCGGGCAACATCGTCGAACTCCAGCAGTTCACGTCCCCCGACACCGGCCAGTTCTTCACGCGCATCCAGGTGGAGGGCCCCGACGTCGCCGCGCTTGAGGGTGCGATTCGTCGTGCCGCGGAGCGCTATGCCTCGGACTTCCAGGTCCATGCCGCCAGCATCCCCACGCGCACACTGGTGCTTGCCAGCAAGGCGGGGCACTGCGTCAACGACCTGCTCTTCCGACGTCGCAGCGGCGAACTGCCCATCGACGTGGTGCGGATCATGGCCAACCACGACGTCCTGCGTCCGCTGGCGGATTTCTACGAGACACCGTTCACGCATCGCGCCGTCACCGCAGAGAACAAGCACGCCTTCGAGGAAGAAGTTCGGCGCACGGTGGAGGAGCAGGACATCGAACTGGTGGTGCTGGCCCGCTACATGCAGATCCTGAGCCCTGGACTGTGCCAGTTCCTGGCGGGACGCGCCATCAATATCCACCACTCCTTCCTGCCCGGCTTCAAGGGTGCGAACCCGTACCGCCAGGCGCACACCCGTGGGGTGAAGCTCATCGGCGCAACCGCGCACTTCGTGACGAGCGACCTCGACGAGGGGCCGATCATCGAGCAGAACGTGGTGCGGGTGGACCACAGCATGGACGTGGCCAAACTGGTGCGCAAGGGCCAGGCACAGGAGTCGCAGACGTTGGCCGAGGCTGTGCGCCTGTTCGCGGAGCACCGGGTGCTCTCCGACGGGGACCGCACCGTGATCTTCCGCTGAGGCGGCAACCCGCCACGACCTCACACTGCCGGGGTCCCCACTACAGTGGGGCCCTCACGGCACGACACCGGCAGCCAGGACACCAGGGGAAATGAAGGTTCTACAAGACGTCGCCCTCATCGGGGTGTTCATCCTGATCGGCGGCACGTTTGCCGCTGCCGAGATGGCACTCATCAGCCTTCGCGAGAGCAAGATCAAGCAGCTCGCCAGCAAGGGCAAGCGCGGTCAGGCGATCCAGCGGCTCGTCGGCAACCCGAACCTCTTCCTCTCCTCGGTGCAAATCGGTGTCACTCTCTCAGGGTTCCTGTCCGCTGCGTTCGGCGGCGCGACGCTGGCAGCCAGCCTCAGCCTCGTCCTCAGGAAGTGGGGCATGCCCGAGTCCGTCGCCGGTCCCGCGGCGTTGGTGCTCATCACCGTGGTCATTTCGTACTTCTCCATCGTCATCGGCGAACTCAGTGCGAAACGCCTGGCCATGCAGCGCGCCGAGGGGTTCGCCCTGGCACTGGCACCGCTGGTGTCCGGCATTGCCACCATCGCGAGGCCGCTCATCTGGTTCCTCGGTGTCTCCACCGACGTTGTGGTGAGCGTGTTCGGTGGCGACCCCAAGCTGTCGAGGGACAGCGTCACGGACGAGGAACTGCGCGCCATGCTGTCGGACTCCTCCACCCTGAGCACGGAGGAGCGCAGCATCCTGGATGAGGTGTTCGACGCCGGCGACAGCACGTTGCGCGAGGTGATGGTGCCCCGGACCGAGGTGGACTTCCTCCCGGCCGACATGCCCGTGCAGCGCGCCTACCGTGAGGTCCATGGGGCGCCGCACTCCCGCTATCCCGTCACGGATGGTTCCGTGGACAGAATTGTCGGTTTCTTCCACGTGCGTGACCTGATGGACCTCGACGGCGCAGCGCGGCGCGGCGACCTGCGCTCGATCGTGCGACCCGTCCTCAGCCTCCCGGAAACCGTGAAGATCCTGCGCGCGCTCAGCTCGATGCGCGCTGCTTCCTCCCACCTGGCGATCGTGCGTGACGAGTATGGCGGCACCGCCGGCATCGTCACCATGGAGGACCTGGTGGAGGAACTGATCGGGGACATCACCGACGAGTACGACGTGGTAGGGGACAGCCCCGCCGACGAGGTCGACCGCGTGGACGGGTTGACGACCATCGAGGAGTTCGCCGAATCCACCGGTTACGTTCTGCCGGAGGGACCCTACGACACGGTCGCGGGCTACTTCATGGCACAGCTCGGAGCGCTGCCCCAGATGAATGACAGCGTCACCGTGTGCCTCAGTCCGGTTGAGGAGACGGGGGAGGACGACGACGCAGTGGAGTTCACGCTGACCGTGGCCGACCTCGATGGACGACGGGCTGCCTGGTTCACCCTGCGTCGTGAGGTGCTGGAGGAGCCGACGGCCGAAGGTGTACACGGTGGATGACGGTTCACGCCTGTTGACCAGCCCCCGCGTGGGCCCGCTCCTGCAGGCCGCTGTCGACCACGCAGGCGGGATCCTGGGCGTTTGGAAGCTCGACCACGTGGACACCAACCCGGAGCACTCGACCACCGCCACCTACATGGCCGAGGTCACGTGGCCGTGGGGCCAACGCTCCGAACTCCTCGGCGTCAGCGCACGGTCCGGCGACTTGTTGCCCACGGACAGGGGAGCGGAGGTGTTCGCCGACGGCACACGGGAAGTGGCCGTATGGCTCTACCCGAACGACCCCGACCTGCCCGGGTTGCCGCGTGCCGCTTACCCGGACCAGTTGGCGGCACTCTTGAACGCTGAGAGGGTGCTCTCGGGCACCGTGACCGCGGAGCGGTTGACGGTAACGATGATCGGGTACCGGCCGCGCCGCAGGGCTGTGGTCAAGGTGACGGTGCGCGACAGCACCGACGTCTTCTACATCAAGGTGTGCCGGGCGCGGCTCTTCGACGACATCCT
>JBBSRQ010000161.1:0-6706 GCA_038242845.1 Propionibacteriales bacterium | reverse complement strand
CCAGATCTCGGTGCGGCAGCGCACCACATCACTGGAGTACATCTCACAGTTGGTGAACCAGTACCGCCCGTTGGTGTAGTGACCGCCCGGCGTGGTGTACACGTCCGGATCGGCCGGGTTGGCGTGCGCCGGTGCCACCAGGAAAGGGGCGGCCACCAGCGCCATGCCCAGAAGTCCAGCCAATGCCAATCCACGGAGCGTTCTCATGGGAATCCGATCCTGCGCCTGCCGTACTGGGCGGTGGCGCGTGCTGGGACCCAGAGGATTCCTGGGTTCTCGCACAGTACGCCCACCCCACGGTTCCGCGGGTGAGTGGTGCAGGATATCCCGCGCAGAGATGCCGTCAGAGTCCACTCAACTGGTGGACTCCGTTTGGTGGGAGCATCAGCGAAACTGCGGCTGTCAGCCGAAGATCTTGGTGCTCGGCTCCATGTCGGTGCTGTACTGCGCGGCCGCCTCCAGTTCCAGGAGCTCGGCAGCCGAGGTGGGGACCTCGGCACGCATCACGACGGTGCAGCGACCGGGTATCACCAGCGGTGATCCCGGTTCCAGCGGACCGGTCGGCAGTTCGTCCTCTGCACCGGAGTGCCAGTAGATGGTGTACTCCATGGCCCACGGGACACCGGGCAGGGTGATTTCGATGGGGTCGGCGCCGGAGTGGAGCCACGTCAGGAAGGCATCCGAGCTGTTGGAGGTGTACATCCCCAGCAGGCGACGGGACTGGTCGTGCCAGTCGTCCTCCCCCATCTGTCCCTGCTCGCCGTCCATCCATGTCAGGTCCACGCGACGAAGGTTCTCACCGTGCTTGTTGACGATTTCGGAGTGGTAGAGAAACCGGTCGCTGCGCAGCAGCGGGTGTGCGGCCCGCAGCGCCAACAGATTCGTGATGCGGTCGCGGACGTTCTCCCAGCGCGGCCGGATGTTCCAGTTCACCCATGACAAGGGGTTGTCCTGGCAGTAGGCGTTGTTGTTGCCCATCTGGGTGCGTCCGAACTCGTCGCCCGCCACCAGCATGGGTGTGCCTTGGGAAAGGATCTGCGTCGCCATCAGGTTCAGTACCTGGCGGGATCGCAGCTTGTGGATGTCGTCGTCGTCGGTAACACCCTCCCAACCGTGGTTCCATGACCGGTTGTTGTCGGTGCCGTCCCTGTTGGACTCGCCGTTGGCCAGGTTTTTCTTCACGTCGTAGCTGACGAGGTCATGCATGGTGAAGCCGTCATGGGCGGTGATGAGGTTGATGCTGGCCTGCGGGGTGCGGCCGGGGCTGTCGAAGATGTCCGGTGATCCGCAGAGCCGGGTGGCGAGTTCCTGCACGCCGGGGACGGAGCCACGCCAGTAGTCGCGGACGTGGTCGCGGAACCGGTCGTTCCATTCAGACCAGCGGGGGCCGAAGGCGCCAACCTGGTACCCGTAGGGACCGACATCCCAGGGCTCGGCGATCAGCTTGATGTTCTTGAAGACCGGATCGGTGTCGATGGCCACCTTGAGGGGGTGGTCATGGGTCACGTGGTGGTTCTGATCGCGCAGCAGGGTGGTGGCCAGGTCGAACCGGAACCCGTCGACGCCCATCTCCTGCACCCAGTACTTGAGTGAATCCAACACGAGGTTGGCGACCATCGGCTCGGAGGTGTCGACGGAGTTGCCGCAGCCCGTGACGTCGTAGTCGTTGCGCTTGTCGTTGGTCAGGCGGTAGTAGGCGTGGTGGTCGATGCCACGCATGGAGAGTGTCGGTCCGGCGTGGCCGCCCTCGGCCGTGTGGTTGTAGACGACATCCAGGATGACCTCGATGTCGGCCTCGTGCAGCGCGCTGACCATGTCCTTGAACTCGCCCACCTGACTGCCGCGGTTGCCGCGGGTAGCGTAGAAGGAGTGCGGCGCGAAGAATCCGAGCGTGTTGTAGCCCCAGTAGTTGCGCATGCCCTTGGCGACGACGAACGGCTCCGACACGAAGTGGTGCACCGGCAGCAGCTCCACGGCCGTGACGCCCAGGTTCTTGAGGTAGGCGATCACTTCGGGGTAGGCAAGTCCCGCGTAGGAGCCGCGGAGGTGCTCGGGAACCAATGGGTGGGATTTGGTGAACCCGCGGACGTGCAGTTCGTGGATGACGGTCTCTGCCATGGGACGTCGCCGGGCGATGGGTGTGGGCGCTGGGGAGTTCGGCACCACCACGGACAGAGGCACGGCGCCGATGGAGTCCGTCTGGTCCATCGTGTAGTCATCACCCCGGACGTGGTCCAGGATCGGCCCGCGGAAGTCGACGCCCCCACTGACGGCTCGCGCGTAGGGATCCACGAGGAGACGCGCCGGGTTGAAGCGGCTGCCCTGGGACGGGTCCCACGCGCCGTGAACCCGGTAGCCGTACAGCTGGCCGGCGTGGACGCCGTCCACGCGGACGGTCCAGATGCCGTTGTCGCCCCGTAGCATGGCGACGGTGCTCTGCTGCTGTCGGTCACCGACCAGCGCCAGATCGACGCGCGTGGCCCGCGGTGCCCACAGCCCGAAGTCGGCGCCGTCGGCGTCGAGATGGGCGCCCAGCATGGACGTATCGGGTGTGCGGGTCATCGAGTCTACCTCAGGATCATCTATTTCGACGTCGGAACAACCTGTACATTGTGCCACTTTTGTCACCGACACGCCGCAAGGGGCGCGTCGCGCTAGCGTTGAAGATCATGTCCACCTATCTCGACCACGCCGCCACGTCCCCCATGCGTACCCAGGCCATGGAGGCGTTGAACACTCACCTGTCTGTGGTGGGAAACCCATCGGCCCTGCACGTCGCCGGCCAGCGGGCGCGTCGCGTCCTCGAGGAGGCGCGGGAATCACTCGCCTCCGCCGTCGGAGCCGCCCCCAGCGAGGTGGTGTTCACATCGGGTGGCTCGGAGGCGGACAGCATCGCGCTTGTCGGGGGCATGGCCGCGCGGGTGTCGCAGGGGCGCACCCGCTGCCTTGTCTCGGCCATCGAACATCCTGCGGTGCTGGGCATGACGGAGCGCGGCGCCGAGGTGCTGCCCGTCACCCGGATGGGCGTGGTCGACGTCGAGGTCGCCGTCGGCGCCATTGGCGAGGACGTGGGCGTGATTTCGGTGATGGCCGTCAACAACGAGACGGGCATCTGCCAGCCACTGGAGGAGATTCGCAGAGCTGCACGAGCAAGCGGCGTCTGGGTGCACACCGACGCCGTGCAGGCGCTCGGTCACGTGCCCGTGGATTTTGGTGCCAGCGGTGTGGACATGATGTCGCTGTCCGCGCACAAGGCGGGCGGGCCGGTCGGTATCGGTGCACTCCTGGTGCGGCGCTCCGTGACCCCGGCCATGGTGGGACTGGGAGGCGGGCAGGAGCGCGCCATCCGCTCCGGCACGGGCACCGTTGCGATGGCGGCCTCGTTTGCCGCCGCTGCCGGGGCAGCCACGACATCCCTGGCACAGGAGAGTGTCCGCCTGTATGCGGTCCAGGCGCGCATCATGGCGCTCATCAGTGGTCTCGGAGCCCAGATCACCACCGCTCTCGCCGAACACGCCCCGCACATCATCAACGCCACCTTCGACGGTGTCCGCGCCAACGACGTGCTCTTCCTGCTCGACCAGCGGGGCGTCTATGCCTCGGTGGGTTCAGCGTGCCGGGCGGGGGTCCACCAGCCGAGCGGGGTCCTGCTCGCCATGGGCCGCACCCCGGATGAGGCAGCCGCCACGCTGCGGTTCTCCACGGGGCACAGCACGACCGATGCCGACATCGACCGCCTGGAAGAGGTTCTGCCCCGCGCCCTCGCGCAGGCGCGTGCGGCGTTCTAGACGCTGGAGACCCGCACGTTGTGGTCTCCGCGAGGGCATCGCGTAGCATCACATCCGAAGAAAATTTTGGTCAAGGGTCTTTCGTGAAGGAGTGGACGTGCGCGTACTGGCAGCCATGAGTGGCGGGGTGGATTCCGCGGTGGCCGCTGCCCGGCTGGTGGCCGCAGGGCACGACGTGACAGGTGTGCACCTGGCACTGTCGAAGAACCCGCAGAGCTACCGCACGGGTGCCCGTGGCTGCTGCTCGCTCGAGGACTCCCACGACGCCCGTCGCGCCGCCGACCTGCTCGACATCCCGTTCTACGTGTGGGACTTCGCCGAGGAATTCCAGGAGCAGGTGGTGGACGACTTCGTGGAGGAGTACCGTGCCGGCCGGACACCCAACCCGTGCCTGAAGTGCAACGAGAAGATCAAGTTCGCGGCCGTCCTGGACCGGGGCATCGCACTGGGCTTCGACGTCGTCGCGACGGGTCACTACGCGCGGCTCGTCGACAACGGCCACGAGGTGGAGATGCACCGTGCCGCCGACCCCGAGAAGGACCAGTCCTACGTCCTGGGAGTGCTGACGCAGCAGCAACTCCGCCATTCCTTGTTCCCCCTCTATGACACCCCGAAGACCGAGGTGCGGGCCGAGGCCCAGCAGCTGGGGCTGGCGGTGGCAAAGAAGCCCGACAGCCATGACATCTGCTTCATCCCCGACGGTGACACCCAGGGGTTCCTGTCGCGCTACCTGGGCGAGGAACCGGGCGACATCGTCGATTCCGACGGTGTGACGCTGGGTATCCACCACGGCAGCCACAACTTCACCGTGGGGCAGCGCAAGGGCCTTGACCTCAAGATTCCTGCTCCCAACGGCGAGCCGCGCTACGTGCTGCGTATCGAGCCCGTGAACAACACCGTCGTGGTCGGCGGCCGGGATGACCTGCGCGTCCGGACCATGCGCGGCATCCGGCCCACCTGGACGCAGGGTCCCGTTCAAGGGCCGTGGCGCGGACAGGCGCAGTACCGCGCACACGGCACACCCATGGATGCCACCATCTCGCTGCTGGGCGGCGAACTCCTCGTCGAGTTGGACGACGAGGCATCCGGTGTCGCACCCGGCCAGAGCGTCGTCGTCTTCGACGGCGACCGCGTGGTCGGGTCGGCCACCATCAACGAAGCCTTCTGATGAGGGTCACCGCTGCCGGCTCGCTGCCGGGCGAGGACTTCCGTGGCGCGCTGGGAACCATGGCCGAGATGCTGCCGGAGATGCTCCCATTCCCCGAACTGCCGGATCGTGGCGTCGGTTCCCAGATGGTGGGCCGCGCGCTCGGCCTCATCGACGCCCTCGGCTTTGACCTGCAGCCCGCCGGCTGGCGCCTCACCAGCGGGTCCGGCGCCGACCACCGCCGGGCGAAATCGCAGTGGCGCTTCGACCTCGACGACGTCGAAGA
This sequence comes from Propionibacteriales bacterium, assembly GCA_038242845.1. Classification (GTDB taxonomy): domain Bacteria; phylum Actinomycetota; class Actinomycetes; order Propionibacteriales; family Propionibacteriaceae; genus Arachnia. The sequence continues at coordinate 1,485 of JBBSRQ010000161.1, read as the reverse complement.
GGTCCTGGAGGGATTCGGGGGCGTGCTGAAGGTGGGTGTGGCCGGCCCGTGGACACTGGCCGCCACCGTCGAGCGGCCCATGGGGGACCGGCTGCTGGCCGACCATGGTGCGCGGCGCGAACTGGCACAGGCACTGGCCGAGGGCGTGGGCACGCTGTTCGCCGACCTCGCCCAACGCCTGCCCGGGGCCACCCTGGTCCTGCAGGTGGACGAGCCCTTGGTGGTCTCGGTGGCCGAGGGTCGGGTACCCACTGCCAGCGGCTTCTCCCGGCATCGCCGCGTCCATGCCCCCGAGCTCAGTGCAGCGCTGTCGTCGTTCACCACGCTGGAACCCTCAGCCATCCTGCACTGCTGTGCGACAGGGGACTGGGTGCCGCTGGCTCGCAGCGCCGCGTTCGAGGCTGTGTCGCTGGACCTGGGGCTCTTTGGATCGGGCCGGCTGCGCGACGTCGTGGGCCAGTGGCTCGCCGACGACAAGACGGTGGTGGCGGGTGTCGTCGACGCCTCCCGGGCCGCGGTGCAGTCCACCGACGATCTGCTCAGCAGCATCCTCGGCTTCCTGCGACCCATGGGACTCGACCCGGAGCTGCTGCGCAGTCACGTGGCTCTGGGAACCTCGTGTGGCCTGGCCGGATGGTCGATGCGGGACGTGGTTACCCAACTGGAGCAGTTGCGGCGGGCTGGCGAACTTGTGGATGAGCAGCTCGAGCGCTGAGCCGATGGTCACGGGGTGAAGGCGACGTGTCGGTAGACTCAGCACCGTGCGCGTGTTCTCCGACCTGAACCTCAATGGCAAGAACCCCATGCGCGCCCAGCCGCGCGTGGGCGACTGGGGTCCCCAGAAGGTGCCCAGCACCCGGGTCAAGAAGTGGCAGCGCGTGCTGGTCCCCATCCTCGCGGTGCTGCTCGCCGTTGGCGTGTTCTTCCTGGCCCGGACGTTCTATCTCGCGATGACGCAGTCGCAAGCGGTCGCGATTCTGCTGAAGCAGCCGCTCGCCCTGTCCATCCTGCCGGTTGCATTTCTCTGACCTGGGCCACTTCCCGGAACCGATCAAGGAGTCACAGTCATGCGTGCCGCGAAAACGTTTCTGATCACGGGTGGGACCGGGTTGGTGGGTCAGCGGTTGACGGAGTTGTTGCTGGCTGGGGGGCACGAAGTGAAGCACTTGTCCCGGTCGAGAAAGTCCGGGGGACGGGTTGAGAGCTTTGTCTGGGATCTTGCTCAGGATTACGTTGATCCTGGGGCTCTTGCCGGGGTGGACGTCATTGTCCACCTTGCTGGAGCGGACATCGCGGAAGCTCGTTGGTCGAAGGCGCGCAAGAAGGAGTTGGTGGACAGCCGGGTCGAGACGCTCAACCTCCTGAAACGTCACCTCGTTGGCACATCGCACACTGTTGCGACGCTGATTTCAGCGTCGGCCCAGGGCTACTACGAGCCCAACCAGAGCCGGGTGCTGCGCGAGGACGACGACCCCGACGCCGGCT
>JBBSRQ010000160.1:0-6707 GCA_038242845.1 Propionibacteriales bacterium | reverse complement strand
GGACCGACCGACCCCTTGAGGAGGCCACGCAGCAGGTCATTCATTCTTCAGCCCCCTCTTCACGGCGGTGGCGGGATCCTCGTCGGTGGCGCCGTGGCGCTCGAAGGGTTCCGTGGTGCCGACCGGGCCCAGGCGCATGTAGCCACGCGGGTAGGCCGGGCCGCCGAAACCGATCTCGTTCCACGCCCACGGGTGGGAGTAGAACCCATCCAGGATCGCCCGCATGCACACGCCCCATGCACGGGACACGTTGATCCCGTCCCACGGTCCACCTTCCAGGCGGGCGTGCGCGAGGTCATCGACGATGGCCTCGCGGCTGTCAATGTCCGCCGCGGCGAAGCCTGGCGTGCCGTGGAGGCTGCCCGCAGTGAAGTCGAGACCCTCCAGGACCACACGCCACGTGTCACGGTCATCGGGCATGTCCGCGTACTGGAAGCCATCAAACCGACCGGCGGCCAGCTTGTCGTCGATGAACTCCGCGACGGGCACGCGCGGTTCCTCGTCCTGGGCCATCACGGTGTCGCAGAAGGCGCGCAGAGTCGGCTCCTCACCAGGTGTGAAGAAGCGCAGCGGCCGGGGTTCCTCCAACCGTGCCATGACCACGGCCGTGGTGGCTGCGTCCCAGGTACCGGCGGCGGACAGGACGTCGAAGGTGGGGTATCGGCCAATCATTTGCGGACTCACCCCCACCTGCTGACGCGGGAGCCATGACGGGTGAGGGGGCTGCCGGTCGGGGCGAAGGTTGGGCAGGTGGGAGGGATCACGGAAGTCAGGCACGATGGCCTACTCCTCGCGACGCAGAATGGCAGCGAGCAGGCCCATCCCGCCGACCATGGCCATCAGCCCCGGTGCCGAGATCGGTGGGCCCATCGGAACGTTGTAGGAGGCCAGCCCCCAACCACCCGGCTTCCGTGCCACGCCACGGGCGTGGAAGTACTCCCCAGCCAATCCGTTGAGGGCGAAGACGGCCGAGGCGATGGGCAGGGCCGTCTTGGCCCAGCGCTTGCTGAAATAGCCACCGATGCCTGCCACCACCAGCGGAGGGGTGACCAGGATCGGGGTCCACATGACCTTGTTTCCAAAGCTGGCCTTGTAGTGCTCCAGGTACACCTCCACCCCCGTGACCAGTGCGGCGACCGCGGTCAGACCTGAGAGTGAGCGCTCAAAACGCCCATGTTCGACGTTGACCAGCAGCCGGTCAAGGAGATGCTCGGCCTCGGCAACAGCCGTGGTGGTGCGTCGCTTCATGATCACTGTCCCCCCCAGTCGGTCAACCGCTCACGCGGGTAATCCCACACTGTTCGATTCATCGATCCAGCCCTTCGTCCACTGCTGACGCCACGGCGCCACCATGAAGTGGCGGCCACTGGGAAAGAGGCTCGGGGCCCTGCGCTCCACATCACTGTCGAAGGACTCAGGGGCTGCTTGCCCAGCAACTACGTTTGCGTGCTGACCAACATACGATGCCCTACGAGGGCTGCACAAGGGGTTCTGCGCCCCGCTCGTCAGCTCACTGGACTTCACGCAACACAGTGGAGCGAGAAATGCGCATGGTTGCCACGATCGCGGCCGCGATGGCCACCACCGTGGGGATCGTCCACCCCGGCCGCACCAGGTCACCCAGGAGAAGGACGCCGACGAGTGAGGGGACCACGATCTCGATCACCCACAGCCACGCTGATGCCTCGTTGACCGCGTCGGCGCGAGTCTCCAGCGCGCGGGCGAACATCACGGCTCCCACCGCGGCAAAGCCTGCGATCAGCCACACCAGCGGCTCCGCGAGGAGCATCTGGATCGGTGCGCCGTGCACGGCCCGGGCCGCCACGGCTGCCCCCGAGTACCCCAGCCCGGCCAGCACCGCGCATCCGGCCGTCCGGGGATGGCTGTAGGAGAGGACCGCGGCACCCACCACCACGAAAAGGGCGATGGCCAAGGCGGCACTGAAGCCCGCCGGCGTGGGCCCAGGGGCCATCGCAGGCGGAGGCATCCGGGCCGGCAGTGGCGATTTGCGCTGGTCGTGGCGGGTGCGACGGTGGCGTGGCTCGTGACGGTGGCGCTGGGTCCCAGGATGGGCTTGAACTCCCCCACAGCATTCGGGGGCACCACGAACTGGTACTGCACGAGGCCCGCGCTGCCGTAGGCACGGTTCGACTCCCCGAACATGTCCAGCGGATGGTAGAAACCCGTGAGGCTCTGGATGGTGTGCCGGTGGCTGCCGCCCTTTGCGTACCAGGCAGCCCCGAGGGCCTGGAACGTGCGTTTGTTGGCCAGGCCGTTGGGGAAGACGTCCGGCAATGTCAACAGGGTCAATCCCGAGAAGTGGAGTGGGTCACCGGCGAGACCCGGGGCGTACTCCTGGAGTTCCGCGAGCGTGGTGAGGTTTCCGCTGGAAATCGTGGCCCGTCCCAGCCTGGGCGAGGCCGAGATCGCGTCGAACCAGGCGGAGCTGTAGTCGTAGCCGCTCGGCGCCGTCCAGATGGGCGGCGATCGTCTCGTCAAGGTTCTTCGTGCGGAAGACGTCAGCCAGGAAGTATGCGGTCTCCACCCGGACCATGCGCAGGGTGACCTGCAGGATGACCCCAGTGAGCCCTATGCCGCCCACGGTGGCCCAGAACAGAGTTGCCCCGGGATCATCGGGACTTCCCCCAGGGGCGAGCGTGAGGACGCGACCGTCGGCGACCAGCAGGTCCAAGGCCAGGACATGGTCCCCGAAGCTGCCCGCACTGTGGTGGTTCTTGCCGTGGACGTCGCATCCGATGGCGCCACCGAGGGTGACCTGCCGCGTTCCGGGCAGGACCGGAACCCACAAGCCGTAAGGGAGCGCCGCCTTCATGAGGGAGTCCAGACTCACGCCCGCGTCGACCACCACCGTCGCGGTGACGGGGTCGATGGAGTGGATGGTGTTGAGCGCCGACACGTCGATGACAAGGCCACCGGCGTTCTGCGCCACGTCGCCGTAGGAGCGACCCAGGCCGCGCGCGATGACGCCACGCCCACCGTGCGCACGGCCCTCGGCCGCACGACGACCTCGCGCCTGATCACGTCGACGTCGGGAGTGCTGAGCACGCTGGAGGTCGACGGGGCAGTCCTGCCCCACCCGGTCAGCCGGCGGGGGCCGTCACCGCTGTGCTGTTCCACCATCGTCGTACCCATCACAACAGTTCTCCCCTGATGTCTCGACCCTCGCCTCTTCTCACCACTGTGTCCGCAGGCTCCTGAGAGGGCGCTGAGGGATCACGTCGTCACCGGGGAGACAGTTTTTTCGTGGCTCAGTGCCTCCACAGCCGCCACCGGTCACGATGGGCGGTGGGCATCGGTGAGTGGCCCAGAGAGCACACTGGGACACCAGTGCCCGGATGAGGAGGAAGCATGAAGCGGTGGCCATTTCCCTAGTTCCCCGGTGACATCCGTCTTCGCACCACCGTGTCGGCCACGATGGTGGTGGCCGTGGCACTTCTTGGCGCGTCGGTGGCGTTGGTTGCCCTTCAGCGAAGCAACTCACCCACGGGTTGACCGAGGTGGCCAGGCAGCAGGCCGACGTCATCGTGTCAGAGATCGACGAGGGGGGCGTCGACGAGATCGATATCAGTGCCTTGCAGGCTGCCGTCGGCGATTCCGTACTGCTGCAGGTTCTGACTGCCAATGGAACGGTCGTGGCCGCCACCGACGACGACTACGAGTCCCAGCCCATCACCGACCGGACTCCACCACCGGGGGAGGCCGTGTCCTACACCGTCTCGGCCCTACCCGATGATGCCGAGCCATTCGTCATCGTGGTCTCCAGCGTCGACACTCCTGACGGCGTGGTGCGCGTCGTCACGGCGCAGTCGTTGGAATCGGTGGAGCGATCCACGACGGTGCTGGTGACGCTGCTGGGCATCGGCATGCCGTTGGTGCTCGTGGTGGTTGCTGCCACGTCCTACATGGTGGTGGGGCGGGCATTGGCACCGGTGGAGGCGATTCGGCGTCGCGTGGCTGCGGTGTCGGCAGCGGACCAGGACGCACGGGTACCCGTCCCGCCCAGCGGCGACGAGATCGCACGTCTCGCGGAGACGATGAACTCCATGTTGTCCCGACTCCAGGCGGCCGCCGCGGCCCAGCACCGGTTCGTGGCAGATGCCTCCCACGAACTCCGCACGCCGCTGGCGACGATCCGCACCACCACCGAACTCGCCACGCTGCACCCCGAGGCCATGGGCCGGGAACGTGCCGCTGACCTCGTTCTGGCCGAGACCCGCCGCCTCGAGAGGTTGGTCTCCGACCTGTTGCTGCTGGCCCGCTCCGACGAGCACGGGCTGATCATGCGACTCACCGATGTCGACGTCGACGACATCGTCACCGGCGAGATCGCCCGGATCCGTGGGGAGGGGGACGTGAAAGTGGCGGTGGACGTGGTGTCGGTGCGGATCCGGGGTGACGCCCAACACCTAGTGCGTGCGGTGCGCAACCTGATGGACAATGCGACACGGTTCGCCGCCACCACCGTCTGGGTGCGGCTCGCCTGCGCAGATGGCACGGCCCACCTGGATGTCCACGACGACGGGCCGGGCATTCCCGGGGCAGAACGAGAGCGGGTGTTCGAACGCTTCGTCCGCCTCGACGACAGCCGGGAGCGTGGCACGGGCGGCACCGGACTGGGGCTGGCCATCACCCGGGAAATTGCCCGGGCACATGGAGGCGATGTTGAGGCCCTGGCATCCGAGCACGGGGGCGCACGGCTGCGGCTGACTCTTCCTCTCCCAGCAACTCCTGGACCACTCTGACCTGTCTGGACCACTGTGACGTCCTGCGCCCTCCCCACGCCGGGGCGCCACCGCCCAACCCGCCACGGGTAACCAACAAGAGGCACATCAGGCAGCGGCAAGTCATGGACACGGCGCGGACCGCATGGTGTCATGGGGGAAACGGACCCCGGATGAGGCTGACCATGAATGATGACACCGCACAGGTGGAGGCCTCCGATGCGTTCGTGTTCTTCGGCGCCACCGGTGACCTGGCCCACAAGAAGATTTTTCCGGCCCTTCACGAGATGGTCAGGGCGGGGACACTCGACGTGCCCGTGATCGGTGTCGCGTCCTCGCAGTGGGGCCTGCCCCAGTTCCGTGACCACGTACGAGACAGCGTCGCCAGTTCAGATGAAGTGGTCGACGACGCCGCGGCCATGGAGAAGTTGCTGTCCCTCCTGCGCTACGTCGATGGTGACTACAGCCATCCCTCGACCTTCACGGTCCTGAAGGAGGCGCTAGGTCCCGCACAACACCCCGCTCACTACCTAGCGATACCGCCGTCATTGTTCGCCACCGTGGTCCAGGGGCTGCAGGACGCCGGACTCAACCGCGGCGCGCGCGTCATCGTGGAGAAGCCATTCGGCCGGGACCTGGCCTCGGCACGCGAACTGAACGGGGTACTGCGCTCCGCATTCGAGGAGTCCTCGATCTTCCGGATCGACCACTACCTGGGCAAGGAGGAGATCATGAACCTCCTCTACTTCCGGTTCGCCAATTCGTTCCTCGAGCCCATTTGGAACCGCGACCACGTGGCCAGCGTGCAGATCACGCTCGCCGAGACCTTTGGGGTGCAGGGTCGTGGCGCCTTCTACGAGACTGCGGGCTGTCTCCGCGACGTGGTGGAGAACCACATGTTCCAGATCGTTGCGCTGCTCGCCATGGAGCCGCCCGCCTACCAGGGCTATCAGGCCGTTCAGGACGAGAAGGTGAAGGTGTTCAGGGCGATGCAGCCGCTCGGTGACGATGACATCGTCCGTGGGCAGTTCACGGGGTACCGCGAGGAGGCCGGTGTCTCACCGCACTCCGATGTGGAGACGTTTCTGGCCCTGCGGCTGTCCATCAACTCCTGGCGCTGGGCGGGCGTGCCGTGGTACCTGCGATCCGGCAAGTGCCTGCCCGCTGGAGCTGCGGAGGTGGTCGTTGAACTCAAGCCGCCGCCGCAGCCCCTCTTCGCCGACTCCACCCCCGCCCGGGGCAGGGCGAACTATTTCCGTTTCCGACTCTCCCCCAACCCGGTGATTGCGATTGCCGCCCGGGTGAAACGGGCCGGGGAGGAGTTCGTCGGGGACCAGCGGGAACTCACGCTGTTCAACGGCCAGCCGGGAGAGGAACAGCCGTACCAGCGTCTCCTCAGCGATGCCCTGGCGGGCGACGGCGCGCTCTACACCCGCGAGGACAGCATCGAGGCGGCGTGGGCCGTGGTGGAGCCGGTCCTGCACCACCACCACAGGGTGCTCCCCTACGCGCCGGGAACCTGGGGCCCGGACCGGGCCGATGCGCTGATCGCCGGGGACGGGCGCTGGCACAATCCTGACCCCGAGCAGCCGGAGCACCCCGCCCCCTGACGGCCTCACCCAGCACCGGGTCCCTTGCACACGCGAGCTGGATCGACGACGGCGCCCACGCACGGCCCGTTCAGCCGCCGTCGGCCGCCAGTCGGTATCCCATGCCCCGGATGGTCTCGATGGCCTGACGCTCGAACGCGACGTCGATCTTGCGGCGGAGGTAGCCGATGTAGACCTCCACCACGTTCGGGTCGCCCTCGTAGTAGGGGTTCCACACACCGATTCCAGGATCTCGGTCTTGGTGACCACATCACCCGGTGCTGCATCAGGTGCTCAGGACCCGGTGCAATCAACAGCAGAACCATCACCAGCGCCACGACCTTCATCCGCAGGCGCCTGCGGCGCCGTACGGCAT
>JBBSRQ010000159.1:0-6921 GCA_038242845.1 Propionibacteriales bacterium | reverse complement strand
GGACGGCCGTGGCAGCCCGCAGGGTCTCCCCGTCAGAGGCGCTGACGACCACCTCACCGGTCAGGATGTCGGCCGCCTTCACGCCGTCGGCGTCGGACAGCTTCAACGTCACGTACCCCTTCAACTGTGGGTGCATGGCGAGCAGTTCATCGGACAAGTCTCCGCCCCAGGTCAGCGGCAGCGTCTCGCCGCCCTCGATCACCTCGCCCACGGTCACCCCGCCGGTGGGTTCGTGGTGAAGAGCCCACGTCATGTTCGCCAGATCGCCCTGGATCAGCGTCTTCGGCCATGCGATCGTGGTCGGGGTGAGCCACTGCGCCCACGCCTGCCCGACGCCTGCGAGGGACGGATTGGCGACGTCGATGGTGAGTTCGTGGGAGGTCTCGTCGTAGATGACCTTCACTGTCTCCCCTGCGCCGCTCGTGAACTGATAGTTGTCCCCTCCCGGGGCACCGCCCACACCATAGTTCTCGTCCCACGAACCTCCAACGGCCGCCTTGATCTCGTAGCTGCCGGCGGGCACCGCGTCGGTCTCGTAGACCCAGGTGCCGTCGCCCAACGGACGCATCACGGTGGCAAGGCATTCGGGCTGCCAGTCGCCCGGACATCCCAGGGCCGCCTGCCAGCTGCCGGGCAACGTCACCATGTCGGAGACGTTGACCGCCCAGGACAGCTTGGTCACGGGGTTGTGGAAGAACCGCACGGGGGTCCCGTCGGTGACGTACGAGATGTTGTCGCCGCCCGGAACTCCGCCGGCCCCGTAGTTCTCATCCCAGTTGCCGCCGTAGGCGACCTTGTAGTCATACGTACCGGCGGGCACTGTGAAGACCCCGGTCCACAGCCCGGAGGCCTCGTCGAGCTTCAGCGCGGCATCCGCGCAATCAGGTTGCCAGTCGGCGGAGCAGCCCATGGCTGCGTTGTGGCTGCCGGGGACGGTGACAAGGGTCCCGCCCGGCTCTTCACCGCCGGAACTGGCGATGAGGGCGAAGTCCTGTCCCACCCAGACCAGCGCGGAGTCGCCCGCTGTGGTCACTGCGTCCTGCAGAACGGCACGCACCTCCAGCGGGGTACCCACAGACTGGGCCGCGAAGTCCCCATACACACGCGGCGTGTCGTCCTCGGCAACACCGATGGTGGACCATTGCGCATCCGGCGCGAACGTGCGCATGGCGAACGTGGTCTCGGCCCAGCGGTTTGCTTCGATGGTGGCGCTCAGTGGCCACGTGTTGCCCGAGACGGCCGCGCCGTCCGTGACATCGAGCGTCACCGTGCCGGTTCCGGCCGCAACCTTCCGATCAGCTTTCAGCACCACGCTCGACAGGGCCGGGACAGTGATGGAGACGAGGCCGTCGGCGTTGGCGGTGACAGCGGCACCACCGCGCAGCGGCGCGTAACCCGCCGACGGGGTGAGCGTGGTGACGTCGACGGTCTTCTCGCTGGCTGCGTTGTTGAGTGCCACCAGGTATTCAACCCTCTCGTCGCGATCCACTCGGGAGAAGGCGTAGACACCTGCGCCAGCGGTGGCGAGGCGCTCGTACTGCGCGCCATCAACGAGGGCGGGATGCGCAGCGCGCAGTGCCGCCATGTCGGCGATGGTCTCGTAGAGAACCGTGTCGGTGCCGTAGCGGTCGGCCGTGCCGACGGCGTCACCGTTCAGCAACTTCTGGGTGGCGTAGGAGTCCACCTGGGTGCCGAACATGTCCTGACGGGCGGCCTTGTCACCGCCTGTTCCGACGAAGCCCTGCTCGTCGCCGTAGTAGACGACCGGTTGACCGCGCGTCAGGTACATCAACTCGTGCGCCAGGACGGAGCGCTTCTCCCGCTGGTCGGAGTCAGCCACGAAGTACCCGATCCGACCCATGTCGTGGTTCCCGAGGAACGTGGGCAGGACGGCCGCGGACGTATCGGCGGTCAGGTACAGGTCATCGCCCTCGAACAGCGTGGACAGGCCCTTGGTGGTGAACCCCTTGGCGAAGTTGGTGGCCGCGGACTGGAACGTGAAGTCCAGGGCGGCGTCCATGTCGGTACGCCGCATGTAAGGTGCCAGCTTGGCCGGGTCGGCGTCGTAGATCTCGCCGAACATGAAGAAGTCCGGGTTGACCTCGGCGGCGTGCGCCTTGATGGCAGCCGTCCACTGCTCCCAGAACTCGAAGTTGACGTGCTTGACGGTGTCGATGCGGAAGCCGTCGATGCCCATGTCCATCCACGAGGTGTAGATGTCCTCCATGCCGTCCACCACGGTGGGGTGCTCGGTCATCAGGTCATCCAGGCCGACGAAGTCGCCGAGCGTGACCGACTCCCCCGCCCATGTTGAGTCCCCACGGTTGTGGTACAGCGTCTCGTCGTCCAGCCAGTCGGGTGTCTTGGTGACGCCTTCGCGGCGCTTCGGGGTGTAGGGGAAGGAGACGGCCGGGTCGAGGGCGGGCCAGTCCGTCGAACCCGCCAGCTCAGCGATGTCGATGACATTTCCGTCGGCGTCCTTGTACGGGGAGTTGTCGACGGGGATGTAGTCCTGTTTGCCCTCCTCGTACTCGATGCCGTCTGCCGTGTGGTTGGTGATGATGTCGAAGTAGACCTTCATGCCGCGATCGTGTGCGGCCGTGGTCAGCGTCGCGAGGGCGTCGTTACCCCCCAGGTGTGGGTCGATGGTGGTGAAGTCGGTGATCCAGTAGCCGTGGTAGCCGGCGTCGACGTTGTCGCCCTGACGCTGGACGGGGCGGTTCGTGAAGGACGGTGTGAGCCAGATGGCCGTGGTGCCCAGGCCCTGGATGTAGTCGAGGTTGTCCACGAGGCCTTTGATGTCACCACCGTGGTAGAACCCCTCGTCGGTGGGATCGAAGCCATGATCGAGACGGTCGCCGGCGATACCACCCGTGTCGTTGGAGGTAGCACCGTTGGCGAAGCGGTCGGTCATGACGAAGTAGAAGTTCTCCACCTCGTTGCTGCGCACGGCAGGCTTCTTGATCGCGTCATCGGCGGGTAGGCCGGCGCCGTTGGCCAGCAGTTCGGGACCCGTGACCCCGATCCGGTTGGTGGTGGAGTCGTAGGTGAAGGTGAGCGTCATGTCGACCGGCAGGTTCAGGACAGCGTTGTTGCCGGGATCGTTGTTGGGCCCAAAGGTTGTGTCGAACGAGCCGTCGAGTGCGACCTTGAACTCCTGCTGACCTGCCGCCACCGAGTACTCACCGGAGAAGACGCCGCTGTCCGGCTCCGTCTCCGCCAGTTCCGTCGCCTGACAGTCGGGCTGCCAGTCGGCGGAGCACCCCAGTTCGGACTGGAACGACCCAGCCACCACAACCAACTGCTCGGCAGCCGCCGCGGGCACGGTGGAGCCGGGCGACACCAGCCCCGCCAGAACAAGGGGAACCGCGGTGAGGGCGGCCAACGTCTTCCGGTACGGGGTTGCGAGCGACACTTGAGACTCCTTCGTCCACGTGCATCGTCCGGAGCGTCACTGCTCGCGGCACATGCGCGGAGTCTAGGCGCTCACCAGTCCCCAAGTTCCTCATTCTGGTCAAGACACGGGATGTCCGTTCCGAGACAAACGCCCGGAAGTCCGCGGATGTCTGCGCCAGCTTCGCGGCCTCGGCTGCCGTGGCGACCGTGACGTCCATACCCACCCATGACGCACCCGGCGGGGTCTTCGTGGGGACCTCCGATGATGGCAGCGGCCTGAACGGAGGCGTCGACGTGGTGGGGGTCGACGCTCCGGTGGATGTCGGGGCTCCCCTAGGAACAGTGGACTGCGCGGGCACGGTGGAACGCGAGAGTGCGATGGATGGCGTGGATGCGATGGGTGGCGGGGGATACCAGCCAACCACACGCAGATATCGCGCTGAGACGACACGTCCGGCCTCGCGAACGGTCTGGATCGTCAGCCCTAGACTGAGCGCCGTTCACCGCCCATCTCAGGGAAGCTGCCATGCCTGAAGCCATCGCCCCCGAAGCCCGCCGTGCCCGGTGGGGCGTCATTGCCCTGTTCTGGTTGAACGGCGTGGCGTGGGCGTCGATCCTGCCCCGCTACCCAGAGATCAAGCAGGCGCTGGGTCTCTCCGACACGTTCTGGGGTGTGTCCGTGGCCATCGGCCCCATCGGTGGCCTTATGGCGGGGCTCTTCACGGCGCGCTTGATGCGTCGGTTCAACTCTGCCGTGGTGGCCGTCACGTCGTTGGTGCTCTACATCGCCATGCTCAACGTCATCGGCAACGCCCAAGTCGCCGCGGTGTTCGCACTCGGCGTCTTCCTGATGGCCGCCTTCGACGCCCTCACGGACATCTCGATGAACGCCCATGGTCTGCGCGTGCAGAAGATGTACGGCCGCTCGATCCTCAACAGCTTCCACGGTTGGTGGTCCGTCGGCGCCGTCTGTGGTGGTTTCCTGGGGTCGGCAGCCGCCCAGGCGGGGATCCCCATCTGGCTGCAGTGCTTCGTCGCGACCGTCGTGTTCGGGGCTGGCGCGCTCGTGGCCCGAACGCTCCTGCTGCGCACACCGGACCAGCAGGACGTGGCCGTCGTCGAGGCATCTGAAGTGCCCTCACCCCGACGCATCCCCACCCCCATCCTGCTGCGGCTCCTCGCTCTCGGCCTGCTCGGCGCGTCCGCGGGACTGATCGAGGACACTGGCGCAACCTGGGGTGCCATCTACATGAACCGGTCCTTCGACATCACACTCTTCGTGACGGGCATGGCATTCGTGGCGTTGCAGAGCTCACAAATGATCGGCCGCTTCACCGGCGACGCCCTTGTGAACAGGCTGGGATACCGCCCCGCTCTCGTCCAGGGTGGTGCGATCGCTGCGGCCGGCATGCTGCTCGCGATCCTTGTCCCCAGCCCCGCGACCACGGTGATCGGCTTTGCCTGCGCGGGTTGGGGCATCGCGACGGCGATCCCCTCGGCCATGCACGCCGCCGACGAGCTTCCCGGTATGCAGTCGGGCAGCGGCCTCACGATCGTCACGTGGATGATGCGGCTGGGATTCTTTGCCGGTCCCCCGCTCATCGGAGTGCTGGCTGATGCCACCACCCTGCGGTGGGCGTTGCTCGTGGTCCCGGCCTGCGCCATGGTGATGCTGTTCCTGACACCGGCCCTGAAACCCTTCAAAACGCCGGTCCGCGCCAGCTGAACCCACCGTCGTCAACCTCCCAGCTCGTACCTCGTACCTCGCGGGGTTACTCGGCTAGGGATGCGGTCCGTCAGGCGGGTGTGACCTCGAGGGAGCCGAACGGGACATCGCCTGCCGGCAGCCGGCCCTGGAAACCGGTGATCCTGTTGTACTTCGTCACGATGGCGGCCTCCTGGCCCTGCCACGAGTACTGCGCCGCCACCTTCTTGACCGTGCCGATGGGCAGGTCGGCCAGCGCCGCGGCCACCTGTTCGCCGAAGCTCACCGGGTCCTCGGAGGTGAACACGCGACCGACGCCATTGTCCCGGACGAAGGCGGCCATCAGCTTGGCGTCGGAGACCACCAGCGGAAGCCCGGCGTGCAGGTACTCAAAAAGCTTGTTGGGCATGGCTGCGTCATGGTTGGGCGACCCGCCGGGCAGCGGGTGCACCGCCACGTCGGCACCGGAGAGGTAGTGCAGGAGCTCGTCCTGGTTCACGGGTCCCACGAAGTGCAACCGATCCGCGACGCCGTGCTCGGCGGCCAGCACCTCCAGCTTCGGAATCATTGGGTGCGGCAGGGGCACGGAAACCACCACGAGGTGCGCCTCCGGCGGCATGTGCGCGATCCCCTTGATGATGGTCTCGATACCCCGGGCCCAACTCATCGTGCCGGAGTACAACACGATCGGCACGTCCGGGCCGAGTCCGGCCGCCTCACGCACCGTCGTCGGTCCCGCCAGTGGTGTCAACGGAGGCATGTTGAGAAACACCGATGGGCGCTCGGCCAGCCGGTAGTTCTCCTTCAGCACGTCCGCGATCGGCTCGGAGACGGTGGACACGCCGTCGGCCTCCCCGATCATGGCCCGCTCACAGGCGATCAGTGCCTCATGGGCCGCTCGCAAGCCCTGTTCGAGATCGGGGATGCCCGCGAAGTTCTCGCGCGCGTCGTAGTAGAACTTCACGTCCCGTCCCTGCTCACGCAGGATCCGCAGGGCGTCGCGTGCGGCGAGCAGGACCTGCGGGTGGTGGGCGTGCAACACGTCGGGCCGGAGCTCGACGAGCAGGTCGGTGAGGGTGTGTGCAATGTCGGTGACCACGGGCAACCCCCGGTCCACACCCGAGAGCACGAACGGATCCTTCTGACCCCGGCGCTTGTCCCGCACCTGATGGACACGGAACGTGATGTCACCCGCCGCGTCCTCCGCCTTCAGGTAGACCACCTTCGCCGTGGTCAGGCCCCACTGCAGCAGGGCCTTGGCAGAGGTGGAGTTGGCCCCGCTGACACGCTCGCGATACACGGAGCGGCGACGGTGCAGGGTTCTCCGGGCCTCGAGGTTGTTGACACGCGTGGTGTCAACGGTTTCACGCGGAGCCTTGGTGATCGGCAGCCGGATGACCCGGATGCCGCCCCCCAGCAGGTATTCGCCGGAGATGCCACCGAAGGGCTCCAACGAGATCACGATGGGTTCATACCCGGCCCGCCCCAGCGTGGTCGCGAACTTCTTGACGCGCGAATCGATGTCGATGGGCGCGTGCCGGAACAGCACCACGCGGGGCTTGGAGACCACCGTTTTCAGGCTCCCTTGCCGATGATCACGAAGGGGATGGTGTCGAAGGCGTCCCGGTTCAGGGCTCGGCGGCCATCCACGATGACACCGACCCCGGGCAGGTCCGCCGGTGTCAGGTCCTTGTAGCCGGCATGGTCGGTCTGCACGATGACCACATCAACATCGTCGCCCAAGTGGTACGGCGTGAAACCCAGCTTCGCGAGCTCCTCATCGCTGTACATCGGGTCATGCACAGCCACATGTGCACGCT
>JBBSRQ010000158.1:0-7038 GCA_038242845.1 Propionibacteriales bacterium | reverse complement strand
AATGGAGTGGCTGGGGTTTTACACCCACATTGTGAGGTTCAGCACGTGCATCGCTGAATGCGACGGCGAGGGGCCGGGACCCGTAAGGATTCCGGCCCCTCGACCGTTGTTGGCCCGATGCGCAGCTGTTCGGGTGCAGGCGTGGGGGGCGTGGTCACCCGGATGGGCGGTTGCTACCCACCAGGGGGCACCGACGTCAGGACAGGTGCCTCATGGCCAGTTCGGCCAGCAGGAGGGCGCCGTCGGCCACGACGGAGTCGTCGAACCGCGCATAGGCGGAGTGGTTGAAGGGTGCGGTGGCCGGATCCAGGTCGGCGGGGCAGGCGGACAGGCCGATGAAGCAGCCCGGTACCTCCTCCAGGATGCGGGAGAAGTCCTCCGCTCCCGCAAGCGGGGCCTTCCACCGGAGGTGACGGTCCTCGCCGAAGAGTTCGACGGCGGCCTCGGCCACCAGGTCCGCGTGCTCGACATCGTTGACGGTGACGGGGTACTGCTCCAGCAGGTTGTAGTGCGCCGTCACCCCGTGGGCGGCGGCGATGCCGTGCACCATCGCGGGGAGGTCGGCCAGCAGCTTGGTGTGGGCGACGTCGGAGAACGAGCGCAGGGTGGCGTCGAAGCTGCCCTCCTCCGGGATGACGTTGGCGATGCTGCCGGCTGCGAGGCGCCCCACCGTGACGACGACGGGGTCGAAGACGTCGAAACCACGCGTCACCAGAGTGTGCGTGGCCGTGACCATCTCTGCCAGCGCTGGGACGGGATCCTTGGCCAGGTGCGGGGCGGAGCCGTGACCGCCGCGCCCGACCACCCGGACCTGCGCCACGTCGGAGGACGCCATGATCGGCCCGGGCTTGGTGGAGAACGTGCCGAGCGGGTCCAACGAGGACCAGACGTGGATGGCGTAGGCAGCCGTGGGGCGGGGGCCGGCGATGTCAAGGAGCCCCTCCTCGAGCATGTAGCGGCAGCCGTCGACGCCCTCCTCCCCGGGCTGGAACATGAAGATGACGTCGCCGGCGAGGTCGTCCTTGATCTCGCACAGGGCCCGCGCAGCACCCACGAGCAG
Organism: Propionibacteriales bacterium; assembly: GCA_038242845.1. Taxonomy (GTDB): domain Bacteria; phylum Actinomycetota; class Actinomycetes; order Propionibacteriales; family Propionibacteriaceae; genus Arachnia. The sequence continues at coordinate 5,978 of JBBSRQ010000158.1, read as the reverse complement.
GCTCATGTGGAGGTCGTGGCCGCAGGCGTGCATGTTGCCGTTGGTGCTGGCGTAGTCCAAGCCGGTCAGCTCCTCGATGGGCAGCGCGTCCATGTCGCCGCGCAGGAGGACGACGTCGCGGTCGCCGTCGCTCTGCTTGCCGCCGCGGAGAATGCCGACGACGCTGCTGACGGTCTTGCCGAGGGTGATCTCAAGCGGCAGTCCGTCGAGGGCCTCAAGGATGCGTGCCTGGGTTTGGGGCAGGGCGAGACCCACCTCGGGGATCTGGTGGAGGTCGCGGCGCAGCGCCACGAGTTCGCCGTCGATGCTCTGGAGGAAGTCCTTGGTACTCACGGTCCCCAGTCTGGCACGCGCCACACCGACGACAACGCGAGTCCTGCCCCCTAGCCCCGCGAGGTGCTGAGTTGGGTGACCTCGTCGCGGTTGCTGAGTGGCCTTGCGAGATGCGAGTTGGGTGACTCCGTCACGGTTCCTGAGTAGCCCCGCGACGAAGGAGCTGGGCATAGCGAAGGATGGTCTGCCGGCTGACTACGCCCTTCGATATGCGGCTGGTTCGTTCCTCACCGGCCGCTACTCAGGGACCGCGTGGGAGTGGCGGCTGGTTCGTTCCTCGCTCACGACCATCGGCGACGTGTGGGGGAGTGGCCGCTGGTTCGTTCCTCACTCACCACCATCGGCGATGGGAGGGGGGCTGGTTCGCTCCTCACCGTTCGTAAATCAGCTGTGTGGCGTCGTGTGAACTGGGTGACTCCGTCATGGTTCGTGAGCGACTCCGCGAATTGCGAGCTGGGCGACCCCGTCGCAGTCACTGAGCGACTCCGCGAATTGTGAGTTTGGTGACCCAGTCACGATTCCTGAGTAGCCCCGCGACGAAGGAGCTGGGCATATCGAAGGATGATCTGCCACCCCACTACGCCCTTCGATATGCGGCTGGTTCGTTCCTCACCGGCCGCTACTCAGGGACCGTGTGCGGGTTGACGGCTGGTTCGTTCCTCACCGGCCGCTACTCAGGGACCGTGTGGGGCGTAGCGGCTGGTTCGTTCCTCATCGGCCGCTACGCCGCAGGTCGCAATAGCCACTCGATCACCAGGTGTGGGCGCTGACGACGAAAGCGCCGCACCCCCTGCGGGGTGCGACGCCTTCGATTGTTCTCAGATGATCAGCTGACCATCGTTCCCGTCTTGAGGAAACGGACGTGCCAGCTCAGTGCCGACTCGAGGTCGTGCGGGGTGTGGAGGCCGTTGGCCACTCTCTCCGACAGCTTGACGTAGTCGCGCAGCGGCTCCTTGAAGCTGGGGTGCGCGCAGTTCTCGATGATCAGCTTCGCGCGCTGGCGGGGTGCCAGGCCACGCAGGTCGGCAAGACCCTGCTCCGTGATGATCACCGACACGTCGTGTTCGGTGTGGTCGACGTGGTTGACCATGGGCACGATGCTGGAGATCGCACCACCCTTGGCCGTCGACGGCGTCACGAAACTGGAGAAGAAGCCGTTGCGGGTGAAGTCTCCGGAACCACCAATGCCGTTCTGCATCCGTGAGCCCATGATGTGGGTGGAGTTCACGTTGCCGTAGATGTCGGCCTCGATCATGCCGTTGCACGCGATGACACCCATGCGACGGATGGCCTCTGGGTGGTTGGAGACGTCCTGCGGGCGCAGGATGATCTTCTTCCGATAATCGGCGGCATTCTCGTTCATGCGCTCGGCAGCCGTGGGGCTCAGGGAGAAGGCGGTGGCGGAGCACACGGTCATCTTCCCGGAGTCCAACAGGTCCACCATGCCGTCCTGGATGACCTCGGTGTAGGACGTCATGTTCTCGAACGGGCCCTCGAGCAGTCCGGCGAGCACGGCATTGGCGATGTTGCCCACGCCCGACTGCATCGGCAGCAGGTTCTTGGGCATGCGGCCCTGCTTCACCTCATGGCTGAGGAAGTCGAGCAGGTGGCCGGCGATCGCCTTGGAGTCGTGGTCGAGCGGCTTGAACGGGGTGTTGCGGTCCGGGCTGTCGGTCACGATGATCGCGATGATCTTCTCGGGATCGACCTTCATGGTCAGCTGTCCGATGCGGTCAGACGGCGTCAGTATGGGCAGCGGCACCCGGTTGGGCGGCAGCGCACCGATGGGGTAGTAGATGTCGTGCATCCCGCGGAGTTCCTCGGACTGCCACTCGTTGACCTCGAGGATGACCTTCTCGGCATGATCGAGGTACGTGCGGTTCATGCCCACGGAGGAACTCGGGACGAGCTCGCCGTCCTCCGTGATCGCGGTGACCTCAATGACGGCGACGTCCAGCTTGCCGAGGAAGCCCTGCGACAACTGTGGGCTGACGTGCGACAGGTGCATGTCCGAGTAGTAGCTGGTGCCGTTGTTGATGGCAGCGCGCATTTCGGGGTCCGACTGGTACGGCGTGCGGAAGTTGATGCCTCCGGTGCGTGCGAGCACGCCGTCGAGTTCGGGTGCGGTGGATGCACCGGTCAGGACGTTGATCTTGAACTCTTGGCCCTCATGGTGCGCGGCATCGATGCGTGCGGCCAACGCCTCAGGGAAGTCCTTGGGGTATCCGGCTCCGGTGAACCCGGAAAATCCGACGTTCCATCCATTCCTGACGAGAGCAGCCGCGTCCGGTGCAGACATGACCTTGGAACGCAGCGCTTCGTTGTGAATGCGACCCGACATCTTTCCTCCTTTGGAAGATTGCAATACCGCCCAAGGCTAGCGGGTGGCGCCCACCGACGGGGAGGCAGGCCCCGACAAACGCTCAGCGCAGCAGCGCGAAAGCGGTGACGGCGTCGAGGCGGGGGAATCCGATGGACACGTCGGCCTGCCGGGCGGTGACGGGCTTGGCGCAGTACGCGACCCCCAGGCCGGCCGCTGACAGCATGGCCAAGTCGTTCGCCCCGTCCCCGACGGCGACCGTCAGTGCCAGGTCGATGTCATGCTCCGCTGCGAACCGGGCCAGGTCGCGTGCCTTCTGGTCGCGGTCGACGATGGGCCCCACCACCTCACCGGTCAGGCGCTCCGCACCGTCGACGATGTGGGTGCCGAGTTCGTTGGCGTTGGAGAAGTCCAGGCCGTGGTGCTCTGCCATGGGGCCGACGAGCCGGGTGAAGCCACCCGACGTCACACCCACCCGTGCGCCTGCGGCGTGCGCGGCGGCGACAAGTGCCTCAGCTCCAAGAGCCAGGGTCATGCGGGGCCCCACCTCGTCCAGCACGCTGGTGGGCAGGCCTGCCAGTGTGGCCACCCGTTCCCGAAGCGACTCCGTGAAGTCCATCTCCCCGCGCATGGCCCGCTCCGTGATGGCGGCCACCTCATCCCCCGCGCCGGCGTACTCGGCCAGCAGGTCGACGGCCTCGGTGGTGGTGAAGGTGGAGTCGACGTCGAGGAGGATCAGCCGCGCGGGGGTGGCTGCCAGGGGGCCCGTGATGACGCCCACGGCGACGTTGGTGGTGGCTTGCCGGAGTTGGTGGCGCAGGGCGTCCGGGTCATCGTGCTCACAGAGGACGCTGACCACATGGCCGTAGTCGGTGTCCATCATCCGAGGCTCACCGAACCGGGGGATGAGCGCCAACAACTGGTCGGCGATGGGTGTGAGGGACACGAGAACGACGCGGATCTGCATGCCGGAAGGCTACCGGGCCGGACATGAGAGAGGGGTCCGTGAATTTTCGCGTCCGGGGGGTGACGCGGTGTTCACGAACCCCAGCCTGAATGGGCTGGTCAGTGATCAGCACTGCCCAGCGTGACGCTCACGGATGTGTCGTTGCCGCCGCGCTTCAGCGTGAGGTTGAGCTGCTGACCCACCCTCGCGTTGCGGACCAGCGCCACGAGGGACTCTGATGAGTTGACGTCGACGCCGTCCACGGAGGTGATGATGTCACCCACCTGGATGCCGGCCTTGGACGCTGCGGAATCCGGCGACACCTCGGCAACCTCGGCGCCCAGCTGCGAACTGTTGCGGGCGTCGGTGGCGCTGACTCCGAGTTGCGCGTGCTTGGCTGATCCGCTCTCGATGAGCTGGTCGGCGATGTAGCGGACCTGGTCTGATCCGATGGCGAAGCCGATGCCGATGCTGCCGGACTGCCCACCGCCGCCGCTGGAAAGGGACGCGATGGAACTCGTGATGCCGATGAGCTCACCCGAGGCGTTCAGTAGCGCGCCGCCGGAGTTGCCGGGGTTGATGGCCGCGCTGGTCTGAACTGCTGCCGTGACGACGACGCCGTTGCTGGAATCGCCCACGGTCGGGGAGGCAGCCTTCGTGGTGACGGGCCGGTTGAGGGCTGACACGATGCCGGTGGTCACGGTGTCGGAGAGGCCCAGCGGGTTGCCGATGGCCATGACCGGCTGCCCCACCACGAGCTTCGAGGAGTCCGCGAACGTCACCGTCTTGAGGCCCGACGGCGGGTTGGTGACCTTGATGACGGCCAGGTCGGTGGACGGGTCGGTGCCCACCACGGTCGCCTTGTACATCTGGTTGTTGATGAGGACGGCGATCTGTGCGCCCGTCCCTGCACCCTCAATGACGTGGTTGTTGGTGACGATGTGACCCTGCTGGTCGAGGATGACGCCCGAGCCCTGGTCGCCGCTCTGTCCGTTCGACACCTGGATGGCGACGACGGCGTCGGAGATGCTGCTGGCCACGGTTGCCCAGTCCGGGTTGCTGGGGTCGGCCTGCACCACCTGGGTGGTGGAGGATGGCGATGTGCCACCGTCGGTACCACCGGCGAAACTGTTGACGCCAAGTGCAGCACCACCTCCGACACCGGCCGAGAGCACTGCCACGGCGAGCAGGCCCGCGATCCCGGCGCGCTTCTTGGCGGGGCGGGATGCGAACACCTGCGGTGTGCCGTACGTGCCGTTGGGCCTCGAAGGGCCGAAAGCGGTGGGCTGCGTGGGACCGGACTGGGGCCCGGAAGTGTTGTAGGCCATGGGCCGCGTGGGCGCCGGCTGAGGGCCGGACGGCATCCCGGGCTGACCCTGCCACTGGGCGGGGGGTCCGGACTGCGGTGGGTGGAACTGGGGACGTGGGTCCTGGGGCTGATTGGTCATGATGTCCTCCGGTGCTGCGTGGCTGATGTATCCAATTAACCTCCGGAAGCTGTGCGTCTGCTGTGCAAGGGCTGCAGTCTTCCTGTGTGTCTCTCCAATCCTCCGTTGTGTTTCCTCGATCGACCCTCTCGAAGGGAGCGCCCGGTAAACTCGGTCAATGGATGGCGACTTGATTGGATACGCCCGTTGCTCCAGCGACAGCGATGACGTCACTGCCCAGCGAGACCACCTGCATGAGTTGGATGTGCCCGACGACCGGATCCATCTGGACCACGGTTTGGTGGTGGAATCGCATCGCACACGTCCGGGACTGGATCAGGCACTGTCCATGGTCCGTCCCGGCGACACACTGGTGGTGCCGAGCCTGGACCGGCTTGCCCGTTCGGTGGCGGACGCCCGCGAAATTGCCGACTCGCTGGCTGACCGGGGCGTCAAACTGCGCATTGGCAGGCAGGTGTACGACCCAGCCGATCCCATGGGCAAGGTGTTCTTCGACGCCGTGGCAACCGTCGCCGGGCTTGAACTCGACTTGCAACGGATGAAGGCCGAGGAAGTTCTGAGGCTCGCCCGCAGCAACGGTCGGCGCCGAGGCCGTCAACCCAGGATGACCGCGAAGCAACGGGCCGAAATGCGGCATATGTACGTCACCGGCGTCTACAGCGTCGCGGACCTAGCCGAAATTTTCACCGTCTCCCGGACGACGGTGTACCGGATCCTTGCCTGAGGTAGGAAAGCGTCCTTCGATATGCCCGGCTCCTTCGTCGCGCGGGCTACTCAGGAATCGTAAAGGCCGACTTTTTCGTCCCACGCAGGAACAGATCATGCGGTGTATCGAAGGGCGAGTGCCGCACCTGCGCGTTGTGAGGAACAGCCGCATCGTCGTTGCGGGCAGGTGAGGTGGGAGGGGATCCTTCGATATGCCCGGCTCCTT
>JBBSRQ010000157.1:0-7222 GCA_038242845.1 Propionibacteriales bacterium | reverse complement strand
GGACTGCAAATCCGTGTACACGGGTTCAAATCCCGTCTCCACCTCGGGCGATTGGCGCAGCGGTAGCGCGCTTCCCTGACACGGAAGAGGTCACTGGTTCGATCCCAGTATCGCCCACAGTAGAACCCCTCGTCATCCAAGGTTGTAACGATCAGCAGACGTACTGTGTGCGCCATTCGATGGAGTCAGGCAGCCGGCCCGGGGGTTCGGGTTCAGGGCAACTTGTGTACCAGGGGGTGCTCGATGAGAACAATCGCCATCCCTTCCCCGTTGGCCGCTACGGCGAGGCCCGCGATGTAGTCGGCAAACGGGCAGACGATCGCCAGGAATGAGCCACCAGCCACCTCAGCTTCTTCGCCGCCAAAGACGCCGGCCTTGATGCGGGCCTCGCGCTCCACCCAGTCGATCACGGCCTGGGAGTTGACGTTCTCGACAGGGAGACGCTCGACGTCCACCCCAACCGACGCGACTCGACAGGTCGCGACCGCGATCACGAGCCCTGAGTGCGCGACCGAGACGTGTGGCCCGTGCCCGTCGGCGACGACCGGTCGGCCGTGCTGGGCACCACATTCGGCGCAGGTCCGGTCGATTTCGATGGTCTCCGATTCGAGGAGCCTGCGTGCGTGTCGGACGGCGCGCTGGAGGAGAAGTTCGCCGACGAGGCGACGACCGCGCTCGGCCTGATCGGAGACCTCCGTGAGTCTTTCCCGCTCCCGTAGCGGGAGAGTGGTGGCAGAACTGATGTCTGCGGTGCTCAGGTCCGCCCACCACAGCTCCACGACCACAGAACCCACTTACCCAACTCCCAGCTTGTTTTATTCAATTTGCTGAGGCTAGCCTAACCCAGTGACATTGCCACTGACGCTCCCGACAGGTCGGGTTCGGTCCCCGCTCCCGCCCGCTTGCGATGTCGACCCGGCCCGTCCTGCGTTGTGCGCCCCCGACGGCACGGTCATCGACCACGGCACACTTCGCGAACGGGTCGAGGACGTCGCAGCAGAACTACCCGACGGCAAGCTCCTTGCGCACGTTCGTCTCACACCCACGATCGCCGATATCGTCGCCTACCTGGCCGTGCTCGAGGCCGGGCACGTGGCGCTGCTGATGCCTCCGGGCCGGACCGGGCGGACAGTTGAGCGCGCGTGGCCCGCGGATCTCTCCGTCGACGCCGGGGAGATCACGCTGCACCCACTCGGGCAGCAGGTCACCCCCGCGTGTCTGATCCACCCGGACCTGGCGCTGCTGCTCAGCACATCGGGGAGTACCGGTTCCCCCAAACTTGTGCGTCTCTCACACCACAACATCATCAGCAACGCCAACGCCATTGCCTCCGCACTGAGGATCACCGCCGCCGACCGCGGCGTAACCAGCCTGCCGCTGCACTACTGCTTCGGGCTGTCGGTTCTGCACAGCCACCTCGCCGTGGGCGCATCAGTTGCCCTGACCAGCGACTCCGTCCTGGACGACGGCTTCTGGGACATGGTCGACGACGGGGTGACAAACGTGGCGGTGGTGCCGCACATGGTGGAACTCATGGAGGGCAGCCGCGTGCTCGAGCGTCCACACCCGAGTCTGCGCCTCATCGCGCAGGCGGGTGGGCGGATGGCACCGGAGAGGGTCGAGCGCACCGCCCGGTTGGGCCACGACCGCGGCTGGGGCCTCGCGGTCATGTACGGGCAGAGTGAGGCCACCGCCAGGATCGCCGTCCAGCCCCCGGACCTGACCGCGACCTCACCCGACACCGTCGGCCATCTCGTGCCCGGCACATCACTGCGGCTCGACACCGGTGTCGTCGAGGCAGACGCGACGACGGGCAGCGGAGAGATCATCGTCAGCGGACCCGGCGTGATGCTCGGGTACGCCGAGCACCCGGACGACCTTGCACTCGGACGGATGGTCACCGAACTCCGCACGGGGGACATGGGAGTGCTGGACGACGACGGCGTGCTGCGGATCGTGGGACGCCGGGCAGGCTTCGTGAAGGTCTTGGGGCTGCGGATCGACCTCAGCCGCGTGGAGGCGGCGCTCGAGCACGAGGGGTTGATCGCGTGCGTGACCGGTGACGACACCGGTCTGCGGGTCGCCGTCGAACTGGTCGAGGACGAAGAACTCGGGGAGACGGCTGCCCGCGCCCGCAGAATCGCTGCCCTGGCGTGCGGGCTCGGCGTCGGCCAGGTCCGGTCGGCGGTCCTGCCGCTCGCCCGCCTGGCCAACGGCAAGGTCGATCGCGCGGGTTGCGACGTACTCGTGCGGGCTTCCGATCCCGAGGAGTGCGCCGACGCCCGGCAGAGGATCGATTCCCCGAGCACGTCGGTCCGGGCTGCGGCCGTGCTGCGGGATGTGCTCGGGCGTGAGGAGGTGGACCTGAACCAGTCCTTCGTCGCCCAAGGTGGTGATTCGCTCTCCCACGTGCAGGCCTCCGTCCGGCTGTCCAGTGTCCTCGGCGACCTCCCCCGGGACTGGCACCATCGCCCCGTTGCCGAACTGATCGACTCGGCCGCATCCGCCGGCGACGTCGGATCGTTCGGACAGGGCCGACGAGGCGGGTGGCGGCGGCTGGAGACGTCGGTGCTGTTGCGCGCACTGGCCGTGGTGATGATCATTGGAACGCACGCGGATCTCTTCCGTCTGCCCGGTGGCGCGCACACGCTGATGGTGGTTGCCGGTTTCAATGCTGCGCTCTTCGGACTTTCCGCGTCAGGGATCTCTGAGCGTTGGCGCGGGACCGCCCGCTTCCTGATCGGCGTGGGTGTGCCGACCATGGTCATGGCGGCGCTCGGGATGGCGCTGGGCCGCTACGGCTGGGGCAACGTCCTGTTGGCGAACTGGGCCACTGGCGAGTGGGGCCGACTCCAACGCAACGAGCTGTGGTTCGTCGACGCCCTCATCCTGTGTGTGCTCTTCGCCACGATTGTGCTCTCGTTTCGCCCCGTCGCCCGGTTCTGGCGTGCCGATCCCTGGCGGGTTGCCTTCGTGCTGGCGATCGTCGCCCTCGTGCCGCGCTATGTCATCCTGGGCCTCTTCGAGGGCACCCTGCGCGGGCTGATGCCGACGGTGTTCTGGCTGTTCGCCGTCGGACTGGCGCTCGCGCACGCTCGAACGTGGCCGCGACGCGCTTCGACGCTGGCGGTCGCCGTCGTCGGTGTCGTCAACTTCTATCCCGACGACTTCGCCCGCAACGCCACCATTCTGGCCGGCATCGTGGCACTGGCGCTGCTGCAGAACGTCCGCGTCCCGGATTTCGTCGTGCCGCTCGTCTCCCTACTCGCTGCCGCGAGCCTGCACATCTACCTGGTGCAGTTCCTCGTCCTGGCCCACGTTCCGTCCGCGCTGGCGGGGACGCTTGTTGCTGTGGCCGCCGGTGTGCTGCTGTGGCGGACCCTCTCAGGTCCGGTCCGCCGACTCCAGAAACTGGTGCCCACCATCCCAGAGTCCACCCTGTACCCGAACAATCCCACCACCGCTCCGGAGAGAGTCACCTCGTGAACCCGAAACTCAGCCGTCGTCTCCTGCTTTCGACCCTTGCCGTCGTACCCCTCGCGGTCTCCGCGTGTGGCACCGAGCCGGAGGAGGAGTTCGCGGAGGACAAGGGCGCCCTGCTCATCTACTCCAGTCAGCACAAGAATGTCACTGAGGCGTGGGCGCAGGCATTCACGGACAAGACCGGCATCAGGACGCAGGTCCGCAGCGGCAAGGACTCCTCCATGGGGCACCAGATCGTCCAGGAGGGGGAGAACAGCCCCGCCGACGTCTTCCTCACCGAGAACTCCCCGGCGATGACGGTCGTTGAGCGCGCGGGGCTTCTTGCGCCCGTCGCCGCCGCGACGCTCGCCCAGGTGCCCGAAAACATGGCGCCCTCGAGCAAGGACTGGATCGCGATCGCAGCGCGCTCGACGGTGCTGATCTGGAACCCCTCCCTGATCTCGGAGGCTGAGCTGCCGGGGTCGCTCATGGATCTTGCCGACCCCTCCTGGAAGGACCGTTGGGGATGTGCGCCCGGCGGCGCCGACTTCCAGGCGATCATCGCGGGCATGCTCGCCGACCGGGGTGAGCAGGAGACGGCCGACTGGTTGAAGGCGCTCGAAGCCGGCGCGACGATCTACCAGAACAACATTGCAACCATGAAGGCCGTCAACGCCGGTGAGGTGCCCGTTGGCGTCATGTACCACTACTACTGGTACCGCGACCAGGCCGGGGACAAGGGGGGCTCGGGCAACACTGAGCTCCACTACTTCGGTAACCAGGATCCGGGTGCATTCGTGTCCCTGTCAGCAGGTGGGGTTCTGGCCAGCAGCGACAAGGCCGAGCAGGCTCAGCAGTTCTTGGAGTTCGTCACCTCCCCCGAAGGACAGCAGGCTCTGGTGACGTCGAAGAGCATGGAGTACGCCGTCGGGAAGGGGGTCGCCTCCGACCCGGCACTGCCTCCCCTCGACACCTTGGACAACCCGCCTGTGGATCCCTTCACGCTGAACTCCGACGAAGTGGCGTCGTTGATGGTCGATGCCGGCCTTCTCTAGCCGCCTGTGGCTCCAGATCCTCGCGGCGATCGTCGCGGGGCTGGTGCTGCTGCCCATCGTCGTCGTCCTCGCCTCCGCCGTCAGCGCTGGAGGGCCGGAGGCGGTGGGCTACCTGCTGCGGCCACGGATCGGGCGACTGCTGGGCAACACGGCCCTGCTGATGGTGTGCACCGTGCCGTTGTCCGTGGTCATCGGCGTCGGGGCGGCTTGGCTCGTTGAGCGCACGGATCTGCCCGGCGCGTCCGTGTGGCGGGCGCTGATGCTGGCCCCGCTCGCGGTGCCGGCCTTCGTGGCCAGCTACGCCTGGATCTCCTGGCAGCCGGGGCTGGTGGGGCTCGAGGGCGCGGTTCTGGTCACGGTGCTGGCGTATTTCCCGTTCGTGTTCCTGCCTGTCGCTGCGCTGTTGCGGGTGCTTGACGCGGGGGAGGAGGAGGCCGCGAGGTCCCTCGGGGTGGGCCCAGTCGCAGCCTTCTTGCGGACGGTACTTCCTCGACTGCGCCCGGCGATCAGCGGCGGTGCGTTGCTGGTGGCACTGCACATCCTGGCCGAGTACGGGGTACTTGAGATGATGCGCTTCCAGACTTTCACCACAGCGATCCTGCAGCAGTACGCCGTCGGCTTCAGCGACGCGAATGGCTCGCTGCTGGCTTCTGTTCTACTGGTGTTGTGTCTGTCGGTGCTCACCCTTGAGGGCGTCGCCAGGGGCCGACGTCGAGTGTCCCGGCTGGGCTCGGGCACCCTCCAACCCGCCGCGCCCCTGCCACTGGGGGGGTGGAAGGTTCCAGCCGTGGCCGCGTTGACACTTCTGGTGCTGCTGGCGCTCGTAGTGCCGGTGATGCTCGTCGTTCGATGGCTCGCTGCCCGGTCCGGCCAGTCCGGCGTGGGCGTCGGAGACCTGATGCAGGTCACCGCCTCCACCCTCGGGCTGGCCCTGCTGGGCGGCCTGATCGCGGTGATGCTCGCCCTTCCGGGAGCGCTCCTCCTCAGCCGGGGTGGTAGCCGGTTGGCGACGTTGCTGGAGCGAGCCACATTCGTGGGCAGCGCCCTCCCGGGCGTCGTGGTGGCCCTGGCCCTGGTCGGGATCACGGTGGTCTGGCTACCGTCGATGTACCAGAGCGTCGGTCTTCTGGTGGCGGCCTATGCGATCCTCTTCCTGCCGAGAGCGATGGTGAATCTCCGCTCCGGCCTGACAGCCGCTCCGCCGGAACTCGCGGAGGCAGCCAGGTCCCTCGGACAGGGCGGGGTGGGTGTGCTCATCCGGGTTGTGCTGCCATTGGCCATGCCGTCCGTGCTGGCGGGGTTCGTGCTGGTTGCGTTGGCGATCTCCACGGAACTCACTGCGACCCTGCTGCTCGCGCCCACGGGTACCAACACGCTGGCGCTCGCGTTCTGGTCGGCGAGCGACCAACTGGACTACGCCGCAGCCTCCCCGTACGCGGCGGTGATGATCGTACTGTCGGTCCCGTTGACGGTGGTGCTGGGGCGCCAGATCACGCAAGGAAGGCGGGTCACACCATGAGTGAAGTACGGGTGCGCGACCTTCGCGCCGGTTACGGGACAACGGAGATCCTCCATGGGATCTCGCTGACTGTTCCCTCGGGGTCGACGACGGCGGTGCTCGGCGATTCTGGGTCGGGAAAGACGACCCTGCTGCGTGCGATCGCCGGATTCATCAGGCCGAGCCATGGCGAGGTCGAGGTGGGTGCCCGGATGGTGGCCGGGTCCGGGCTGTGGGTCGCCCCGGAGCGTCGAGGCGTCGGCTACGTCCGGCAGGAGGGTGGGCTGTTCCCACACCTGACTGTGGCCGGCAACATCTGCTTCGGCCTGCCCCGGCCCGTGTTCGGTCGACGGGAACGCGCCCATCGAGAGCGGATTCTGGAGCTCCTCGACCTCGTCGAACTGCCAGCCGAACTCGCCGATCGACATCCCGCGCAACTCTCCGGCGGGCAGCAGCAACGGGTCGCTCTGGCGCGTGCCCTGGCACCCAAACCGAGCGTCGTGCTGCTCGACGAGCCGTTCTCGTCCCTCGACACCGCGCTACGCACCGCCACGCGTGAGGCCACCGCGAGAGCCCTGCATGCCGCCGGTGCGACTGTGGTCCTCGTCACCCACGACCAGGGAGAGGCCCTGTCCTTCGCTGACGAGGTGGCCGTCCTGCGCGGCGGTGAGATCCGGCAGGTGGCACCACCCCGCAAGATCTACGGCGAGCCGGTCGACCCACACGTCGCAGCCTTCATGGGCGACGCGATCATGTTGGAGGGTGAGGGGGTCGGACCGGTGGTGCAATGCGCTCTCGGACCTCTCGCTGTGGTCGGGTTCGTTCCACGCGGCCCCGTCGATGTGTTGCTGCGTCCCGAGCAGATCCGGTTGACCCCGCCGAACCAGTCATCGGTGACCGCAATCGTGACCAACGTCCGATTCTTCGGACACGACGCCGTCGTCGATCTCGATCTGCCAGGAACCGAACCCGACGACGTGGCTGGGACCGGCGGGTCCGCGTTGCGTGCCCGAGTACACGGCAATGAGACACCGCAAGTGGGTGCGATGGTCGGGCTGACCGTCGTGGGACCAGCGCGGGTGTTCAAGCACTGACATCGGTGCTCGTGGAGCCGACGGCTTCGGTATTGCGCCCACGGGGTGTAGGGACAAAGTGCGTTGATGTCTGGTGGTCCTTCTCGCGTTTGTTCCTGCGCAGCAGCAGTGTG
>JBBSRQ010000156.1:0-7425 GCA_038242845.1 Propionibacteriales bacterium | reverse complement strand
TCCGGTGCGCTCGTGACCATTTGCTACGACTCGGGCGTGATCGCTACCATCGACGCCTCATGGAGTGAGCCCGATGCCTCCCCGCTGTGGGGTGGGCTGAGTCTGGAGATCGTCGGATCCGCAGCGAACCTCGCGATCAACCCGTTCGGCCGGACTGTTGGTGGCATGGGTGCCCACGGCGCTGTGGTGCTCGGCTACGGACCGGATCTCGATGATCTGATGATCAGTGCGTTCCTTGCGAGTGTGCTTGGTTCGCGAGAGTTCATGCCGGGAGGGGACGTTGGATTGCGGACACTGGCCATCGTGCACGCAGCCCAGGAGTCGGCGCGGACGGGTCAACCGGCCCGCGTGGGTGGCTGACCTGGAACACTGTTGCGGCGCTCGCACCATCAGCTGTCAGGCCTGCCCGCGTTGCCGTTTCACTCCTGGGAACCGGTCCGGCTGAGGCTCGCGCGGAACTGGTAACGATCCCCCCGATACGCCATCTCCCCGATCTCGACAGGCTTGCCGTCAGCGTCCACGGCGACGGTCAGGGCCATCAGGATGGGAGATCCCTCGAGCACGTCGAGATGCGCTGCCTGGTGCGAGTCGGCCGCTAGCGCCCGGACGGTGTAATCCGCGCGGACGGGGCCAGCGCCTGACGCTTCCATCGCCGCGTAGAGAGAAGCTGTGCTGAAGTCCAGGTACTCGATCCTGGGCACCAGCGCAGCGGGCACACGGCTGTGATCGACACACACGGGCAAGTGGTTGAGCAGACGAACTCTTCGCAGGACGAACAGATCTGCCCCCGGAGCGATGCCGAACAGTTCGGCTTCCTCCATATCGGCAGGACGCAGCTCACAGACAAGGACGCGTGCTGCCGGGGCGAGGCCTCGGCCTTCGCCGAGCTCGGTGAAACTGCTGAGCATGTTCGGTGCCTCGCCTATCACTGTCCCCACCACGAATGTGCCGCGGCCGGGGCGCGATTCGACGAGCCCGGACGCAGCGAGCTCGGCGATGGCGCGGCGCACCGTGACCCTGCTGACTCCGAAACGATCGGCGAGATCTCGTTCGGCCGGTAGTCGGTCGCCGGCGTGCACGGTACCGGACCGGATTTCACGGGTGATCGCCTCACTCACTCTCAGGTAGAGAGCTGAGGGAACGGCGAGGGCGCTGACACCCATATCCATGTGGGGGAGCATACCGCAGCCCACGTCCCGCGTGTGGTTTCGGATATCTCTGCAGGACCAGACAAGTACCAGTAGCATACCGGTATGACGATGAAGTCATCGAAAGATCATCTCCTGTGGCGGGACCTCGAACGAGTCCCCGACGTGGTTGAGGCGGTGGTGCACCGCTTTTCCTCCCCAGACGCAGCGCTGCGGGAAGTAATCGATATCGCCCGGGGTGCCGAGCGCGTCGTCGTCACCGGAAATGGGGCGGCGTTCCACGCAGGACTCGCTCTGCAAGGCCAACGAGGCAGAAAGCGTCTGCGCCTCGCGGGGAGCGCTCATCATTCGCTTCCCCGAACCCCCAGCAACCACACACCTCGAGCTACCTATCACCGCATTTCCGGCGTCTGTGGCATTCGCGGCGGAGCTGGGACTTCGACGAGGGCGTGACATCGATGAACCGAGCTGGGCCTCGGCGTACTACACGACGGCGCGCGGACAAGGCGCGTGACACCAATGGACGAAGGAGCAGGCATGGGGCGCGCAACTGTCAAGATCGGAATCGTGGGATCAGGCTTCATCGCTGACATCCACGCCGCATCGATCGCGATGGGCAAGTGGGGCGAGGTGGTCGCGGTGGCCTCCCCGACGAGGGGCAACGCCGCAAAACTGGCGAACAAGTATGGCGCGACCCGGTCCTACACCGACTACCAAGACCTGCTCGACGACGAGGAGGTGGAGCTGGTTTCGGTCACCGCACCCAACAAGTACCACTGTGAGATCACCGTAGCGGCCGCGAAAGCCGGGAAACACGTCGTGGTGGAAAAGCCCATGGCGATGACGCTCGATGAATGCGACCAGATGATCGAGGCATGCGCATCCGCTGGGGTTCACCTCTTCTACGCAGAGGAGTTGTTCTTCACTCCCAAATACGTCAAGGCCAAGGAAATGGCAGACCAGGGCGCGCTTGGAGAGGTATACCTCGTCAAGCAGTGCGAGATGCACTTCGGTCCGCATTCGGACTGGTTCTGGGACATCGACCGCTCCGGGGGCGGCGTCTTCATGGACATGGGTTGTCACGGACTCTCCTTCTGCCACTGGTTCCTGGGGCGGCCCGACCCCGTGGCGATCACTGCGCACATGGGCACGTATGTCCACCAGGACAAGACCCGTGGCGAGGATCACGCCATGGCAGTCGTGGAATTCGAGGGTGGCGCCATCGGGCACATCGAGAACAGTTGGGCGCGGCGGGGCGGAATGGACGATCGCATCGAGGTCTACGGCTCCGAGGGAGTCACCTACGCCAACCTCCTCATGGGAAACGCTCTTCCGACGTACTCAGAGAAAGGATTCGGCTACGCAGTCGAGAAGGCGCCCACCACCATGGGGTGGACCTACCCGGTCTTCGAAGAACTGTGGAACTATGGCTTCCCCCAGGAACTGGATCACTTCTGCCGGGTTGTGCTGGGCATGGAGGAGTCGGACGCCACGGGTGCCGATGGGAGACTCGCCCTCCAAATGATCCTGGCCGGTTACGAATCCGCAGGCACAGGTCGACGCGTTCCCGTTCCATTCTCACCCCCGGACGTGGCGCGTCCCGTGGATCTCTGGTTGCGAGGTTCGAAGAGCCGAGAGTGATATTGAGGGCACCCATCCAAAAGGTTGCATCACCAGCGTCGGTGACGGATCGCAACATCTGAAGAGTCCTTCCTAGAGGAAGTGGCACCATCCAACATTTGCAAAGGAGCAAACGATGAAAAACTTGCCATTGATGAAGTTCGCCGGAATTCTCGCCATTGCGGCGATGACTTTCGCGGCCGGTTGCTCGCCTTCGGGCGAGTCAACCACCGCCCCTGCGGAGACGACCGCCGGCACCGAGACAAGCACTGATGTCGAAAAACCGGCTGAAGAGCAATGGGTGGTCGGTGTGAGCAACACATTGGCCGGCAATGGCTGGCGAGAAGAAATGATCTGCGCTGTCAAAGCCGAGGCGCTGGTCAGTGGGAAGGTGAGCAAGGTTATTGCCATCTCCAAGAATGGCGGTCCGACGGAGCAGATTCAGGACCTGCAGAGCCTGATTTCCCAAGGTGTGAACGCCATCATCGTGAACCCGGCCGATCTCGACAAGCTCAACCCCATCATTGAGGAGGCAGAGAAGCAGGGAATCGTTGTTGTCGCTGTGGACAGCCCCGTCAGCAGCGAGAAGGCCTATGTGGCGGTCAACGACCAGAAGGAGTGGGGCCGGCTCAGCGCAGAATGGCTGTTCAAGACCGTGGGGGGCAAGGGAAACATCCTCTACATGCGTGGTATTGAAGGCGTCCCGGCAGACACGGAGCGGGATGAGGGTTTTCAGGAGGCACTCGCGAACTATCCGGACATCACGTACAAGACGGTCTGGACGGGCTGGGACTACACGAAGGGCGGTGAACTGGCTGTCCAGGAACTCTCCGCAACCAAGTATGACGGTGTCTGGACAAGCGGACCTGACTACACCGTCGTCAATGCGCTGAAGACGGCTGGCGTTGATCCCATCCCTGTCACGGGCCAGGAGACGAACGCATTCATCGGTCAACTCATCGACGGGGCACTCGGGGCCGTGACCACCAACCCGGCGATCATTGGCGGCGTCGGAGCCAACGTCGCCATTGCGGCGCTGTCCGGCGAAGAACCCGAAAGGCAGACAGTTCTGACGCCTGTCCTGCTTGACCCGGAGAACAGCATGGATGTGTTGAAGGAGGCGTTCTCGAGCGAGCGGGACGACCTGTACTCGGCCACCTATGAGATCCCCGGGATGACCAACTTCACGCCGGAACAACTCGTGGCCTGCAAGGGACCGGGCGAATAGTCCTGTTCATGACAACTCCACGCGCCTCGGCACCGGGTCAATTCACCTTTTGTCCCGGTGCCGGGCGTGTGGGCCACGGCAGCACTGACTGAAAGATCCCTGATGATGATTCCCCTGCTCGCTGCCACCGAACTCGCCAAATCTTACGGCGCGGTCGTGGCTCTCCGATCGGCAGACCTCTCGGTGGCCCCCGGGGAGACCCATGCCCTGCTGGGAGCCAACGGCGCCGGCAAATCCACGTTCGTGAAAATTCTGACCGGAGTGGTTCCCGCGAACTCCGGCGACATCGAGATGGACGGCACTCCGGTGCGGTTCGGCTCACCGGAGAGGGCGCGCCAAGCCGGCATAGCTTCCGTGTTCCAGGACCCCGCCCTGCTGCCTGACCTGAGTATCCTGCAAAATCTCAGACTTACAAATACGCCGCTGGACCGGGTGGTCGATGAACTTGAGAAGATGGAATTGCCCGGCCTGGACCTGCGCGAATACGTCCGCGACATACCGCTGCCGTTCCTGCGCATGATCGACCTCGCTCGGGCACTGGCGCACGATCCTCGCCTTCTTGTCCTCGACGAGATCACGGCTGCGCTCCCCACCGACTTGGCCGGACGGGTGTTCGAGGTGATGGGACGCCAGACGGAAACCGGTGGTTCCGTTCTCTTCATCTCGCACCGTCTCGAGGAGGTCATTCAACACTGCGACACCTGCACGGTGTTCCGTGATGGTCGCGACGTGGACAGCTTCGCGCCCAGGGAAGGGGGCGAAGCCCGCATCGTGCAGTCCATGCTGGGTGAATCAGCTGCGCTCGTCAGGAGCGATGTGCGGCGTCCGGGCAAGGATCTGGACGGCGTCCGGCCGAGGTTGTCTGTGCGGGGCGTCTCCAGTGGAAGCACGCTCACAGACGTGACATTTGACGTCAGGCCCGGTGAGGTGGTTGGGCTCACGGCCCTCGAGGG
Organism: Propionibacteriales bacterium; assembly: GCA_038242845.1. Taxonomy (GTDB): domain Bacteria; phylum Actinomycetota; class Actinomycetes; order Propionibacteriales; family Propionibacteriaceae; genus Arachnia. The sequence goes on along the minus strand of JBBSRQ010000156.1, from coordinate 2,476 downwards.
GCAGGGCCAGGATCGACTCTTCGATGGTCTTGCTGGTGTGCGGCGTTTCGATGGAGGCGAAGTCCTCGTCGACGACCGTCCCCTCCTGGCGTCCCACCCTGCGTCGGCCATCGGCGTCGGGATGGTGCTCGTCCCCAGCGACCGTTCGTTGGCACTTCTGCCGCAACGATCAATCGCCGAGAACCTCGCTCTTCCGATGTACCGACGGTTGCGCAACTGGGGACCCATTCCGCAGAAGCACGTCAGGCAACGCGTGGCTGAGGCCATTGACCGGATGTCCATCGACACGCGCGCCGCCTCGCAGGCGCGTCGGCTCTCAGGTGGCAATCAGCAGAAACTCACCATCGGGCGATGGCTCACGGCTGGTTTCGAGACGCTGCTGCTCTTCGACCCCACCAGGGGCATCGACATCGGCACGAAGCACCAGATCTACGACCTCATCCGGGAGGTGGCGGATGGCGGGGCTGCAGTGCTGATCTACACCAGTGAATTGAGAGAGATCAGTCTGGTGGCGGATCGTGCCCTGGTTCTGTACCGCGGCACCATCGTTGCCGAGCTTCCACCCGATGCCGATGAGCAGCAACTGCTGGCCGCGGCCCATGGACTGACTCCCCACCACACCTCACCACGTGACCTACCGGAGGCGGGCCGATGATCACGACGACTCTTCCTGAACCCACCGGCACGTTCACCCGGCTGCGGCGTCGCCATGGGTGGCTGATGGCCATTGCAGTGCTGTTCCTCGGATTCTTCGTCCTTCGTTTCACGCAAGTACCCACGTTCGGTGGTTTCGAGGTGCGTACGATCCTGGCGGGGTCAATGACTCTGGCGTTCCTTGCCATGGCGCAGGCGGTCGTCGTGATCTCCGGCGGGATCAACATGTCTGTCGGGGCGCTCATGGTGTTCGCCAACTGTGCCTGCGCGCGATTCATGGAGGGTGTGGATCTCGTCACCGCGGTCCTGGTGGCGGTAGGGGTCGTCATTGCCTGTGCCGCGATCAGCGCGTTCATGGGATGGCTCGTTACGATTTCCGGCGTCCCGGACATCATCGTCACCTTGGCAGCAAGCTTCATCATCGCGGGTGCAGCGTTCCTGGTACTGCCCAGCCCCGGCGGGGGGATTCCGGCGGAACTCCAGCCATGGATCGTTGGTGGATTCTCGGAGCCCCTGCCCGCCATCGTGTGGATCAGCCTTGCGCTGCTGCTCGTGTGGTTGCCCTTCAAACGCTCTCGCTGGGGCATCGCGACTTATGCAATCGGCAGCCAGCGTGAGGCTTCCTATCTGTCAGGTGTCAACGTCCGTCTGACCCGTGTCCGCGCATACGCCCTGTCGGGAGCCTTCGTCGGGTTTGCAGGTTTCGTCACCACCGCCTTCACCGGAGGGGGTGAGCCGCGCTCCTCGATTGGCTTGTCTGCTCTGCTGGCGAGCGTCGCGGCCGTGGTGCTGGGAGGCGTCGTCCTCAGTGGCGGCATCGGCGGACTCGTCGGCGTGGTCCTTGCCGCGATGATCCTGAGCCTGATCCCGCCGATCATGCTCGGTCTTGGCTGGGACCCCAACTATGCCGAAGTGGCTCGCGGTGTCATCCTCATCCTCGTTGTGATGGTGGGCGGACTGCTGCAGAGAAAGCGGAAGGGCTCATGAGCACGACGACAACGACGACGATCAGAGAAGGCCGAGCAAAGCGGCTCTGGCGTTACCTGGCAAGAACGCCCGTGGTTGCCCTGGTGGTAGTGCTCGCGTTGCTGTACACCCTCACGGGCCTCAACGATCCGTCACTCTTTGGTACAGGAGGGGTGAGGTCGATCCTTCTGCTGGCATGCCCGTTGGCGATCATGGCGGCATGTCAGACGATCTGCATGATCACCGGCGGCATCGACCTCTCGAGTGCCATGATCGCCAACCTCGCGGCCTACGTATGCGCCAACAACGCCGGGCTGGGTACAATCCCGGCACTCCTGCTTGCGTTCCTTGCGGGTGGAATCGTTGGCGCAGTGAACGGAGTGGGAGTCGGGGTATTCAAGGTCAACCCGCTGATCATGACACTCGGAATGTCCAGCGTCCTGGTGGGCGTGGTCACCGTCGGTATCGTCGGCGATGGATTCCTGTCAGGATCGACGACCATCCTTGGCCTGGTACGGGTGCTGGGCAGCGGAACCCTGTTCGGCCCAATCCCGCTGAACGCCGTCGTCCTGGTGGGGATATCGGTGCTCCTCATCTGGGGCCTGAACCGCACGGGACTGGGGCGCAACATCTTCGCCACGGGCGACAATGAAACGGCCACTCGGTTGGCCGGCTCGCGTTCGTGGCAGGTGTTCATCGCGGTGTATGCCATCGCAGGGATGCTCGCGGCACTCGGGGGACTGATGTTTTCCGGCATCAGCGGATCCGTGGGACCCGATCAGACCAACTCCTATCTGCTGCCGGCGATCGCTGCCGCCGTCATCGGTGGGACGTCGATCCTGGGCGGCATCGGGGG
>JBBSRQ010000155.1:0-7488 GCA_038242845.1 Propionibacteriales bacterium | reverse complement strand
TATCGAAGGGCGCAATCAGGCGACAGATCATCCTTCGATAAGCCCAGCTCCTTCGTCGCGGGGCCGCTCAGGAACCGTGACGGAGTGGCCTGGCTCGCATGTCGCCACACAGCTGAGTTAAGACAAGTAAGGAGCGAACCCGTCGTCGCTTCCCCACACGGTCCCCGAGTAACGGCCGGTGAGGAACGAACCCACCGCCCCCCCCACACGGTCCCTGAGTAGCGGCCGGTGAGGAACGAACCAACCGCATATCGAAGGGCGCAGTCAGGCGACAGATCATCCTTCGATAAGCCCAGCTCCTTCGTCGCGGGGCCACTCAGGAACCGTGACGGGGTGACCCGACCCGTAAGTCGCGGAGCCACTCAGGAACCGTGACGGGGACCGCCCAGCTCGTATCTTGCGGGGCTACTCAGAGCCGGTGAGTTCCACGCCTGGCCCCAGCGGCAACTCGTGGCGCTCGAAACCATCGCAGGGCACTGCGTCTCCGGGGGCCAACTGCTCCACCGTGCCGACGGCGAACACAGTGGGGCCGGCCCCGGAGATGGCGGCGGGGACACCCGCAGACCGCAGCTCGGTCATCAGAGCCCAGGAAGATTCCATGAGGCCAGCGCGGTAGGACTGGTGCAACCGGTCGGCCGTGGCCGCCAGCAGCAGGTCGTGGCGGCGCTCCAGCGCCAGCGGCAACGCGGCGGCTGCGATGGCCTGCGCGACGGCGTCCTTTCGCGGAACGACGTCGGGGAGCACGGAACGGGCGCCGGCCGTTTTCACCTCGAAGCGCGGAACCCACACGCGGGTACCGATGGCAGCAGGTACGTCGAGGCGGACGAGTTGCACGCCGTCGCCCTCGAACCAGCCCAGGATTGCCCCGCCCCACACTGCAGCACCCGCGTTGTCGGGGTGACCCTCGATGGCGCTGGAGACACGCGTCAACTCGACGCGGTCGAGTTCCTCGCCCGGGTGGCTGATCCCCCAGGCGAACGCCAACCCCGCCACGATGGCCGACGCTGAGGACCCCAGCCCCCGGGAGTGAGGGATGCGGTTGATGCAGCGCAGGCGCATGCCGGGACGCTCGCCACCCCACTCCCGCAGCCCCGCCAGCAAGGAGGACACCACGAGGTGAGACTCTTCCAGGGGAACTGCACCGGCACCCTCTCCGACGACCACGACGTCCAGCACCCCGGGATCCCGGGTGACCTCGAGCTCCAGTTCGTCGTGGAAGTCCAGGGCCATCCCGACGCAGTCGAAACCGGAGCCGAGATTGGCGGTGGTGGCGGGGACGTGGACGCGCAGCGTCGTCATCGGGGTCAGTGACCCTCGACGCGCATGACGTCGATGGTGTCGCCGACGAAGGGTGCAGCGTGCAGCCTGGCCACCACCGACGCCAGTGCGGTCTCGCTCGCCTCGTGCGTCATGACGTTGAGCCGAGCCGCGAAACCGGCCTGGCGTCGGGCACCCTCCAGGTGCGTCTGCTGCACGGTCTGAAGCGAGACCCCCGATTCGCCGAAGATCGTGGCGCACGCCGCGAGCACGCCGAGTCGGTCCTCGACGTCGAAGCGGATGTAGTGCCTGGCGGTCGAGTCACCAATCGGCGCGACACCTCGGGTGGTGTAGCCCGTCTGCATGTCGTTGCTGGCGCCCCGCAGGCGGTTGCGGGCAACCGTGACGACGTCGCCCATGACGGCGCTGGCCGTCGGCGCACCCCCGGCACCCTGGCCCATGAACATCAGCTGTCCCGCGTCTCGGGACTCCACGAAGATGGCGTTGTAGGCGCCGGAGACGGAGGCCAACGGATGCGTTCTCGGCACCATGGTGGGGTGCACCTTGACGATGACCCGGGGCTCGGGGTCATCGGTGAGCCGGGCAATGGCCAGCAACTTCACGACGCAGCCCAATTGCTCGGCGGCCTCGATGTCGGTCTCGGTGACCCCGGAAATCCCCTCGCAGAACACTTCCTCGCGCCGGACCTCCGTGTGGAAGGCGAGACCGGCCAGGATTGCTGCCTTGGCGGCGGCGTCGTGGCCCTCGACGTCGGCGGTGGGGTCCGCCTCGGCAAAGCCCAACTCCTGGGCCTCCTTCAGCGCCACGTCGAACGACAGGCCAGCCGTGGTCATCTTGTCCAGAATGTAGTTGGTGGTGCCGTTGACGATGCCCATCACCGCGCGGATCTCGTCACCGACGAGCGACTCTCGCAACGGGCGCACGATCGGGATGGCCCCGGCGACGGCGGCCTCGTAGTAGAGGTCGACGCCATGGGCGTTGGCGCATCCGGACAGCGCGGCCATGTCGGAGCCCAGCAGCGCCTTGTTGGCGGTGACGACGGAGGCGCCGTGCTCCATCGCCGACATCAGCAGGCTGCGTGCGGGCTCGATGCCCCCAATCACCTCGATGACGAGGTCGAGGTCGCCACGCGAGACCAGCGCCTCGGAGTCCGTGGTGAACAATGCCGGGTCGATGCCGGGGCGCTCCACGTCGAGGCGGCGGACGCCGATTCCCACCAACTGGAGGGGACGTCCGATGCGGGCGGCCAACGTGGCGCCCTCAGTGGTCAGGATGCGGGCCACCTGCGACCCGACCACACCGGCACCGAGCAGCGCCACCTTCAACGGCTCAACGTCCATACTGTTCATTCCCCCACATCCAGACGCATCAGATCGTCCAAGGTTTCACGGCGCAACAGCACCGACGTTTGCCCATCGCGCACGGACAGCAGCGGGGGCCTCGGAACCTGATTGTAGTTACTTGCCATAGAGCGTGCGTACGCGCCGGACCCGGGCACCGCGATCAGGTCGCCGGCACAGATGTCACCCGGCAGGAAGACAAACCGGATGAGGATGTCGCCACCCTCGCAGTGCTTGCCCACCACGCGGCACAGCACCGGCTCTGCGTCCGAGACCCGGTTGGCGAGCACACAGGAGTACTCGGCGGCGTAGAGCGCAGGACGGATGTTGTCGCTCATACCGCCGTCGACGGAGACGTAGACGCGCGCCCGGCCGCCCTCGATGTCCACCACCTTCACGGTGCCGACCTCGTACACGGCGACGCCGGCCGGCCCACAGATGGCGCGGCCGGGCTCGATGGAGAGTTGGGGCCGTTTCAGCCCGAAGCCGCGGCACTCGTGCTCGACCATCTCCTCGAACGCGGCTGCCAGGTCCTGTGTACTCATCGGCGTGTCTGCGCTCGTGTAGGCGATGCCGAAACCACCCCCGAGGTCCAGTTCCGGCAGCTCGCAGCCGGTCGCCGTGCGGAACTGGTGGGCCAGTCGCATGGTGCGACGGATTGCCACCTCAAAGCCGTGGGTCTCGAAAATCTGGGAGCCGATGTGGCTGTGGATGCCTCGGAGGTCGATGTGGGCTGAGCTGTGGCATCGGACCAGCGCCGCCAGTGCGTGTCCTCCGGCGATGGACAGCCCGAACTTCTGGTCCTCGTGTGCCGTGGCGATGTACTCGTGGGTGTGGGCCTCCACACCGGTGGTGACCCGCACGAGGGCCTGCGCCCGCACCCCCAGTTCGGCGCAGGTGGCTTCGATGCGTTCGATCTCGAAGAAGGAGTCGATGATGATGCGCCCCACCCCCTCCTCCAGCGCGAAGCGGATCTCGGAGTCAGATTTGTTGTTGCCGTGCAGGCCGAGCCGCGCCGCCGGCATCCCCCCGGCCATGGCGATGCGCATCTCGCCCATGGTTGTCACGTCGAGGTTGAGACCCTCCTCGCATACCCACCGCGCGATCGTCTTGGTGAGCAGTGCCTTGCCCGCGTAGTAGACGTTCCAGCCGGGGAAGCCGTCGCGAAACGCGACGGCCCGTGCACGGAAGTCCTCCTCGTCAAGGATGTAGGCGGGCGTGCCCTGCTCAGCGACAAGATCAGTGAGCGCGGTGCCCGCCATCACGATGGCGCCATCGGGACCGCGGTGGGTGCCGACGGGCCACAGGGCCGGATCGAGTGCGTTGAGGTCCTCGGGCAGGTTCAGCCACTGCGGACCCGCGTTGGATGCATCGGCGTGGATGGAGCCGGCGATGTGGGTGTGGGTCATGTCCGCAAAGCCTGCCAGATACTGGAGGCTTCGCGCGATCTGTCCGCCTCGCTGCGTTCGTGGCTCACTCCGTGCGGGCTGAGACCTCGATGACATCGTGGTCACGCAGCACCAGCGACGACGGGTCCGCCACGATGCTTCCGTCGGCGGTGACGTTCAGATCCACGCACGCGTTGCCGAGACAAGCGTCGTCGAAGGCAACGCCCCACAGGGTGAAGAACTGGCCCAGCGTCACCTCGCGGTTGCCGTCACCCTCCAGCCACACGTCCCCGCTGGACTCGTGTGTGTGCACCGGCGCCTGCACGGCACGCAGCCGGTCGATGCCGATGAACGGGGCAAGCGGGACGGTCTCGTCGTCCATCGTGACCTCGATGGTGAGGATGAAGGGGTCAGACTCGGAGTCCCGCGGCAACTCCGGGAGCCCGGCGGCGCGGATGTGGGAAATGGCGTCACGAGGAGCGGCCCACGGCGGAGGTTCCGTGGACATGGCAGCGGGTGCCGGGTCGGGACGCTCGACGCAACCGACGAGGAGCAACACCGCCACGGGCCAGAGAATCCAACGCACGCGGCCACGCTAGCCGATCGTCGTGGTGAAGCGGCCCTGTGATTGTTTGCTAACCTTTGCTGGTCGCGCTGCACAACAGCTTGGCATTGCCCCCGTAGCTCAGGGGATAGAGCACCGCCCTCCGGAGGCGGGAGCGCAGGTTCGAATCCTGCCGGGGGCGCTGAGCACAACGACGACGCAGTTGTCCTCGGCGACCCAGGAGTAGCTTTCGTGACAGGCACCGCGGCACCATGGCGCAGCCCCGTCAACTCCGTGTTGGCCCTGGTCCTGCTCTTCCTCGGCACCCGAACCCTCAACGTCTGGTTCTGGCTGCATCCGGGTGCCAAGTTCGTCGCCAATGACGTCTCGTACTACAGCTTCTTCACCTGGTGCTTCGACGAGGGACTTGCGGCCGCAAACGCCCAGTGCACGGAGGCGGCCAACGGGCTCGGCATCATGGCCGAGTACCCCCTTCCGGCGCAGTGGATCCTGCAGGGCATCTACTGGCTGGCCAACGGCTACGAGGCCTACTTCGGCTGGTTCGCGGGCCTCATGCTGACCCTCGACGCCGTGGTGGCGGCCAGCCTTTTCCGACGCGGCAATGCGAAGGGCTCGTTGCTGTGGATCCTGTTCACGGCCGCCGGTGGACCCATCATGTACTTCAGGTTCGACTTGATCCCGGCGGCCCTCGTGGCATGGGCCTGCCTCTTCCTGGCGACGCGTCCACGCGTGGCGGGTGCGCTGATAGCGCTCGGCGCGGCCGTGAAGTTGTGGCCGGCACTTCTGGCACTGCCCCTTGCCGCCCCCCACCCGTTGCGGCGCGGTGCCGGGCGCGACCGTCTGCTGAGCTTCCTGGTGGCGGGAGTCGCGCTGGGGATGTCGTCATTGCTGATGGGTGGGTGGTCGCGTTCCATCTCCCCCTTGGTGTGGCAGTCCCGACGAGGCCTCCAGATGGAGTCCGTGCCGGCCTCGCCGCTGATGTTCCTGCGCACCTTCACCGAGAACCAGTCGTGGCCGGTATTCCTGTCGGAGTGGAACGCGCTGGAGCTGCAGGGTCCCGGTGTGGGCTTCCTGCTGCAGGTCTCCACCGTGCTCACCGTGGGATGGGTGGTCCTGACCGCGCTGCTGGCGTGGCGCCTCCTGCGGCACTTCCACCGCCAGTCCCCCGCTCTGCACGAAGCGATGCTGCTGGTGGTGCTGGCCAGCGTGCTGGCCACCATCGTTGCCAACAAGACCCTGTCCCCGCAGTACATACTGTGGCTGGGCGGGCCCCTGGCCGTGCTGGTGATGTCGCGGCAGAGCGACTGGCTGCGGCTTCCCCTGCGGCTGGTGAGCATCGCACTCATCGTGGTGGCTGGACTGACGCAGTACACCTATCCGTGGGGCACCTTCGGCATCATGGGCCTGCCCAACGGGTCGGGCCTGGAGACCTCGATGCTGCTCCTGCGCAACATCGTCCTGGTCGCCACCACGATCTTCACGGTCCGGCTCGCCTGGCGGGTCACCGCTTGGCCACCTGTGAGCAGCGAGTCCGGCGCGGGATCCGCGCGCGAGCAGTTGGTCCCACAGATTGGCGCACGGCTGCATGGCGAGGAGCCGAGCGCCACCGACGCTTGATAGGCTTGCCAATGGGCACAGCAGCCCACCTGCTACCGACTCACAGAGGGGATTGTGGCCAAGCCACTGTCACACATGTCATCACCGGAATCACAGGACTCCTTCGGCGCCAACTCCTGGCTGATCGATGAGATGCGGGAGGCCTACGAGCAGGATGCGGCCTCCGTCGACGCCACGTGGCAGGAGTTCTTCGCCGACGAGGCGTCACCCTCCGCCCCGGACACGTCGAAGACAAGCCCCACAGCTCCGCCAGCGACTGCGCCGACACCCCCCAAGAAGCCGGTGACGGCGTCCATGGGGGCCGAGGTGGCCTCGGCCCCTGCACCACTGGCAGCCAAGACGGCGTCGGCACCCGCGAAGGCCACCCCTCCTGCCGTTGCTCCAACGTCTGAGTCCGTGAGGCCCACCACTGAGCCGACGACGACACCAGCCAGCGGTACAGGACTCTCTGCCAATGCGCCGAACCCCTCGCTGCGTCCCGAGCCGAGCGGCAAGTCCGCCAAGTTCATGAAGCTTCGTGGCGCCCCCATGCGCACGGCAAAGAACATGGAGGAGTCGCTGACGGTACCGACGGCCACCTCCGTACGGTCGGTGCCCATGAAGCTGGTCATCGACCAGCGCACGATCATCAACAATTTCCTGCGCACCTCCAAGGGTGGAAAGGTCTCCTTCACGCACCTGGTCGCCTGGGCGATGGTGCAGGCCATCAAGGCCGTGCCGGAGATGAACGACTCCTACGACGTCGTGGACGGCAAGCCCACGCTCGTTCAGAACCCATCGATCAACCTCGGCATCGCCATCGACCTGAAGAAGGACGACGGCACGCGCCAGCTCATGGTGCCCTGCGTCAGGGGCTGCGAGTCGCTGAACTTCGCGCAGTTCTGGGCTGCCTATGAGGCGCTCGTGGACCGGGCACGCAACAACAAGCTGACCGTGGACGACTTCGCCGGGACCACGACATCGATCACCAACCCGGGCGGCATCGGCACCAACCACTCGGTCCCGCGTCTCATGACGGGCCAGGGCATGATCCTGGGCGTCGGCGCCATCGACTACCCCGCAGAATTCCAGGGCACATCGCTGTCCCGCATCACCGAACTGGGCGTCTCCAAGGTCACCACGCTGACGTCCACCTACGACCACCGGGTCATCCAGGGCGCCCAGTCGGGTGAGTTCCTGAAGGCCCTGCACCAGTTGCTGCTGGGCAAGAACGGCTTTTACGACGACGTCTTCGAAGCCCTGCGCATCCCCTACGAGCCTCTGCGCTTCTCGCCGGACGTGTACGCGCACCGCGTCAACC
>JBBSRQ010000154.1:0-7509 GCA_038242845.1 Propionibacteriales bacterium | reverse complement strand
TTCCGCCAGAACCTGCTGGGCAAGCGCGTCGACTACTCCGGCCGCTCCGTCATCGTCGTGGGCCCGCAGCTCAAACTGCACCAGTGCGGACTGCCCAAGGCCATGGCACTCGAGCTGTTCAAGCCGTTCGTCATGAAGCGTCTCGACGACCTCAACCACGCCCAGAACATCAAGGCTGCCAAGCGCATGGTCGAGCGCCAGCGCCCCGTGGTGTGGGATGTCCTGGAAGAGGTCATCCAGGAGCACCCTGTTCTGCTGAACCGTGCACCCACCCTGCACCGTCTCGGTATCCAGGCGTTCGAGCCCCAGCTCATCGAGGGTAAGGCCATCCAGATCCACCCGCTCGTCTGCACCGCGTTCAACGCAGACTTCGACGGTGACCAGATGGCCGTGCACCTGCCGCTGAGCGCGGAGGCGCAGGCCGAGGCCCGCATCCTGATGCTGTCCACGAACAACATCCTGAAGCCCGCTGATGGCCGTCCCGTGACCATGCCCACCCAGGACATGATCATCGGCACCTATTTCCTGACCACGGAACGCGGCGATGCCGGTGCGGGTCGCGCCTTCTCGTCGCTCTCGGAAGCCATCATGGCGTTCGACCGGGGTGACTTGGCCGTCGGCGCGCAGATCAAGCTGCGCCTGACTGATGTCGTGCCCGCAGGCCTCACGCCTCGCCACGACGGGTCGTTCCTGGTGGAGACCACGCTGGGCCGTGCACTCTTCAACGAAGCGCTGCCCGATGACTTCGGCTTCATCAACGAGGTTGTCGGCAAGAAGGTGCTGGGCCGGATCGTCAACGAGTTGGCGGAGAGCTACCCGAAGATCGTCGTCGCCCGGACCCTGGACAACCTGAAGGACCTCGGATTCCACTGGGCCACGCGCTCCGGTGTCACCGTGTCCATCTCCGATGTCCAGACCCCGCCCAACAAGGCGGAGATCCTGGCCGGCTACGAAACCCGCGCCACCAAGGTGGACAAGCTCTACGAGCGGGGTTCCGTGACAGAGGACGAGCGCCGCCAGGAACTCATCGACATCTGGAACGACGCCACGGCCGAGTTGACGCAGGCGATGAAGGACAACTTCACCACCGACAACCCCATCTTCATGATGGTCGACTCCGGTGCACGAGGAAACATGACGCAGATGCGTCAGATCGCGGCAATGCGAGGCCTCGTGGCCAACCCGAAGGGCGACATCATCGCCCGACCGATCAAGTCGAACTTCCGTGAGGGACTGTCCGTTCTGGAGTACTTCATCTCCACACACGGTGGTCGTAAGGGCCAGGCCGACACGGCCCTGCGCACCGCTGACTCGGGTTACCTGACGCGTCGCCTCGTCGACGTGTCTCAGGACGTCATCATCCGCGAGGAGGACTGCGGCACCGAACGTGGCCTCAACAAGACCATCGCCACCTGGACCAAGATGGGCCAGGACTCAACCGGCAAGATGGTGTCGCAGACGGTTGAGCCCCTCACCGAGGGTGCCATCGCCGATATGATCGTCGACGTTGAGACCGCCGTGTACGCACGGACGCTCGCAGTTGACGTGGTGGGTCCGGACGGCGACGTGCTCGTCGTGGCCGGTACCGATCTTGGCGACGCCCACATCGACAAGCTCATCGCAGCTGGTGTCACGGAGGTCAAGGTCCGCTCGGTCCTGACCTGCGAGGCGACCACCGGGACGTGCGCACTCTGCTACGGCCGATCGCTGGCCACGGGACTCCTCGTGGACGTGGGCGAAGCCGTCGGCATCGTGGCAGCCCAGTCCATCGGTGAGCCCGGTACGCAGCTGACGATGCGTACCTTCCACACCGGTGGTGTGGCAGGGGACGACATCACGCAGGGCCTGCCCCGCGTGGTCGAGCTGTTCGAGGCACGCCAGCCGAAGGGCAAGGCACCCATTGCCGAGGCCGACGGTGTCGTGCGCATCGAGGACGGCGACAGGTCACGCAAGATCGTCATCGTCCGCGACGACGGCGGCGAGGACCTGGAGTACCCGGTGGGTCGTCGCACCCGGCTGGAGTTCGAGGACGCCAACGGTGTCCGCTTCTCCGTGCGTGACGGCGCACAGGTCACACTCGGCCAGCAGCTCACCGCCGGACAGGTGGATCCGCAGGATGTCCTGCGAATCCGCGGTCTCCGCCAGGTGCAGAGGCACCTGGTGGACGAGGTTCAGCGGGTGTACCGCACACAGGGCGCACCCATCCACGACAAGCACATCGAGATCATCGTGCGTCAGATGCTCCGTCGCGTGACGGTCATCGACTCCGGTGACACCACGATGATGCCCGGTGAACTCGCGGATCGGCAGAGCTACGAGGCAGCCAACCGCAAGGCGCTCACCGAGGGTGGACAGCCGGGCGAGGGCCGTCCCGTGCTGATGGGCATCACCAAGGCGTCGCTGGCCACGGACTCGTGGTTGTCGGCTGCATCCTTCCAGGAGACGACGAAGGTGCTCACCGACGCCGCCATCCAGGGCAAGAGCGACTCGCTCATCGGCCTGAAGGAGAACGTCATTCTGGGCAAGTTGATCCCGGCCGGTACCGGTCTCGACCGGTACCGCAACATCCGGGTGGAGCCCACCGAGGATGCACGGGCCACTGCCTACACGATGAGCTACGACCCGTACGACTACTCCTTCGGGGGTGACGCTGGCGGGCCGGGTGTGCCGCTGGACGACATCGACTTCGGGGAGATGCGCTGAATCGCTCACTGTGAGTGAGTGAGTGAGAACCACGACGGGGAGTCGGGCTAATGGCCCGGCTCCCCGTTTGGCACGCCTGCGGGCAATCGTTATGCAGTTGGTATGCGTGGATGGAGCGCCCGGCTTGTGCCTCCTGCGGCACCTCGGTCTAATGGGACGGTCCGGCCAAGAAGTCGACCCCCATCCGGAGGTCGAGGGGGGCGGGCGCTAGTATCCATCCAGGCCGCATCGGTGCGGCCGGAACCAAGGAGAATCTGAATGGATCGCAGGCAATTTCTGGTCGGGCTCGGCGCTGCCGGTGTCATCGGTGCCGCCACCCTCGCAGGGTGCAGCAATGACGAAACCACCAAGCCGGCCGCGACCGGTGACGAGAGCACCGACGGCGGCGGCGACATGGCTGGCGCGCTCGTTGGCGTGCTCATGCCCACGAAGACGTCGCAGCGCTGGATCGACGACGGCAACAACGTCAAGGCGGCTCTGGAGGAAAAGGGCTACAAGGTCGACCTCCTCTACGCCAACGACGACATCCCGCAGCAGCAGCAGCAGCTCGACGCCGTCCTTGGCAAGGACGCGAAGGCGCTGATCATCGCGTCGATCGATGGCACCACGCTCACCACCGGTCTGGCGAAGGCTGGCGAGCAGGGCGTCAAGGTCATTGCCTACGACCGCCTCATCAACCAGACGCCGAACGTCGACTACTACGTGACGTTCGACAACCAGAACGTCGGCGTGCAGCAGGGCACCTCGCTGCTCCAGGGCCTCGGCGTCCTCGACGCAGACGGCAAGGAGACCGACGAGAAGGGCCCCTTCAACGTCGAAATCTTCTCCGGCGCTGTCACCGACAACAACTCGCAGTTCTTCTACGGTGGCGCCATGAGCGTCGTGCAGAAGTACATCGACTCCGGTGTCGTCGTCGTCCAGTCGGGCCAGACCTCGCTCGAGCAGACCGCCACCCCGTACTGGAAGCAGGAAGAGGCGCAGAAGCGTTGCGACGCGATCCTCGGTGGCTTCTACGCCAAGGGCGAGAAGATGGACGGCGCCCTGTGCGCCTACGACGGGCTCTCCCGCGGTGTCCTGACCTCCATCCAGAGCAACGGCGCCCCCGTCCCGATCATCACGGGCCAGGATGCTGAGAAGCCGTCCTGCAAGCTGATCCTCGACGGTGAGCAGTACTCCACCATCCTCAAGGACACCCGCGAACTGGCGGCCAAGGCCGTCGAGATGGTCGATGCCGTCCTGAAGGGCGAGGAGCCCGAGGTCAACGACACGGAGACCTACGACAACCAGGTCAAGGTCATCCCGTCGTTCCTGCTGGAGTCTGTCATCGTGACCAAGGACAACCTCATGGAAGTTGTGGTTGACTCCGGTTACTACACCAAGGAAGAAGTTGAGTCCGGACAGTAGTCCGACCACGAAGAGGGGGCTGGGGCCGCAAGACCCCAGCCCCCTCTTCTGACACAACCCCCTATTCGAAGGCGGAATCGTGAACGATCACATCTTGGAGATGCGCAACATCACCAAGACCTTCCCGGGCGTCAGGGCGCTCTCCGACGTCACCATCAGTGTCGATCGGGGAGAGGTGCATGCCATCTGCGGCGAGAACGGCGCCGGCAAGTCCACACTCATGAAGGTGCTGTCGGGGGTCTACCCGCACGGCGACTACGAAGGACAGATCATCTTCGAGGGCGAAGATGTCAAGTTCGGCAGCATCCGGGACTCGGAGAGGGCCGGCGTCGTCATCATCCATCAGGAACTCGCTCTCAGCCCGTACCTGTCGATCGCCGAGAACATTTTCCTCGGCAACGAACGCAAGACTGGTCCGTTGATCGACTGGAACGCCACCAACGTGCAGGCGGCAGAGCTGCTGCAGCGCGTCGGGCTGCGTGAGAGTCCTTCCACGAAGATCATGGACATTGGTGTCGGCAAGCAGCAGCTCGTCGAGATCGCAAAGGCCATGAGCAAGGACGTCAAGCTCCTCATCCTGGACGAGCCCACGGCCGCACTCAACGATGAGGACTCGGCGCACCTGCTCGGTCTGATTCGCGGGCTGAGGGACCAGGGCGTCACATGCATCATCATCAGCCACAAGCTCAACGAGATCCGCGCGATTGCCAACCACGTCACCGTGATCCGCGACGGCGAGGTCATCGAGACACTGGACCTGGAATCCGGCGAGGTCTCCGAGGACCGCATCATCAAAGGAATGGTGGGCCGCGAGCTCACCAACCGCTACCCGGAGCGCGAATCCCACGTCGGCGAGGAAGTGCTTCGCATCGAGAACTGGACCGTGCACCACCCGCAGCAACACGACCGTGTCGTGGTGGACAACGCCAACATCAATGTGCGAGCGGGCGAGGTTGTCGGCATTGCAGGTCTGATGGGAGCGGGGCGCACCGAGCTCGCCATGAGCGTGTTCGGTCACAGCTACGGCTCCAACATCTCAGGACAGCTCTACATGGACGGCAAGCCCATCGTGGCCCCAAGCACGGGGGCTGCGATCCGTCACGGCATCGCCTACGCCACGGAGGACCGCAAGAAGTACGGACTCAACCTCATCGAGGACATCAAGCGCAACATCTCCATGGCGGGGCTGTTCAAGCTGGCACCCAGAGGGTGGGTCGATGAGAATCGCGAGACCGTCGTCGCAAACGAGTACCGTCGCAGCATGCGGATCAAGGCACCCAATGTCACCGTGAAGACGGGGACACTCTCAGGTGGCAACCAGCAGAAGGTGGTCCTCAGTAAGTGGATGTTCACGGAGCCGGAAGTCCTGATCCTGGATGAGCCGACCCGAGGCATCGACGTGGGGGCGAAGTTCGAGATCTACGGGATCATCAACGAGCTCGTCGCTGCAGGCAAAGCCGTCATTGTCATCTCCTCGGAACTGCCGGAACTCCTCGGCATCTGCGACCGTATCTACACACTCGCCGAAGGACGCATCACCGGCGACTTCCCCGTGGCGGAGGCCACGCCGGAAACCCTCATTCGTTACATGACTCTCGAGAAGGACTGACAAAGATGTCGACTGAGACGGCTGCGCCGATCAAGAAGGCGCCAGAGAAGGGGATTGTCTCCTACCTGATGTCCCAGCTGCGGACCGTGGGTCTGCTGGTGGCATTCCTGGTCCTCATCGTTTTGATGCAGTTCCTGACCGACGGAAACCTGCTCACCCCGCAGAACATCACGTCGGTCCTGAACGGCAACTCCTACATCCTCATCCTTGCCATCGGCATGGTGATGGTGATCATCGCGGGTCACATCGACCTGTCGGTGGGCTCAGTGGTCGCGCTCATCGGCGCAGTGACCGGTGTGATGGCCGTGACCTGGGGTCTCCCGTGGTGGGCCGCCGTCATCGGTGGACTCGTGGTGGGTTGCATCGTCGGTGCGTGGCAGGGACTGTGGGTGGCCTACGTGGGCATCCCGGCCTTCATCGTGACGCTGGGTGGCATGTTGACGTTCCGCGGACTCGCCCAGATCACGCTCGGAAACGTTCCCATCACCCCGTTCCCCGACGCCTACGTGGCGATCGGTGCGGGTTTCCTCCCCAGGATGGGCGAACGGGGAGCGGGTGTGGATCCCATCACGATGGTCATCGGTGGCATCGTGGCGGCCCTGCTGGTGTTCCTCGAGGTGCGGGGCCGGATGGGACGCCAGAGACTCGGCCTCGAACAGGAGCCGCAGACCTGGTTCATCATCAGGGCCGTGGCCACCGCCGGCTTCCTCATGCTGATCACGTGGCAGCTGGCGCAGTACGCCGGCATCCCGATCATCGTCGTGGTTCTTGGGGTCCTGGTTGCTATCTACACCGTCGTGATGAACCGGTCGGTCTTCGGACGCAGCGTCTACGCCCGGGGTGGCAACCTCACGGCGGCCCGCCTGTCCGGCATCAACACCAAGAAGATCGACTTCCTGCTGTTCGTGAACAACGGCTTCATCGGCGCCATCGCCGGCATCGCCTTCACGGCCCGCTCCAACTCCGCAGGCCCCAACGCCGGCAACATGTTCGAGCTGGACGCCATTGCCGCGTGCTTCATCGGTGGCGCGGCGGTGACCGGCGGCGTCGGCACAGTGATCGGTGCCATGTTGGGTGGGCTCATCATGGCCGTGCTGAACTATGGCATGTACCTGATGGGCCTGGGCAGCGACGTGCAGTCGTTCGTCAAGGGTCTCGTGCTGCTGGCAGCAGTGGCCTTCGACGTGTTCAACAAGTCGCGCGGCGTGCGCAACTGACCCCTTCTCCACCGCGACGGCGGGGCGCCCCACGGGGTACCCCGCCGTCGTTGCGTTTGCGGGGGAGGGGCGCGCGATTTGGAGCGCGGCGCGCGTACCGGTAATCTTTTGCACTGTGTCCGCACTCGCGGGCACTCTGTGCGTGCCCTGGCATGATCCCCGAGCCTTATTCGTTGCGAAGAGTTCGGGACGTGGCCTGAGTCCGCACGGCAGCCAGCAGTGCGCGGTGATGACGGAAACGGTGACCCGCAAGCCACGCCCGCAGGTTGCGCGCCAGGGATTAGCCAATCCAGACAACGAAAGTGATGCCAACAGGTGCCAACGATTCAGCAGCTGGTCCGAAAGGGTCGGTCCGACAAGACGTCGACGAGCAATACGCCCGCGCTCAAGGGTTCCCCCCAGCGCCGTGGCGTGTGCACGCGTGTGTACACAACCACGCCCAAGAAGCCGAACTCTGCCCTGCGCAAGGTCGCGCGTGTGCGACTGAGCTCCGGCATTGAAGTCACCGCGTACATCCCGGGTGTCGGCCACAACCTGCAGGAGCACTCGATGGTGCTGGTGCGCGGAGGCCGGGTC
>JBBSRQ010000153.1:0-7516 GCA_038242845.1 Propionibacteriales bacterium | reverse complement strand
TGTCAGCGGGCCCGCGACGTCGTCGGTGTCGTAGCGCAGCAGCGACAATTCCGCCACGGTCCACACCTGCGCGGGGACGGGGGCATCGAGCCGCGCCAGCACCTCACCCCGGGGCCACTCACCCAACCAGTGCCCCACCGTAACGTGCGGTCGGAAGGACATGCCGTGGGCCTCGCCGACACCACCGTCGAGGACCCGGTGCGCCCCGGTCAACCATGTCGCCTCGACACCCAGGTACGGCACCATCGGGAAGCTGCCCCAGCCGGTCGCCCGCACCTCGACAGGACCCTGTACGGACGGGGCCAGGCGCTCGAGGTCGGCGGCCAGCGCGGCGTCGTCGTAGCCGTGGTGGCCGGGTTCCGCCGCCAGTCCTGCGAACGCGACGGTGACGTGGGGTTGCCGGTCGTAGCGGGGAAGCACCAGGCCCGCGAGTCGTGCTCTGGCTGCATCGACGCACTTCCGCAGTTCCGGCTCGGAGAGCTCCAGTGCCCACACGTAGGCGTGCCGGCGTCCGCCGTGCCACTCCGGGAAATCCCGGTCCTGGCAGGCGATGGTGTGGGTGAACTCAGGCATCGTTCAGCCGATGGGTTCGACGGGCGGCTCGGCCAGCAGGTGGACGTGGGCGTGGACCTGCTCCCACACCGCCGGGTCATCGACCGGTCGGAAGTGCCCGCGACCGTGCAGCGTCACGTTGGTGGCGCCGTCGAGGTGGGAGCCGCCGGGGATCATCTGGTCCCATTCCGGGGCCAGTGAAGCGATGCGTGCGTTCACGTCCAGTTCCAGCGTCAGCGCCTCCAACTCGTCATTGGACGGGGCGAACAGTCCCAGCGGCGAGTGCTGGACCCATGGCAGCCGCTGCAGCGGACCACCGAGCGTGGACCCCGCGAACGGCGTCGCCACCGCCACGAGACCAATGGCGGCGTCACCCAGGCGGGGATCCAGCAGCAGTGCCTTGCCGATCAGTCCGCCCTTGGAGTGGGCCACGAGCACGGCCCCGTGGACGTCCTCGTCGCGCAGCATGGTGAGGCACCGCTCCACTGACTCCTTGATACCGGCAATGTTCCAGCCGAGGGAGTCGACGACGTGGACGGGGTGGCCCTGCGTGGCGAGGAACCGTCCCAGGGGAGCCAGGTAGGTGGAGCGTTCAAGGATGCCCGGGAGCAACACCACGGGGATGGGGGCGCAATCCGCCGTGCCAAGGGTGTAGGCGGTTGCTCCGCGCCGCCGCGCCCACGTGGAGATCCCCTGCGCCCGTGCAGCGTGGGTGAGGTCGCTCGCCACATCGCCCACCCAGCGGGCCAGCGCCTTCAGTCGCCGCACTGCGGGAGCCCGGGGGAATGGCGGCGAGACCTCGCCAGAACCAGCGCCACCCGTGCCACCTCGGGTGCGTTGGTGTGGATCATCTGGTGGGCGGCACCGTCGACGATGACCACCGTGGTGTCCTTGTGCTGCCCCGCCAGACGCCGGCACCAGTCCGGCGGGGCAATGTGGTCGCCCACCCCTCCCATCACCGTCACGGGCACGGAGACGTCGCAGATGCGGTCCTCGATGCGGTACTGCAGCATCGGCCCGAAGTTGCGCACCAGCCACCCGGGGCCGGAGTGGAGGAAACCGCGTATCGAATCCCATGCCGACGACGGCGGTTCCTTGACGGCGGACTGGGCGAAGCGCAACAGAAGTCGCCCGCCGCTGCGTTCGTGATCATTGACCACAGGGGCGGCCAGCAGCGCCCCGCACGCCAGGCCGGGCGCTTGGATGAGGGCCTCCACCACCACTTGCGTCCCCATGGAGTGGCCGATGAGGACGGGCTCCACCACCTTGAGTTGGCGGATGGTGTCGTTGACCACGTGGGCGAAGCCGGGCATTCGTGGGGCGTCGTCGGGGTCGTCGGCCCGCCCGCACCCGGGCAGGTCGAGGACGAGCACGCGACCGTACTTGCTGAGTTCACCGGCCAGCGGGCCGAAGTAGCGCGACGACACACCAAAACCGTGCACCAGGACGAACGCAGGCCCATTCACGACGTCGGACTCGTACACCCGCACATCCATGCCGCGCACGGTCAGGGCGATTTGGGTGAAGTCGGACAGGTCCTCAGGATGTTGCATCCTACGATCGTTGCACATGGTTCCCACCGCGGTCGGCATCGTCCTTCGCGACGCTCCACGCCTGCTGCAGCAGCCACACCTGCAGCGGCAGTCGCGCCCAGGCCATCGCCCGCATCGGCCACGGCTTGCTGCGCCAGTTGGCGACCATCTGCATGTTCCCCGGCCACACCACCGCGTACAGCCCGGTGGTCACGAGACCACCGAGCCGACGGGTGCTGCTGTTGGCCATCAGTGCGGCGCTCGCCAGTTCGACGACCGCGGACGCGTGCGTCCAGGTGCGTGCCTTTCCGGGAAGCCAGCCGGGGATGAGGCTGTCGAACGGTTCGGGTCGGAGGAAGTGCATGACACCAGCCGCCGCGTTGACGGCGGCCAGCGTGAGGGCCTTGCGGTTGGTCGACTGCTGTACATGCGTCATGCGTACTCCTTGGGTGCGGTGCAGGAGCACCGGCTGTGAGTCACGGGGTGGGTTCGCCGCCGTTGACATTGAGGGTTTCGCCCACCACGTAGCTCGACTCCGGGGAGGAGAGGAACACGTATGCGGGGGCCAGTTCGGTCGGCTGTCCTGCACGTCCCAGCGGGGTGTCCTTGCCGAAGCTCGGCAGCTTGTCCTTGGGTTGGCCGTCGCTGACCTGCAGGGGAGTCCAGATGGGCCCGGGGGCCACGGCGTTCACCCGGATGCCCTTGGGCGCCAGTTGCTGGGCCAGTCCCTTGGTGAAGTTGTTGATGGCGGCCTTCGTTGACGCGTAGTCCAGGAGGGTCACCGATGGGCTGTATGCCTGGATCGAGGTGCTGTTCACGATCGTCGAGCCCGCCGGCAGATGCTTCAGTGCCGCCTTCGTGATGCGAAACATGGCGATGATGTTCACGGTGAAGGTGTCGACGAGTTGCTCGTCGGAGATGTCCTCGAGACTCTCCTGCGCGATCTGCTTGCCGGCGTTGTTGACGAGCAGGTCGAGTCCGCCCAGAGCCTCTGCGGCTCGGTCGGGCAGTTCCTCACAGAAAGTGCGGTCGGTGAGATCGCCGGGCAGAAGTACGGCCGTGCGACCAGCCCTTTCGATGATGCCTTTGACCCATTGGGCGTCGTCCTCCTCGTCGGGGAGGTAGTTGAGAGCCACGTCCGCGCCCTCCTTGGCGAAGGCGATGGCGACGGCGGCGCCGATCCCGGAATCGGCGCCGGTGATCAGAGCGCGACGACCCTTCAGGCGGCCGGTGCCGCGGTAGGAGAATTCGCCACGGTCGGATTGGGGTTCAAGGGTTGCATCGAGACCGGGCTCGGGCTGATCCTGCTGGGGCGGCTGGATCTCCGGGAAGCGCGTGACCGGGTTCTGGAACACGAGCTGATCAGTGGTTTCGCTGTTCGCGTCGTCACTGCTCTGTGAGGTGGTGTCAGTCATGGAGGGAGCCCTTCCGATGTGGATGTTGACCTCCAGATTAGGACGGGCCGGGGGCAGTGGGTGGTGGTCCCGATCCCACCTGATGTCGGCGACGAGGGAACCCAGGGGTCAGGTCGGGCATGGGGCCCTTTCGTGGGGGTGAGTCGAGGACTCGTGGGCTGCCCGGCTCCGGCGCTCGTGGGGAATCCATCTCGCCGTGAGTCCGGAAACAGATGTCCGTGATTCGCACGTGTTGGACCGGGTCCGGTGAAAGAGTTGGGGCTACACCGCTGTGACTGAACTCTTTCGGTCATAGAATAGTTTCTATCGTGGCTGGCGACCGCCAGCCAGGGGACAAGGAGCAGCAACCGTGATCAAGCAACTCTCAGACCTGGGAATCAAGAGCGAGTACGCCTACATCGGGGGCTTTGCCTCCATCGGGCTGAGCGTCTTGTCCTACTTCACGTCGAGGAAGACCGCGAAGAAGGACCCCAACAACAAGGCCCAGTCCGACCGCTGGGGCCTGTTCGTCGGCCAGTGGGCTCCGACGTTCTTCGCTCTCGGCGTCGCGCTGAAGCTCGAGGAGCACGACCCCAGCTGACGCTTACGATCAAACACGCAAAAGGGATGGGCGCCAACGCGCCCACCCCTTTTTGTGTGCGCGGACGGGGGGCCTTTCGGATCCTTGAATACTCGCGATTTCTTTGTCGTGGCAGAGCGGCCCTTCGTGATCCCTCGCGGGGCCCCACGGCTATGAATGGGGGTGAAGAAACGACCCCACCGATTGGACTGTCCTACCAGGGGCTCGGGGGGCCGCGATGCGACGTGACTCCGTCGTGGCCCACCGCGCACAGCCCCGGTAGGACTGCGTCGGAGGCACTCTCGACTGCCTTCCGCCGGGGGCGGCGATGAGGAATTCGGCGCAACGGTCGGCGTGAAGCGATGATGGCTCTTCCATCAGGGACATCAGCGCTTCACGCCGATTCATTTGGTATTGGGCGTCACGGCCCGCAAGATTGCTGCGTACAACCACAAACCACCCGGCACCATCAGTGAAGGAGTCACGTCATGCGCCTGGCGCCCATCACTCGTGACCGTGTGCTGATTCAGGTGGTCATCATCCTGGGTGTGGTTCTGCTGTTGTACCCCACTGCTGCTGACTGGTTCTCGTCCCGGCTCCACAATGCGGAAACGTCCGGGTATGTGAAGGCCATCGAGAAGGCTCCCCCGGAGGTGCGTCAGGACCTGCTCGATATCGCCAACGACTACAACTCGCGCATGCCCCAGGGACCGCTCAGGGATCCCTACGGGGGTGACGCCAACTCCGAGGAGGAGGGGGCTGCCTACGCCTCCTACGAGCGGATGCTGTCGGCGAGCCCCAATGGTGTGATGGGGCACCTCGTCTACCGCAACGTCGGTGTGGACCTCCCGATCTATCACGGGGTGAGCGAAGAGGTGCTGGCCAAGGGCGTGGGGCACCTGTATGGCTCCTCGTTGCCTGTCGGAGGCCCGGGCACGCACTCGGTGCTCACATCGCACTCAGGGCTCGTGCACGCCACCCTGTTCTCCAACATGCCCAAGCAGGCCGCTCTGGGGGACGAGTTCTCGGTGGATGTGATGGGGGAACCGCACTACTACAGGGTTGACGAGATTCTGACCGTGCTGCCCCACGAGACCGATTCCCTGAGGATCGTCGAGGGTGAGGACCACCTCACGCTGATCACGTGCACCCCCATCGGTATCAACACCCACCGCCTACTGGTGCGGGGAACCCGGATCCCGACGCCTGCAGAGCAGAGCGAGCCCGGATTCTGGGTACCCGGCGACGGTGTCATCGCAGGGTTTCCCTGGTGGGCCGTGGGTCTGGCCGCTGGCGTGGTCTTCAGCTTCGCCGTCTTCGCCACCCGGTCGAAGCCACGCACGACCTCGCGCGCAGCCCCAGCCGGTCGCTGACCAAGCCCGCGCCACCGCCGTGCATCTCGTTTGCGACATTGGAGGGGGCCTCGCCGCCGGCTTCCTTGCAGCTCGTGAATTTCTTTTCAGCATGACTAAGTCACAAATAAATATGATTGAAAGGTATTTCGGAGAAATAGAAAGAAATTATAAATCAGGGTGTCCGACTGCCTTAATTGGTATACATGAAATCTCTTTCGGGATACCGATGACAACCGTGGGGGACACGGCTACTGTTGGCCTTAAACCCAGACACTACGGGGGGTAGTGGGGATTGTCACGACTCCGCGTCGGCCCTTGGCTGAGGTGGCGTGTGGCCCCTACTCGGCTCCCCGCCCAACCCAGGGGGCCGAATGTTCAGTCGCCGAGGAAATGCCGTCAGGCGGCTCACCGTCGACAATGTGGACAGCGACGCCACCTCCTGCGCCCTGGGATATGCCACGGCCTTCCGGCCCAACGAGCGCCCGCAAGCAACGACGTCCCCACCCCGGGCATGCCGCCCGAGCCTGGTCGGCAGAGGCCGCGCTCCTGACTGACAACGGCCGGCGTAGGCGTCGTATGGCAGAAGCGCTCAGCGCATTGCCGTACGACTGATGGGGTCGTCTGGGGGGGCGGTCCCATCGCGTCTCCGGTGGATACCCACCGGAGACGAAGGAAGCCCCCGACCGGTTCCGGTCGGGGGCTTCCCATCTTCCCTGCCGTATCCATCCATCTCCATGTGACCGTCGGAGAACGCAGGAACATTGGACTTCAACGCAGAGATCGAACTGTGGACCCGGGCGGGCCACGTGGAGGTCAAGCTCGGCCGAGGGGTGGGACGTCCGTTGTCTCGACCATCTCATCGCAAGCGCCGTCCTCGGAGGGCTGGCGTGAGAGCGAACCGGCCCTGACCAGTTCAAGCCCCCGAGGTGTAGGGGGCGTGTCCGGTCCGGATCGTTGCCTTCGCTGTTCTGGCCGTATCCTTGAGCATCAGCGGCTGGGATGGCGGTTCCCTCAGTCTTGTCCTGTGAGCGGAGATTTTTGTGTCGAGTCGTGACGAGTTCGGTGGGCAGTCGCCCGGTTTCGAGCAGCCCGATGGGGTCGACTCCTTCGGGGAGGACTGGACCGTTCCACTCGGGGACCTTCACCCGTCAGGCGAGAGTTGGGCGAGGGACTCCACGTACAACGCCTCCACGGCGCCGGAGCACACGCTGCCCATGGTCGATCTGTATCCGACATCCGAGACCTGGCCGGAAGCGTCTCCCTACCTGATGGGTGACGACTACGGGAAGCCCGATTCGGTGTACGACCGGCCGCGCGCCGTGAACCCTGCGCCGTACCAAGCTGTGGGGCAGCAGCAACCGCCTCAACCCACCCCCTGGATGCAGCAGCTCAACCCGTACGGGCAGCAGCCCAGCCCGTATGGGCAGCAGCCGGGCGCCTATATGGTTCGACCGGAGCATCCGCAGGCCAACACCGTGCTGGTGCTGGGGGCTGTCAGTGTCGGAGTTCCAGTCCTGTCCTTCGTCGCCTGGTACATGGGCGCCAAGGCGAAGGGGGAGATCAGCCGCGGCGCGCCCTACGCCTACTCGGGCAACCTGAAAACCGGCCACATTCTTGGGAAGGTCATCGGCATCCTGACCATCGTGGGGGCGTCACTCTACGGCCTCTTCATGGTTGCCTACCTGGTGATCATGTTCAGTCTGTTGGCCATCTGAGGAGCCGTACTGCTCGGAACATGCAGGAAGCCCCCGACGTACTGTCGGGGGCTTCCTGTGTTCCTGGCGGAGGATACGAGATTCGAACTCGTGAGGGCTTGCACCCAACCCGCTTTCCAAGCGAGCGCCATAGGCCTCTAGGCGAATCCTCCGTGGACCACGATACCGAAGTTGCACCCGAGGGGCCAAACCAGCCCCAAACCGCTGCCCGGGGGCGAATGGCGCCCAGCTGGAACACGGTCCAGTGCCGTCCTCGTCCGTTGGCCGAGTACCCGTGCAGCCCTGATCAGCATCGGCATCTCGCTCGAGGATCGCCCCCAACCACGGTCCCAGAGTCGAGGCCGCGAGGAACGAGCAGGCTCGGTATCGAAGGGCGTCCGCGAGCGAC
>JBBSRQ010000152.1:0-7631 GCA_038242845.1 Propionibacteriales bacterium | reverse complement strand
TGCTGTGCACCGTGCCATGGAAGCCGACACCCTGCTGGCCGACCCGTCGTTCGATGATCTGGTCGAGGCCCGCGAACGCACCACCGAGGATTAACAGCACGTTCGTGGTGTCGATCGTGATGAACTCCTGGTGCGGGTGCTTGCGGCCGCCCTGCGGCGGCACGGAGGCGACGGTGCCCTCGAGGATCTTCAGCAGGGCCTGCTGGACACCTTCCCCGGACACGTCGCGGGTGATTGACGGGTTCTCGCTCTTGCGGGCCACCTTGTCGATCTCGTCGATGTAGATGATCCCGGTTTCGGCCTTCTTGATGTCGAAGTCCGCGGCCTGAATGAGCTTCAGCAGGATGTTCTCGACGTCTTCGCCGACGTATCCCGCTTCGGTCAGGGCCGTCGCATCCGCCATGGCGAACGGAACGTTCAGCATCCGTGCCAACGTCTGCGCGAGGTAGGTCTTGCCGCACCCGGTGGGACCGATCAGCAGGATGTTGGACTTGCCGACCTCCACCTGCTCGTGGTCCGAGCCGTGCTTCGGTGTGCTCGCCTCGTTCTGGATGCGCTTGTAGTGATTGTACACAGCGACGCTGAGAGCCTTCTTGGCCGATTCCTGGCCGATGACATAGGTGTCGAGGAAGTCACGGATCTCACGCGGCTTCGGCAGTTCCTCATTGAGGCCGACGTCGGTGGTCTCGGGAAATTCTTCCTCGATGATTTCGTTGCACAGCCCGATGCACTCGTCACAGATGTAGACACCTGGACCTGCGATCAGCTTCTTGACCTGCTTCTGGCTCTTCCCACAGAAGTTGCACTTGAACAGTTCGCTTGACTCCCCGATGCGCGCCATTTCTTCACCTCCCGGCCTGCTGCTGGCACTGCCGTTGCCGGCACTGGTCTCGTGTTCGTCATGCTACCTGTCCGGGTGCCACCCCAAGGGGTAACACCCGGTTCAGGCGGCGTGTCCGAAATCAGGAATCGAGTTCCTTCAGCGACGGCAGAATGTCGTCGATGATGCCGTATTCGACGGCCTGCTGCGCGGTCAGGTACTTGTCGCGCTCGATGTCTTTGCTCACCTGCTCCACGCTCTGGCCGGTGTCATCGGCCAGCATCTGCTCCATGAGTGAGCGGATGCGCATGATCTCCCGTGCCTGGATCTCCAGGTCGGAGGACTGGCCGTAGCCACCCTCAGTGGCGGGCTGGTGGATGAGGATGCGCGAGTTGGGAAGCGCCAGGCGCTTGCCCTTCGTGCCGGCGGCGAGGATCAGCGCCGCCGCGGATGCTGCCTGCCCGAGGCACACCGTCTGGATGTCGGGCTTGATGTAGCGCATCGTGTCGTAGATCGCCGTCAGCGCGGTGAACGAGCCACCGGGTGAGTTGATGTAGATGGAGATCTGGCGGTCCGCGTCCATGGACTGCAGGCACAGCAGCTGGGCCATGACCGCGTTGGCGATGTCGTCGCTGATCGGGGTGCCCAGGAAGATGATCCGGTCCTCGAACAGCTTGGTGTAGGGGTCGACGCGACGCACACCGTAGCTGGTGCGCTCCTCCCACTGGGGGATGTAGTAGTCCATCGACGGACCGGTTGGGGCGATGCCGGTGGGAAGGTTGTTGATCACTGGTTCGGTGCCTCCGTCTTGATCTGCGACGCACGCTCGTAGACGTGGTCGATGAAGCCGTACTCGAGAGCCTGATCCGCGGTGAACCAGCGGTCACGGTCGGAGTCGATCCCGATCTGCTCGACGGTCTGCCCGGTGTGCTCGGAGATCAGACCTGCCATCGTGGCCTTGATGTGCAGCGACTGCTCCGCCTGGATCCGGATGTCGGAGGCGGTGCCGCCGAGACCACCGGAGGGCTGGTGCATCATGATGCGGCTGTGTGGCAGCGCAAAGCGCTTGCCCCGCTGCCCTGCTGAGAGCAGGAACTGCCCCATGGAGGCGGCCAGTCCCATGGCCACGGTGGCGACGTCGTTGCTGATCCATTGCATGGTGTCGAAGATCGCCATGCCGGAGTCGACGGAGCCGCCGGGTGAGTTGATGTAGAGGTAGATGTCCTTGTGCGGGTCCTCGGCGTTCAGCAGCAGCATCTGCGCGCAGATCGCGTTCGCGTTGTCGTCCTTGACTTCGGAGCCTAGGAAGATGATGCGGTTGGCGAGCAGCGAGGAATACACGTTGTCGGTCATGCCCAAGCCGGCGCCCTGGGGCGCGGCCATGGTGATTGGATGATTCGGCTTTGCGTTCACGTGCCCAAACCTACCGGGTGCTCCCCCACACCCAAGGCATTGGGCGTCGCGTTCGCCACACGAGGAACCAATCATCGCTCCACCCGAGCCATGGACGGCCCTTGCGCGTGGCGCAGATGCTGGCCTGTCCGCCGCGGATGGCGTCGCGAACGATCATTTTCCGTCAACTATGTTTGGGCTCAACTCAACACACCAGAAGGAGTGATGGTTCATGTTCAACAAGAAGACCAACATCGCGGCACAGGAGGCGTTCGGCGAGGCCGTCAACACCGGCAACCTGGATGCCTTCGACGAGCTCGTGTCCGCAGACGCTGTCGATCACGATCCGGCACCCGGCCAGGTCCCGGGGCCGCAGGGCTACCGTGACATGTTTGGCGAGCTGCGCGCTGCCTTCCCCGACTTCCACGTTGAGGTCGAGCACCTCACAGCCACCGACGACGATGTCGCGTTCGCCTACACGATCACCGGCACCAACGACGGCCCGTTCCAGGGACACGCAGCAACCGGCAATGCGATCAAGGTGCGCGGCGTGCAGATTGGACGCTTCGCCGACGGCAAACTGGTTGAACGCTGGGGCAGCAGCGACCAGCTCGGCATCCTGACCCAGCTTGGATTGTTCGACGGCTGAGCAAGTGGCGCACGCTGGCCTCGTTCCGCACTGAACACCGCAACGCGCGTGGAGATGTGCGTCGGCGGATCGAGGCTCAGGTGCGGCTCCGGCGATGCAGTTCCCGGATTCGATCGGCCAGCAGGGGTGCTGGGCCGTCCACCTGGACCTCGGGAGCCACGGCGTTGATGGGCAGCGGTGCCACAGGCGACGGTGCGACCCCGAGTTCCCGCGTCCACTCCCCCGCCTGTTCCGTGGACGAGGCGTAGACGATCCGACCCAACCCCACCATGGCGTGGGCGGCGGCACACATGGGGCAGTGTTCACCAGAGGTGTAGGTCACGGCGGCCGTGCGCTGCTCGGGCGTGAGATTCTCTGCGGCCCATCGGGCGATCGCGAACTCGGGATGCTGCGTTTTGTCGCCACCGGAGACCCTGTTGCGGTCACGAAACACCCATTCACCGTTGAGCACGAGGACCGAACCGTAGGGTTCATCACCCGCTTCCACCGACTCTTCCGCCATGTCGACGGCCTCTTCCAGAAACTTCATGTCCTCGTTGCTGAGCATCGTCATGTGCTCTCCTCCACGGTTTCGGGGTTGGCAGCGATCAACGTGTTGATCCACCGGGTCCTGGGGTCGTTGTCGAGCAGCATGGCCTTGATCATGAGGGTGAACGGCAGGGCGATGAGCGCCCCCAGCGGGCCGAACACGGCGGTCCACAGCAGCAACGAGATGAACGACACCGTCGGGGTGATGCCGACGGCGTCACCCGTGAACTTGGGTTGGATGATCGACTGGATCACGAAGTTCATGACGCTGTAGGCCAGTACCACGATCAGTGCGGTGACGGGTCCCTTCTCCACCAGTGCCAGGAGCGCCGGGGGCAGCAGCCCGATGATGAACCCGATGTTGGGGATGTAGTTGGTGATGAAGCTGAGCACGGCCCACACGAGCGGCAGCGGTACCCCCAAGAGCAACAGGACACCGCCGTCGAGGGTGGCGACGATGAGGCCGAAGATGGTGGTCACCAGCCAGTAGCGACGGATGCCGGCGACGAAGGTGTCGATGTTGCTGCTGAAGGCCGGGTGCAACCGGTCGGCGATGCCCATCCGCTCCTTCATGGACGGCATGTCCATGACCATGAACACGATGGTCACCAGAATGACGAGGATGATGGCGCTGGCCCCCGAGGCGTTCGACACCAAGCCCTTCACCACCCCTAGCACGTTGGACGGAGAGATGGACTTGAGTTGCTCCAGCAGCGCGGCCTCGTCGAAGCCGACACGCCCCAGAAGGCCGACCCCTTGCTCGTACAGCTTCGTGAACTGGTCGCTGTAGCCGCGCAACGCGTTGACCATCGAGGTACCGGACCAGACGACAGCCGCCACGCCTGCAGCCAGCACCAGCAGGACGGCCAACCCCGTGGCGATGGCGGCGAGGAAGCGCGGCGCCTTCCACCGGGTGAGGATCGTGTAGATGGGGTAGGCCGCGATCAGCAGGTTCGCCGCGAGGAACACGGGGGCAACGATGTCCGCGAACGTTGTCAACAGGCCGATCGCCAAAGCTGTGGCGCCCAGTGCGATGGCCACACCCGTGGCGCGTGAGAACCCCTGTTGTGTCTCCACCGGGATCCTCCCGCCGGCCGCATGCTCGACCACTCCGCTGCCGGCCGTGTCGTCACGCGCTCCCGAGTCCGTCGTGCCCGGCGAGTTCTCCACCGTGGGTTCGGTTTCGTTGGCGTCGACGCTGTGGGCGGTGCTGCCCACTGCGGGCACGTGATCGTGGTCGTTCATGGGGCCTCCAACGGTTGTTGCATCACAGCGGGGCTGGACCCCCCGCGAGTCATCGTAATGGCGTCGGGATCCACTGCGCGCTCAGCTCGATCCCGCGCGGCACCAAAAAAGACCGTGGGCCCGACCACCCCTCGGGGTTGGTCCGGGCCCACGGCCTCAGGTTAATCAGTTGGCGTCGTCCGCGACCTCGATGGCGTCCTGGTCGACGGACTCCATCGCAAGCGCGGAGTCGACGGGCTCGGCACTGTCAGCTTCGGCGTCGTCGGTGGTGACGATCTCGAGCTGCATGTCCACCGGGTTGCCCTCGGCGTCGACCACCTTGGCGGCTGCACAGATGGAGGCGAGCGCCTTGCCGCGGCGAATCTCCTGCATCCAGTCACCCATGTGGTTGTGCTCCATCATGTGGTTGATCTCGTCCTGCGGGCTGTGGTTGTTCTCCTGCGCCTTGCGGAAGATCAGCTCGGTCAGTTCCTGCTGCGAGACCTCGAGGGCGTTGTCGTCGGCGAACTTGTCCAGCAGCATCTGGGCGCGGACGGCCTGCTCGGAGCGCTCGTCGATGGTCTTCCAGAACTCCTCGGGAGTCTGGGCTTCCTCGTCCTCAGCCTGCTCGAGGTAGGCCTCGACGCTCAGGCCGCCACGGGTGAGCTGCTGCTCGATCTGGTTGCGGCGGGTCTCCAGCTCAGCGGCCAGCATGGCCTGCGGCAGCTCGAAGTCTGTCTTTTCCAGGGCTGCTTCGAGCACCTTGTCGCGTGCATCCGCGAGCTGCTCAGCAGCCGCCTGCGCCTCGCCGGCCTTGCGGAGGTCTTCGCGCATCTCCTCGACGGTGTCGAACTCGGAGATCATCTGTGCGAACTCGTCGTCGACGGCGGGCAGCTCCTGCTCGGAGACCTTGGACACCGTGACGGTGATCTCGGCTTCCTGGTTGCGGAACTCGCCACCAACCAGCGTGGAGGTGAAGGTCTTCGACTCGCCGACGGTGAGTCCGGTGACGGCCTCGTCGAGCCCGTCGAGCATGCCGACACCCTCGCCGATCTTGTAGGTGATGCCGCTGGCAGTGGCGTCGTCGAGTTCCTTGCCGTCCTGCGAGGCGACGAGGTCAATGGTCAGGACGTCACCGTCGGCTGCTGCGCGGTCAACCTCAGTGGTGGTCGCGAAGCGCTGGCGCAGCATGTTGATGCGTTCTTCAACAACGTCGTCACCCACCTCGGGTGCGTCGACGGTGGCCTCGAGGGTGGAGAAGTCCGGGAGGTCGAACTCGGGGCGGACGTCCACCTCGGCGGTGAACTCGACGAGTTCGTTGTCCTCCAGCTTGGTGACGTCCACGTCGGGCTGGCCGAGCGGGATGATCTTGGACTCGGCAACCGCAGCCTGGTACGCCTGCGGCAGTGCCTCGTTGATGGCTTCCTGCAGGACGACGCCGCGGCCGAAGCGCTGGTCGATGACCGTGGTGGGCACCTTGCCCTTGCGGAATCCGGGGATGTTGACCTGCTGCGCGATCTCCTTGTAGGCCTTGTCAAGGTGCGGCTTCAGTTCAGCGAACGGAATCTCGACGGTGAGCTTCACTCGCGTGGGGCTGAGCTGCTCTACGGTGCTGGGCACGAGGTTGTCTCCTACTTGGGTTTGTGTTGGCGGGGCAAATGTTGATCCGAACAATCGTAGCGAGCCCTCGCCCCAGAGCCACAATCCACCGGCGCGGCCACCCCTGCCAGCGCTGCGGTTTGCCGAGCGGATGCATGTTGACGGTATGCTGATCGGCGTTGAATGCGGATGTAGCTCAATGGTAGAGCCTCAGTCTTCCAAACTGATCACGCGGGTTCGATTCCCGTCATCCGCTCCACCTGGGGCCCCGGCACACACCGTGCCGGGGTTTTCCCGTATCTGTCCCCCACCGGCCCGCGGGGCGAGTGACCGTGGGACTCCCCGCTGGCAGACTGGTCACATGAAACTCGCCGTTCGACTGATCATTTCCGCACTCGCCACGGCCCTCGCCGTGTGGCTGGTGCCGGGCATCCACCTGACCGCCTCCAGCAACGGCGAGAAGATTATGACGCTGCTCATCGTGGCGGTCATCTTCGGGCTGGTGAACGCCGTCGTGCGTCCGTTGGTCACCATCGCCGGTGCCTGTCTGGTCCTGCTGACGATGGGCCTGTTCCTGTTCGTCATCAACGCCCTCATGCTGATGCTGACCGCATGGCTTGCCGGTTCGCTGGGCTTCGGGTTCGTGGTCGACGGTTTCTGGTGGGCGGTCCTCGGTTCCATCATCATCAGCCTTGCCACGTCCCTTATCTCCGGCCTTCTGGACGTTCGCGACTAACAGCTCAAGTGGTGGGCCCGGCGGTGGTGCAGTACAGTGAGCCGGGCCCATCACGGTGGGCAATCGGGGCGTAGCGTAGTGGCTAGCGCGCCTGCTTTGGGAGCAGGAGACCGCAGGTTCGAGTCCTGTCGCCCCGACCATTAAAATACGTAGTCAAAGTGCATTTGAGGCTTCGACTTTTCGTGTCGTGCAATATGCGTGCAATAGCGCATCGCTCGGATGAAGCCCTGAAAAGGCTGAATGAGCACATGTGCGATAGCGCGCACGCCAACGACCTGCCCAGTTTGGCGCCGGCTTCAGTTTCGCTGGTGACCTCGCGCAAGTTGGTTGCGCTGCTCTTTCGTGAGTTCGTACATGTCGACCTCCTTGCACCTCAGAGTTTGCCCAGGGGCACTCATCCTCTCCCTCGTGGCCAGGGCCGGTCGATTCAGCGCCTGGCGGTCAAACATGCCATCCCCCCTCGCAAGACCACGGCAGCGGAAAATCATTCAGGCCGGGGTTAGGTCTCGAGCCCGGTCGCCCGGGCTCAACGGGGGTCTTTGGGGCTCCTATGAGTTTTGTCGGTGCGGGGTGCCAGACTTGAGAACAGGTTAAGAGTCGCGGCCAGAACTCCTCGGGGTGGTTGCGCAGCAACCGGAGCCGCTCCGGTGCTTCCCGAGGAAGACCTGGCCACCGCAACAGTT
>JBBSRQ010000151.1:0-7674 GCA_038242845.1 Propionibacteriales bacterium | reverse complement strand
GCCGATCTCGTCGTACGTGGTGACCACATGGGGCTTGAACTCCCGCATGATCTGCACCAGCGGGCCCGCGGCCTGCACAGGGTCCTCCAGCGCGAAGCAGCCTTCCGGCAGCGGAGGCAGGGGATCGCCCTCAGGGAAGCCGGAATCCACGTACCCCAGCCAGCGCTGTTCGATGCCCAGTATCTCGCGTGCCTTTGCCATTTCACCACGCCGGATCTCGGCGATGTTGAGCAGTACGCGCTCGTCGTGCGCCAGTTGCGGGTTGAGAACGGACCCGCGCTCGCCGCCGGTGCAGGTGGCCACCATCACCTCGGCACCCTCGGCTACGTACTTGGCCGTCGTGGCAGCCCCCTTGCTGGATTCGTCGTCGGGATGCGCGTGGACGTGGAGGAGACGCAGTCCGTAGCCGTTGGTGGAAGTCATGCGGCTCATTGTGTCGCTCCCCCGCTGCCCCCCCCAAACGCTGCCCGAAGGGCGAGAACTGGAGACCACGCGGCACAATGGGGCCGTGAGCAGACAGCTGAGTGACGAGGACCGGGCACGGATCGCGGCACGCTACCCCACCCGCAGACCCGTCGACGTACTGGTGGCCGTGGTGGCGGTGGTCGCCCTGTTGGGGGGCCTCGCCATCGTGGTGCAGGCCGGCCTGGTGCGAGCCAATCCGCCCGTCGAAGCCATGGTGCGGCAATTCGACGTCACGTCGGCGGAGGAAATCGCCGTAACGCTGGTGGTGCAGCGCAGTGATCCGTCCCTGCCCGCGACCTGCTCACTTTTCGCCCAGGCCGTGAATTATGAGTACGTCGGCGAACTCGATCTTCCCATCCCACCGGGCACCGAGAAGCTGACAAAGGTGGACCTGACAATGAAGACTTTGAAGAGGGCCACGTCCGTCTCGGTGGAAAGGTGTGAGATCACCCGATAAGGTGGCGAAATGTCTGACATCACCCCCGACGTTGTGTGGTTGACACAAGAGGCCTACGACAAGCTCGAAGGCGAGCTCAACCATTTGAAGAACGCTGGCCGTAGCGAAGTGACGGCTCGTATCCAATCCGCCCGCGAGGAGGGTGACCTCAGCGAGAACGGCGGCTACCACGCCGCCAAGGAGGAACAGGGCCAGATGGAGAGCCGGATCCTCCAACTGGAGCACCTGCTGCGGACTGCCCACGTGGGTGAGCCCGAGGGTGACCCGGACGACGTCACGCCCGGCAAGGTGGTCACCGTCGCCTTCGACGGCGACCTCGACGACCTGGAGACGTTCCTGCTCGGCAGCCGCGAGGTGCTGGGCACCGACGAGTCCATCGAACAGGCGATCTCCCCGCAGTCACCGCTGGGTGCCGCGGTGACGGGCAAGAAGGTGGGAGACAAGGTCTCCTATGAGGCCCCCAACGGCAAGACCATCCACGTGACGATCACCGCTGCCCGCCTTCTCTGACCCCTGGCCTGTCACCTCTCCTCACCTCACCGACCCTGTCGGCCGGAACTCACCACCCGGCCAGCAGGGTCGCTGCGTCGTCGGCGCTGATCTCGCCCGCCGCGACGCGCGCCAGCACCTGTTCCTGTGGTGACGGTGTGACGGTCGCCTTCTCCGACGCGGCGTCCTCGCCGGTCGGCGTCTCATCGGAGGGAGTGAAGCCCAGTTTGTTGACCACGGCGTCGAGCCGCGCGCGCGCCGTCGGGTAGGAGACACCGAGATGCTTCTCCACCTCCCGCAGGTTGCCGCGCGAGGACAGGAACACGCGCAACAGGTCCAGCTCCGCGGTTTCCAGGCCGCAGTAGGTGCAGCTCGCAAACTCCCCCGCCAGTTCGGTGCCGCACGTGCGGCACCCCTTGCGCGTGACGATGAGGTCATCGCCGCAGACCGGGCAATCAGCCGGTGCGTGGTACAGGTGTGCCATGTCAGTCCTCCACCTTGATCGTTGCCATGCCCATCACGACGGACAGGTCCAGCCGTGCCGAGCCGTTGCCGACGACCACCTCGTCGACGTGGTCATTGTCGTCGGGCCACGAGATCCGACCCAGCCGCACCTCTCCGCGGACCGTGACGTTCGCACCCTTGGTCAGCGTGACGCTCAGGCTGCCGGACTCCACCTTCAGCCGCGAACGGCCGGTTCTGATGGGTCCCTCGACGGTGACGCCTCCCGCCTGTGCGAGGAGGTCGCCCACCTCGTCGACACCCTCGATGGTGCAGCCGCCGGCGGTGACGCGCACCCGTCCGAGACGGGGGACGCCGGTGGTCTTGAGTCCACCTGTGGTGACCTCCACGTCCACCAGCAGGTTGGGATTCACGCGGACGTGGAGTTCCTTGCCGAGACCGATGTCGCGGAAGTCCTCGAGGCTGCGCGGCGGGCGGATCAGCGAGAAGCCCTGGAAGCTCGGCCCGAACTCGCCGGTGCTGCTCACCTCCATCACGGTGCCGTTGCGGCGCAGGACGTGCTGGCCCTCCACCACCAGCGTGGAGATGGTCGGGTCACCCTCGAGGCGGACGCGACGCCCCACTGAGGTGATCGCCACCTTCGTCAATCCGCCGGGGCGAGGCCCCTCGTCGGGTGGCGTGTCCTGTTGCGTCGTGCGCGAGTACTTCCCATCCCCCGATGCCCCGGAGGGCTCGGCAGCCGCTTTCCTCTTCAGTTCCTCGATCCTCCGGTTGGCCTCCACCGCGTCGATGCGTCCCGCGGAGAGGTCATCCAGGATCGGTCCCAGATCAACAGTACTCATGCATCTATGGTAAACACCTTTTCCATTCTGGCAAGACTCGCTTGTGTTTTGAACTCAAAGGCATGACTACCTCGTGTGGCACGCTGAGTCCATGCCGCATCCGCTGACCGAACTGATCGCTCCCGACTGGGCTGAGGCCCTGGCCGATGTGGAGCCGACGATTCATGCCCTCGGTGACTTCCTGCGCGCCGAGGTGGCCGCGGGCCGGGGCTATCTCCCCGCACCCGAGAACGTTCTACGCGCCTTCTCCCGTCCCATGGCGGACGTGCGCGTCCTGATCGTGGGACAGGACCCGTACCCCACTCCAGGCCATTCCGTCGGCCTGGCCTTCTCGGTGGCGCGCGACGTGCGCCCGCTGCCCCGCAGCCTGAAGAACATCTACGCGGAGATGGAGAGCGACCTGGGGGTCCCGTCCGCTGAGCACGGCGACTTGACCCCGTGGTTCACCCAGGGCGTCCTGTCCCTCAACCGGGTGCTGACCGTACAGCCCGGCGTGACGGGGTCCCACCGCCGCAAGGGGTGGGAGACCGTGACGGCCGCAGCCATCACCGCGCTCGTTGCCCGCGGCGGTCCACTCGTCGCCGTCCTGTGGGGCCGCGACGCGCAGACCTGCCTGCCGCTGCTGGGCGACACACCAGCCATCTGCAGCCCCCACCCCTCGCCCCTGTCGGCGCGGTACGGGTTCTTCGGCTCCCGCCCCTTCAGCCGCGTCAACGCCGCGCTGGAGGGCCAGGGTGCCGCCCCCGTCGACTGGCGCCTCGACTGAGAGCACGCAGCGTTTGAGGCGCGACCTAGACTTTTGTTCATGGATATCGACGTCATGGGCTGGATCAAGAAGTCTCTCAAGCCGCAGATGGTGAGCAAGGACGAGGCGCTCCCCGGACGCGACACCCCGGTGCTGGACCAGATGCCCCGGCACCGCGTTCTCGGGCTTCCCCTGGACGAGGTCCCCGAGGGTTGCGAAGTGGCCTACTTCGCCATGGGGTGTTACTGGGGCGAGGAGCGCCTCTTCTGGCGGACCGACGGCGTGGTCAACACCGCCGTCGGGTTCATGGGCGGCCACACCCCCAATCCCACCTACAAGGAGTCCTGCACCGGCCGGACCGGCCACGCCGAAACCGTCCGCATCGTCTTCGACCCCGCGAAGGTGAGCTATGACGATCTGTTGGCGATTTTCTGGGAGAACCACGACCCGACGCAGGGCGCGCGGCAGGGCAATGACATCGGCACGGAGTACCGTTCCGCGATCTTCACCGTGAGCGACGCACAGGAGGAGGCTGCCCAGCGTTCGAAGGCTTCCTACCAGCAGCGCATGACGGAGGCCGGCTACGGAGAGATCACCACGGAGATCACCCCCGACCTGCCGTTCTACTACGCCGAAGCCGAACACCAGCAGTACCTGGATGCGAATCCGTCGGGCTACTGCCCCGCCCACGCCACCGGCGTCCTCTGCAACTGAGTCCCTGCAACTGACTCGAGCGAGAGAACCTTAGGGCTCGCTTGGCACGCCCGCACCGCACAGGTGCGGGCGTGCTACGCTCCCGCCACACCCACGCTGGCGAATCCCACTGCTGACAGGACGAGCATGGACATCCTGATCGGTGGCACGATCTTCGTGCTGGCCATGTTGGTGGTCTCGCGCCTCGCGCAGTGGCTGCACGTGTCCGCGCCCCTGCTGCTCATCCTGGCTGGGCTGGGAGCGTCCTTCCTTCCCTTCATCGAACTCCCCCCGCTTCGGCCGGAGTTCATCCTGCTGTGGATTCTGCCACCGCTCCTGCACGCCGCCGCACTCAACACCTCCCTCATCGACTTTCGACGCAACCTCGTCGCCATCGGCTGGCTCTCCATCGGACTGGTCGTGGCGACCGCGCTCGCCGTCGGCCTCGTGGCCTCTGCACTGCTGGACCTGCCCCTGGCCGTGGGTGTGGCACTGGGTGCAGTGGTGGCGCCACCCGACGCTGTGGCCGCCACCGCCGTGGCCAAGAAGGTGGGGCTCCCCCGCCGCCTCACCATCCTGCTCGAGGGCGAGTCGTTGGTGAACGACGCCACCGCACTGGTGCTGCTGCGCACCTCCATCGGTGCGCTCGGCATGGTCATCGGCGGTTGGCGGGTGGCCGGCGATTTCGCCTGGGCCGCGCTGAGCGCCATCGTGATCGGCTACCTCGCGGCACGCGTCGTGGGCAAGCTGTTCCACATCTTCGAGGCACAGGAGCTGAGGACTGCACTGTCCCTGCTGGTGCCCTTCGCCGTCTACGTCCCCGTGGAGGAGATCGGCGGCTCAGGCGTCCTCGCCGTGGTGGTGGCAGGGCTTGTTCTCAATCACCGCTCCCAGGAGGAGCAGGACGCCCAGTCGCGCGTCGCCCAGAAGGTGAACTGGGGAACCATCTCGTGGCTGCTGGAACACTCAGTCTTTTTGCTCGTCGGACTGCAGACCAAGGCCATCTTCCAGGAGGCAGCAGCTTCGGCGTGGCCCTGGGGCACGACCCTCCTGGTGTCCTTCGCCACCCTTGGCACCGCTGTGGTGCTGCGCATCCTGTGGACGCTGGGCACCGTCGTCATCTCCCGGAAGCTCAATGGGGCATCGGTGCCGGGTGCGCTCGTCGTCGGGTGGGCGGGCATGCGTGGCGTGGTGACCCTGGCCGCCGCCCTCACGCTGCCGTTCGACTTCCCCGCCCGGGAGGTTCTGGTCTTCGTGGCGTTGTTCGTGACGATCGGGACCCTGCTCGGGCAGGGCCTCACCCTGCCGGTGCTTGCACAACGGCTCGGGACCAACGGTCCGGATGCGCGCGAGGATGCCGTCGAAGAGGTGATCGTGATGCACCGGGCGAGCGTGCGTGCGCTGAACGAGTTGGGCGACACCCTCGCATCTGACGATGAGCGGGCGGCTTTCGAGGAGATCGAACACGCCACCCGCCAGCGCATGGAGTCGCTGTGGGACCGTCTCGACAGGGAGGGGACGCAGACGCCCGAAGCGACGCAGCGCCAACTCAACCTGGAGATGCTGCAGGCCCAACGGCGGGCGGTCCTGGAGTTCCGGGACAGCCATGTCGTGGAACAAGCCCTCATCGCTGACCTGCTGAACTCCTTCGACATCCAGGAAGCGGGGTTGCAGCGGCACTCAGACAAGTCAGAGTCCATCGAGAACTCCCCGCTCGTGGTGAGCCCCGACGACGCGCCCTGCCCGGATCTGGCGAAGGCTCCGCTGCACATCAAACCCGCGGGCATGACCGGGTGCACGCAGTGCGAGGCTGAGGGCCGGCGCCCCGACGACCTGGCGCTGTGCCTGACATGCGGGCACATCGGCTGCGTCGCGGAACTCCACCACGCACGCCAGCACCACGCGGAGACGGGCCACCCCGTCATCCGATCATTCACGCCCGGGGAGTCGTGGCGTCACTGCCTCTTCCACCACGTCGGTACCGACTGAGGCCGGCGGGGGAGGTGGCGGCGCCGCGATCGTGCGCTCCCGCAGCTCGATCCACTCGGAGTCACACCCCGGACACAGGTACACCGGGGCGCCCTCGACGGTCCTGTCGGTCATGACCTCGCAGCACGCGTCCTCGCACGGGTGGGACACCAGGAACCTCGCCGCCATGGCACCTGCCCCCTTTCAGGACTGCGAATTCGAGCCTACCGGCTCCACGCCCACGCCCCAACGCATTCTCAATCCGGGTTCGAACTCCCACTCTGGGATCCTGCCCGGATCCACCGAGTAGCCTTGGGCGGTGACCCCTGCCCGCCGGAGCGCCGCCGCCGTGGTGCTGATGCTGCTGGTAGGCTGCGTTCCCACTGGGGCATTAACACCCGGGGCGCCACCCACCTCCACCTCCCCCATTGCGACGCCCACATCCGCGGCCCCCACACCGTCGCCGAGCGCCGATCGGACGGGCGCGGAACCCACCCGGAGTGAGACCCGCTCCCCCACGCCCACGCCGTCGCTGCCCCTGACCTATCCCATCAGCGTCTCCCTGCTCGACGGTGGTGCCGCCTCGGCAGTGCGGCAACTGCACAAAGTCTCCGATTTCCGACCAGCTCTCAAGCTGGATGTGACGGAGAATGAAGTGACGCTGACAGTGCTGACAATCGACAAGCAGGCCCGCAGCTACCAATGGCGCGACGGTGTCATCGACGTCGCGGAGACCGATGTGCAGTACCTGCGGCAGACCACCTTCTGGCCCACGGACTTCGCCCTGGAGAACGTGCGCCGAATCTTCGACGTCGCTGCCCTGCTGGGCACGTCGTCAAATGGCGAGGTGCTGCAAGTGGTGGAGTACCGGCCCGGGCAGGTCTACATGAGCGTCACCACCAGCCCGGAGACGAGCACGATCTTCTTCCGCAAGGACGGCACGGTCTTCCGCAGCCTGGACACGACGAGCGTGGCCGACATCCGCGAGGGAATCGCCGACGTGACGTCCACGGCCCGTCCGGCCTACTCGGTGGGCTTCGATGCGCAACGGGGATACTTCGCGGAACTTCCCGGGGCCGACGGCCAGGTGGAGCGACGCGCCCGCATGGCCAACAGACCGATGTTCTCCTCCCTGCGCACCGGCATTCCAACCCTGAGGCCGTTCTCACCACGCCTGGTGGACGCCGCGGCCATCGCGCAGACGATCGCGTCACACGACACCGGCAAGGGGTGCGCAGTGGAGATCGACAACCGTTTCGAACGCGTCCAGCCCGTCATCACCTACCAGTGCGACGGGGAGACCTTCCACTCGGACCTCGTGGGCACTGACCTCACCGACCAGCTGCGCTGAACGCGCTGCCTGACTCAGAGGTCGTCGGCGGCGAAGGTGTCGCAGACATTGGGGTCGCCGTTGTCGAAGCCTTTGGAGACCCAGCGCTGACGCATCTCCGAGGAGCCATGGGTCCAGCTCTCCGGCACCACACGGCCGCCCCCACGCTCCTGGATGTGGTCATCGCCCACGGCTGCGGCCGCGTCCACCACGCGGTTCAGGT
>JBBSRQ010000150.1:0-7689 GCA_038242845.1 Propionibacteriales bacterium | reverse complement strand
GTCGATGCGGCTGGCGACGGCGCACCGGTCCGCATCCGGGTCGTTGGCGATCACGACGTCCGCGACCTTCTCCTCGGCGAGGGCGAGCGCCAGGTCGATGGCACCCTTCTCCTCAGGGTTCGGGAAGGCGACGGTGGGGAAGTCGGCGTCCGGCTCGGCCTGCTCGGGCACCTCGATGCCCGCCGGGAAACCGGCGGCGGCGGCGACGTCGCGCATGGACTTGCTGCCCACGCCGTGCATGGCGGTGTGCACCCACACGACTTCACGCGGTGCCTCATCGGGAACGAGCGAGGCGGCGTGTGCTGTGTAGGCCTCCAGTAGTTCGGAGTGCAGCATCGTGGTGGTGTCCTTGCGGGGCATGTTCGCGAGCGTCTTCGGCGGGAACGCCTCGATGTGGGTGGCAATCTCCGCGTCGGTCGGCGGGATGATCTGCGACCCGTCGCCCAGGTACACCTTGTAGCCGTTGTCCTGCGGGGGGTTGTGGGAGGCCGTGACGACGATGCCAGCCACGCACCCGAAGTGCCGCACACCGAACGCGATGAGGGGGGTGGGGGTGGGCTCCGCGGTCATCAGCACCTCGAATCCCTGCCCTGCGAGGATCTCCGCGGACTCGCGTGCGAACTCGTCGGACTTCCAGCGGGCGTCGTAGCCGATGAGCACCTTGCCGCCAGCATGGCCATTGTCGTCCAGCCAGGCGCCGATGCCGGCGGCGGCAGCGCCGACGACCACCCGGTTCATGCGGCTGGGGCCGGGGCCCGTCCTGCCGCGCAGCCCGGCTGTGCCGAACTGCAGGAAGCCGGAGAATTGCGATCGCAGTTGCTCCAGCGCGTCGTCGCGCAGTGCGGGGTCCTGAAGTTGGTTCAGCTGCTGGCCGAGGTGGCGACGCGTGTCATCGTCGGGGTCGGCTGCCAGCCAGGCACGGGCTTCTTTGATGAGTTTCTTCTCGGACATGTGGTGTTCTTTCTCCCGGCTCAGAGGGTCGCCACGATGCCGGCGAGCAGCGCTGCCAGACGGGGTCCGGCCTGCCTTCCAGCCTCGAGGACCTCGACGTGGTTCAGGGTGGTGTCGCTCATACCGGCGGCGGCATTGGTGACCAGCGAGATGCCAAGTACTTCCAGGCCTGCCTCGCGGGCCGCGATGGTTTCGAGCGTGGTGGACATGCCCACGAGGTCACCGCCGAGAATCCCAGCCATCCTCACCTCGGCGGGTGTCTCGTACTGGGGTCCACGGAACTGGACGTACACGCCCTCCGGCAGGCCCGGGTCCACGGTGTGGGCGAGGTCACGCAGACGCCTGGAGTACGCCTCCGACAGGTCGATGAAGGTGGCGCCGTGCAGTGGTGTATCACCGGTAAGGTTGATGTGGTCGCGGATCAGGACCGGCGTGCCGGGTACCCATTC
The DNA here is from genome assembly GCA_038242845.1 of Propionibacteriales bacterium. Lineage (GTDB taxonomy): Bacteria > Actinomycetota > Actinomycetes > Propionibacteriales > Propionibacteriaceae > Arachnia. The sequence continues at coordinate 6,289 of JBBSRQ010000150.1, read as the reverse complement.
GGGGTTCAACCCCCCGCAGCCGTTGGTCAGCACCAGGGTCGACGCGCCCCAGGCGGCGGCGGTGCGTACACCGTGCACGACGGGATCAGCACCGCGACCCTCGTAGTAGTGGGTGCGACCCGTGAACACGGCCGCCACCTTCCCGGAGGCGGTGCGAACGGCCAGCAGGCGTCCGCCGTGGCCACTGACGACGGGTTTGGAGAAGCCGGGGACGTCTCCCAGCTCCAGTTCTCCGATCAGCTCGCCAAGTTCGTCGGCGCCGCTGGACCAGCCGGATCCCAGGACGAGCGCGATGTCGATGTTTGGGACGGACAAGGCTTTGGCAACGTATTCCGCAGCGGTGCGGGCCAGTGTTTTCGGGTCTTCACTCATCCCTGCACACTATCGGCTGCCCCAGTCGGCAAAGTGGCGCCCGGGGGAAGTGGGGGAAGTGGGGCGCGACCCCTCCGGGAGGTGTCTGTGAAAGGATGAGGGCCGTGACGAAGGTAGTGATCATCGGTGGCGGACCCGGCGGCTATGAGGCGGCACTCGTTGCCAGCCAATTGGGGGGTGATGTCACGCTCGTGGAGCGCGACGGCCTCGGAGGGGCGGCGGTCCTGACTGATTGCGTCCCCTCCAAGACCCTGATCGCGACGGCGGAGGTGATGAGCACCATGCAGCGGGCCGCCGAACTGGGCCTGCACTTCAGGGGCGATGACGTGGAGGGGGCCATCCGCGTCGACATGGCGGAGCTCAACCAGCGCGTACTCGACCTGGCCGGTGCACAGTCCCGGGACATCACGACCCGCCTGCGTCACGAAGGCGTCAACATCGTGTACGGCAGCGCCATCCTGCAGGGCACCAACGTGACCGTCACCACAGAAGGTGCCGTCGACACCGTGGAGGCCGACATCATTCTGCTGGCCACCGGCACCACGCCCCGCGAACTCCCAGATGCGCGCTGCGACGGGACGCGCATCCTCAACTGGAAGCAGCTCTATCAACTGGACGAGGTTCCGGAGCGTCTCATCGTGGTGGGTTCCGGCGTCACGGGCGCCGAGTTCGCCTCCGCCTACGACGCGCTCGGGTGCGACGTTGTCCTGGTGAGCTCACGCAAGCATGTGCTGCCCGGTGAGGACCAGGACGCCGCCAACGTGCTGCAGCGTGCCTTCACCAGCCGTGGCATGGAAGTCATGAGCGAGTCCCGCGCCGAGTCGGCACGGGTGGAGGGCGACGAGGTGGTGGTCAGCCTCACCGATGGCCGGGAGGTTCGCGGCTCGCACTGCCTGCTGGCCGTCGGCTCCATCCCCAACACCGCTGGTCTCGGACTGGAACAGGCGGGGGTGACGCTGACACCCAGCGGACACGTCCTCGTCGACCGTGTGTCACGCTCCAGCGTCCGCAACATCTACTCCGCCGGCGACGTCACCGGTGTGTTCCCGCTGGCATCCGTGGCGGCGATGCAGGGACGCATCGCCATGTATCACGCGCTCGGCGACGCCGTCAGCCCGCTGGACCTGCGCAAGGTCAGCTCGAATGTCTTCACGTCACCGGAGATCGCGACGGTGGGGGTCAGCCAGAAACAGGTGGACTCGGGCGAGGTGCGCGTCGCGTCGGTGTTGCTGCCGTTGGCGAGCAACGCCCGCGCCAAGATGCAGGGTTTCACCGACGGCTTCGTGAAGCTGTTCTGTCTGCCCACCACTGGCATCATCATGGGCGGCGTGGTGGTGGCACCCAACGCCTCGGAGCTCATCCACTCCGTGGCTGTGTGCGTCGGGCAGCGGGTCACCGCCGACGAATTCAGTGGCAGCTTCACCGTGTATCCCTCGATGACAGGATCGTTGGCAGAGGCCGCACGCCGCCTGCACCACACGGGCACGGAGTTCCTGACGTCCTAGGGTCGGGGCGGCCTCAGTCGTCGAGCAGGCCCATCAGGAGGCTGAAGCCGCCGATCATCATCGCTCCCTGCGTCATCCGGCGCATGCTGGGGTCATTCATCCAGGGACCGTAGTAGCCGCGCGCCCAGGCGGCGTGGTTCCTGTCCTCCCAGTAGGGGACGGTGGACTGGCCGGAGGCGACCATGCGGATCCGGGGATCGGCGCCCAGACCGATGCGCGCCACGTCGACGGAGCAGGCGGGGACCTGCCGGATCGCACCGCCGGGTGGGGCCCAGGCGACATCCTCCACCGAGGGTCCGTGCGCCGGATCGAAGAAGCACGGCGGCCGCCTGGCGGGCAGTGGTCTGCCCAGGGCACGGGCCCTCACGCAAGCCATCGCGTAGCGGCCCCCTTCGAGGATGTGTGTGATGTGCGTGGCCTCGGAGTCGGCACGGGCGCCCAGCAGGGAAAGCTTGGCGCTGTCGTAGGAGTCGAGTGCCTTGGTGTAATCGCCCCGCGCGTCGTCGGTGAGTTCGTAGCCGACGACGTCGAAGTCCAGCTCCCGCAGTTCGATGCCGAATGCCGTGATGTCGGAGTCAATGGCGCGCCGGGAAGCCTCGCTGAGCGGCACGTCCGTGGGGAGGCCCCACGCCGTCCGGGAGAATCCGTAGGGAGCTGCGCCGGTGGGCTGGCGCGCGCTGGCCGGGGGGCGGCCAATCTGTGGTGCCTGCCCCGGACCGTGCACCTGTCGACGGCGGCCATCCGCGATGGCGGAGAAGAACATGGTCATGAACGTGAGCATGATCATCAGGCTGATCATCGTCATGCTCCCACCCCCCTCGACGGGCCGCATCGGACCCTGTGATTCAGGATAACCCGTACAGGCAAGAGGGGCACTCGCCCGACGCTGTGGCTTCAGGGGGCTGCGACGACGTCCACGATCTCGCACAGGACCTGACCTGCGGAGACGCTGCCGCCGATTTCCATGGCCAGCGCCGAGATGACACCCGCGCGGTGCGCCGCCAGCGGCTGCTCCATCTTCATGGCCTCGATGACGGCCACGGGTTGACCCTCCACGACGGCGTCGCCCTCTTGCACGTTCACCTTGACGATGGTCCCCTGCATGGGGGCGGTGAGCGCATTGCCCGAGGGGGCAGACACCTTCGAGCCGCCGCGCGCCCTCCTCGTTGGCTTCGTGACCTTGGAAGACGAGGAGGGGCGGGCGCGAAAACCGGCGGGAAGCTTGACCTCCATGCGACGCCCGTTTACCTCGACTGCGATGATCTCCGGCTCGCCGTCGTCATCGGGTTCGCCGATGGTGCCTGCATAGGGGGCGATCTCGCCTGTGAACTCGGTCTCTATCCAGCGGGTGTGGACCCGGAAGTCGCCGTCGACAGCGGTGAAGGCAGGATCTCGCAGGACGGCCTCATGGAAGGGGACAACCGTGGGCATGCCGTCCACCTGCAGTTCCGCCAGGGCGCGACGGGAACGGGCGATGGCCTGGGCGCGGTCGGCACCGGTCACGATGACCTTGGCGACGAGCGAGTCGAAGGCGCCGGGAATGGTCATGCCGGCGTGGTAGCCCTCGTCGACCCGGACGCCCGGACCGGTGGGCGCGAGCCACTTCACCAGGGTGCCGGGTGCCGGCATGAAGTTGCGGCCGGCGTCCTCGGCGTTGATGCGGAACTCGATGGAGTGACCGCGCGTGACGGGGTCGTCGTAGCCCAACTCCTCTCCGCTGGCGATGCGGAACATCTCGCGCACCAGGTCCAGTCCGGTGACCTCCTCGGAGACGGGGTGCTCCACCTGGAGGCGGGTGTTGACCTCAAGGAAGGAGATGGCACCGCTCTGGCCGACGAGGAACTCGCACGTGCCCGCACCCACGTACCCCGCCTCCTTCAGGATGGCCTTGCTGGAGCTGTAGAGCTGCTCCACCTGGTCTGTGGTCAGGAACGGGGCAGGTGCTTCCTCGACGAGTTTCTGGTGGCGTCGCTGCAGGGAGCAGTCGCGGGTGGAGACCACCACGACGTTGCCGTGCTCATCCGCGAGGCACTGGGTTTCCACGTGGCGGGGCTTGTCCAGGTACAGCTCCACGAAGCACTCGCCGCGGCCGAACGCAGTGACGGCCTCGCGGGTCGCGGACTCGAACAGCTCCGGGATTTCCTCCAGGGTGTGGGCCACCTTCAGCCCGCGCCCGCCGCCGCCGAACGCTGCTTTGATGGCCACCGGCAGCCCGTGCTCCCTGGCGAATGCCACCACCTCGTCGGGTCCGGCGACGGGATCCGCCGTCCCGGGAACTTGTGGGGCCCCGACCCGCTGGGCGATGTGGCGGGCCCGCACCTTGTCACCCAGTTCCTCGATGGCAGACGGCGGGGGCCCGATCCAGATGAGTCCGGCATCGATGACGGACTGGGCGAACTGTGAGTTCTCGGCGAGAAAGCCGTAGCCGGGATGGACGGCGTCCGCGCCGGCCCGCTCGGCAATGGCGAGGAGCTTTTCCACATGCAGGTAGGTGTCGGCCGGTGTGGCGCCATTGAGGGCGAACGCCTCGTCGGCCAACTTCACGAAGAGGGAGTCCGAGTCCGAATCGGCGTACACCGCGACGGAGATGATCCCCGCGTCGCGTGCTGCACGGATCACGCGGACGGCGATCTCCCCGCGGTTGGCGATCAGGACCTTGGAGATGGATCGAGTGCCCACGGGAATTTCCTCCTGGCGCGAAAACGGGGTGCGCAAGTCACACTAGTGGCGTTGGTGGCCCGGGGTGTGGGGTTCGCTTGGCGTCGCTAGGTTGGGGCCATGCCCACTCCGCCGTTCATCATCGAACTCCGCCGGCACATCGGTCACGGACCCCTCTGGTTGGTCGGCACGGCCGCCGTCGTCCTGCGCGACGGCGACGCGGGGCCAGAAGTGCTGCTGGTGCGGCGCGCCGACAGCGGGGAGTGGTCGCTGGTCTCGGGCATTGTCGATCCGGGGGAGCACCCCGTCGACACGATCGCGCGCGAAGCCATGGAGGAGACGGGCACTGTGATCGAGGTGGAGCGGATGTTGTGGATGGTGGTGGACGCTCCCATCACCTACAGCAACGGCGACCAGTGCCAGTACCTGGACCACGGCTTCCTGGCGCACTGGCGATCGGGGGAGGCATACGTGGCCGACGAGGAGTCCACGGACGTCGGTTGGTTCCCCGTCGATGCGCTGCCGAGCCCGCAGAGGCCCCGACTGGAACGGATGGTCGCCATTGCGACCGAGCCGCCACGCGACCTCCTGTTCTCACTGGGCTGACCTGATGGCCACCTGGGAAGGGTTCAGCCGCGCCGTCGAAGTGGGATCGGGGGCGCCCGTGGCCCAGGCGGTGACCGCCGCCCTGTTCTCCTGGGAACTCCATCGCCGTGCCGGACTTGAGGTGACGGGCGACCCGGTACGCATGGGTGCGCGCGCGGAGCTGCGCTGGCGCTTCGGGCCGGTCCGCATTCCGGCCCCGGTGCAGGTCATCGAGGTCCTCGGCGAGCCAGATCGAATCGGGTTCACCTACCGGGCCCTTCCCGGACACCCAGAAGAAGGGGAGGAAACCTTTCTCGTGGAGGTCGATGCCCAGGGCAGGGTGTGGTTCCGCGTTTCGGCGCGATCGCGGCCGGCGACGTGGTGGGCACGAGCGGGCGCAACCGTCGCCCGGCGTGTGCAGCGCCACATCACCTCGGCGTGCCTCAGCGCTGCTTCGGACCTCGGTACCGAGGCGGACAAGGACGTCGCGGACTCTGGGTAGAGTTGCGCGCTGTGATCCGTCGAATGCTTGCCGTGCTGTGCTGCCTCGCCACCGTGGGGTTGGCGGTGGGGTGCAGTGCCGCCGCTCCGGAGCCCCCGCAGCCGGTGACGGCTTCCCCGTCCGCGACCGCCAGCGTCCCCGCCGACGGTGTGCTGCTGGCCAGTCTGGGATACACGAACGCCCCCACCGACTTCTCCGTGCCGGCGGGGTCGGTGATCACTGATCGCGTGGACCAGGACAACACCGTCGTCGCGGTGTTCACGGCACCCAGCGGACTCGACATCGCAGCATACCTGCGTGAGAACCTCCCGCAGCAGGGATGGAGGATCACGGCTGACGACAACAACTCACTGTTGTTCGAGCGCGGCCAGGAACACGGCGCGTTCACGGTGACGGGTCCGTACGCGGCCCTCTCGCTGCGGTGGGACGCACGCTCCTGACCGGTGGAGGTCCACGTCGTGAGCGGGTGGGATCCGTGACTACTTCCCGTTCCTGAGACGTCCGTACCAGTGGGGGACCTCCCACTCGTCGTCGAACCACCGTGCCACAACCACGTCGGTGGAGGAGTGCAACAGGATGGACAGCACGACGGTGCCGGCGATGAGGTCGAAGACCTGCATGCCGTTGTCCAGGCCGGAGGTCAGGACGTAGAGGGCGTACACCACCG
>JBBSRQ010000149.1:0-7708 GCA_038242845.1 Propionibacteriales bacterium | reverse complement strand
TGGATGAGTTCGGTGTGTGTGCCTTCGGCCACGACGTGGCCGTGTTCGATGACGAACACCTTGTCGGCGTCACGCAAGGTGGTGAGGCGGTGTGCGATGACGATGACGGTGCGTCCTGCGGTGAGGCGTGCCAGTCCTTGCATGACAAGGGACTCGCTGACGGCGTCCAACCCACTGGTGGGCTCGTCGAGTACCACGATGGGGGTGTCCGCAGCCAGCGCGCGTGCGATGGCGATGCGCTGGCGCTGACCTCCTGATAGGGACACTCCACCTTCGGCGACGTGCGTGTCCCACCCGTTCGGCAGGCGAGCCACGAACTCATCAACGTGTGCGGCCGTCGCGGCGATGAGCAACTGCTCCCGCGTGGCATGGGGGGCACCGTAAGCGATGTTGTCGATGATCGTTCCTGAGGTCATCAGCGGGTCTTGGGGCACCACGGCGACTTGGCTGCGTACGGAGGCCACGGTGAGGTCGCGGACATCGTGTCCGTCCAACAGCACCTGGCCCGTGTCGACGTCGTAGAGCCGCGGTATCAGGCTGGCGATGGTGGACTTGCCGGCGCCCGTGGTACCTGCGAGGGCAATCATTTGGCCGGGCAGCGCATGGAGGTTGACGCCATCGAGGACCGGTTGGTGGTCCTCGTAGGCGAACGACACGTCGCGCAACTCGACGTGTCCACGCAGCACGGGTGCCGGGCGCACCGCGGAGTGTTCCTTGATCATCACGGTGGAGCGCAATACCTCCTCGACGCGTTCGGCGCCAGCCTGTGCCTTGCTGATCGTGGAGGTCAGCCGGGCCAGCGCCTTCATGGGGGCGTAGACCTGCTGTAGGTAGGCCAGCAGCACGAATAGCACTCCGAGGCTCAACTGTCCTCGCAGCACCATGCTGGCTCCGACGAACAGCACCACTGCACGGCCAGCTTGCGCCACGAGTTCGACGGCGGCGGGCAGCCGCGCCTGCAGGTCCACCTGGCGCAATCCGGCCAGCAGCCGCGCGTCGGAATGGATCCGGAAGCGCCCTAGGCTGCGACGCTCCGCGGCGAAGGACTGCACCAGCTTGATCGTCGTCAGTGTCTCTGTGACGTGGCTGGAAACCCGGCCTTCTTCCCGGCGGGCATCTCGGGACGCCTGTTTGATGGCACCGCGGTAATGTCGCACCACGCCGTAGAGGGCGGGTGCGACGCCCAGCAGCAGCAGCGCGAAGACTGGTTGGATGACCACAGCCACCACGACGATGCCGAGCAGCAGCGCCAGGTTGGGCAACAGCGTGCCGAAGACTGCCACCAGCAGGGCCTGGATGGCGGCGACGTCCCCGGTAAGACGGGTGGCCAGGTCACCGACGCGCTGCTTGTGGTGGAAGGCCAGCGACAGGCGTTGGAGATGGGTGAAGATCTCGGTTCGCAGATCGGCGACCAGTCGTTCACCCACGCTCTGCAGGAGCCGTGCTGAGATGTAGCTGAACAGCGCGGCAAGCCCGGCCAGGGTGACGAGCGTGAGGGCACATACGGCCAGGATGGCCATGGGGGAGTCGGCCACTGGTGCGAGCACGTCGCCGATCCAGCCCTTGGGGCGACGGTGATTGAGTACATCGTCGACCACCACCTGCATGGGCCAAGGCAAGGCGAGTTCGATGGCGGCCCCCAGTAGCACTAACAGCCCTCCTGCGACCATGCGACCCGTGTAGGGCTTCAGGGTTGGTCCAAAGTGGCGCAAAATCTCAAGCATCAACCGCCACCACCTGGGGTCGGGTCGCCGTGGACACCGGGTGCAGGTGGGGGTGCGCCGCTGCGATGAGGGCTGGGCCCATGGAGTCGTCAACTTCACCGGTGCCGAGCACCATGTGCTGGTGGCGTCCGCAGCCATCGACAGCTCCCACCACGGCGTGGCCAGTGGCCGGACTCGTCCCCACCAATTGACCGGTGTGTTCCGACGGGTCGTGCGCCACCCACGCGTTGACGGTATCGGTCGAGGCACCCCACCACGTCCGGCCTTGATTGCATCGCAGCCGGTTGCGGCCGCCGTGCAACAACGTCGGGTAGTCGGGTGAGAGGGCGACGGTGGTGCGCAGTTCACCGGGCAGGCCGGGGCGGCTCACGCACACCACCAGGGCAGCACCGTCGGCTGTGAGAAGCACCTGCTTCGTCAGACCGCGGTCTGGTCCGGGCTCCACGTCGATCAGTTCGACGATGGCGTACTCCGACGTCACCTCCACACGTCCCAAGTCATGGCGGTGGGTCTCGGTCCCGAGGACGCCGAGGGCACCTGGGTGGTTCGGTGGTGCCTCCATGTGTTGGTGCAACTCCATCTGGAAGTTCCAGTGGTCGGCAGGGTTGCCCACCACCACCACGGCGTTGGAGGTGCCGTCGGTATCGACGTCGCGTCGCAGCAACAGGCTCAGGCGACCCCCACATCTGGGTGAGATCACGGCGAACAGGTTGTCGCTGCTCAGGAGGATTTCCTCGTTGCCGTCGCCATCCACGTCTGTGATGCGGACACAGAGCCCCGTGCTCGTGAGTCCGGCGGCCCATCTCGCTGCTGCCAACACGGGAAGCGCATCGGCGGCGTGCGCGGCCGTTGCCTTCATCCATGGGGCCGGGGCGCGGCCGGTCTCCGGGTCGTGGTCCTGCCATGCGGTCTCGTGCCTGCCCAGCATGAGCAGACGCTCGGCCAGCAAACACAGGCCGGTGTCTGCACCATCCTGCTCAGCACTTTCCAACTCGGTCTCCACTTCGTCCAGCCGCTCGGCAAGGGGGCGCCAGCGGGGGTCATGGGCCCAGTTGCCGTAGTCCTCCCCCGAGCCGTGGTGGTGGGCCAGCTCGTAGTAGGTCCCGGGCTCGATGGGGCGCTCCGTGGCTGGCACGACCCGGTCGCACCAGGCGTCGAGAGGGACGGCCTTCAGTGTGTCGCTGCGTCCCAGCCACCGCAGGAACCGGGCGTAGCGTTCGAGGCCCTGCTCCCAGCCGGCCACGCCGGCCACACGCTCAAGATCGTCGGCGAACACCAGCAAGGACCCCTCGGGTGCCTGCCGGGCATCCTCGGCCAACTCGTTCAGCAGACGCAGGTGCCCGGTGTCGTGTGGTGGCACGAGGTAGCGCAGATGCGAGGCGAGCGGTACACCGACGATGCCGTCGCCGCCTTCGATCCTGTAGGGCATCAGCGACTCCGGACGCAGACGTCCGCGGATGCTGTCGGGGAATCCCTGCCCGTGCCACTCGTAGGGACCATCGGCGTCGAACTCCTCTCGGGCGCTGCCTGCATGCTGGCCACCGTTGAGCGGGTACGTCAGCCGGTCGTCGATCAGTACGCGTTGGTATCGCACCCCCGTGGCGTCGACATCGCGCAGCGGGGCGGCGCAGTGCGAGGTGTCCCACACCCGTTCGGGGACCCATGCGGTCCGCAACTCGTGGCGCGCGACACCGAGCATCTCTTCGGCCAGGTCGTGGAATGCCCGCAGTTGGCGACGGTTGTGCTTCGGGGTTGCCAGCGGCATGATGTTCTCACCGTAGGTGCCGCCGATGAGTGTGATCAGGCCGGAATCGAGATGGCTGCGCAGCCTGGTGATCAGAGCCGGACGGTGCCAGGCGATGGCCTCCAGCGCCGGACCAGAAATGTGCAGAGAGGCTGGGATCCCGAGCTCCACGTGCAGTGACAACACCGCGTCGTAGCCGGCGGCGGTGGTGCTGACACCGTCACGATCGGTGTATCCATCAGTGATGACGAACTGGTTGGCGTGATGGACGAAGGCGATCGGAAACGGGGTCATGATGGGTCCTCTTCTGCGGTGACAAGGCGGTGCAAGGTTGTGGGAAGGCCGTTGGTGAGTAACGAGTGGGCTATGCCCAACCAGAGGTCGAGGATGTTTGTCCGGCCATTGCGATAAGTGACGAGTTCGAAGTGGAGGCTTTGCATGAGTGCACGCACGCTTTCTGCGGCGACGGCTCCGGCGTCCCGCCCGCCGTCGCTTGTCCAGCGGTGCCAGAACACAAGGCCGGCCGCCGCGCCAGCGTGGAAGGAGCCGGTGCGCATCCACGACCCGATGAGAAGTTGTGCCAGCGCATAGCCGACGTCGTAGGCGGGGCGGCGCAGCCCGGCAGTGTCGACGTCGATGGCCATCACGCTCAGAATCGAGCCGTCAACGATGTGGAGGTTATTGGGATGCAGATCCCCATGGGAGGGCACCAGAACCGTCGCTCCTGAACTACCCGGTCCATACAGGCGTGCTTGGACCGCCCTGTGGAGCGCGGTGATGGACATGGCGTATCCGGGGAACGCGGCAGCCAGTTCCGCTGATTGGCGCTCCAGATCAGCGCCTGCTCGGTAACCGGTCCGAACCGGCAGCGTGAGTTCCAGCGACTGCAGGGCCGTCAGCCAGTCAGCTGCCGCTCGCGCCGCGGCGGAACGCGCATCAGGTGCGCCCACCAGCCACGATGTCCACGGATGATCCGGCGCCAAGTCGGTGACCAATGTCCTGTGGGTGCGCGACCACCCTCGTGCTGGTGTGACGCCCAGCTGCCCGGGAGGTCCAAAGCCTGCGGTGACCAGGCGCTGCAACCACAGCTGCGTCCACGCCCCGCGGTCATCCGCGTACTGCTTCAGCACCAGCGGTGCGCCGTCGACGAACTCCACCACGGCAAGGCGTTTGACACCGTCCCGTAGCACACGCAGGCTCGTGACGTGGGCTGTGGGCTTGCCGGTCTCGACCAGGACTCCATTCACCCACGATGTGGCCGACGACCATGTGCCCGGCTCGATGGCAGGGGGAGATCGATACTCAGCGCGATGGGGCGGGGGGAGGGGCTGGGAAATCATGGTCATCGGCTCCTGATCGATCATGGGTTTCGGCTGGGCTTCCGACGGATGCACCGGTAATGGTTGTCAGCTGCTCTGAATTCCATGCTTGCCCTCCTACATGGCGGGCAGCTTGGACCGCCATGAGAGTTCTCTCAGGGTGGGGCGAAGCCTCAGCGGCGCCTGTGGCCAACCTGAGATACTTCTCATCCACGGCTCATCAAGCTGCAAGGTTCAGGATGGAGGGTGGTTGTCGTGTCCCGATCTCGAGTGACCGCCGTCCTGGGCGTCGCACTGTTGTTGGTTCTGTCCGCATGGGCGCTCGTCTCCGTAATCGAGCGGCCTGAACCGGTCGATCTCGGACCCGTCCTGATCGTGCCCACGGCCACTTCCAAGCCCAGTGAAATGGCGACAAGGTCCACCAGCCCGAAGCCAACCCGGGGCCAGTCCGAGACGGGACCTGCTCCGACGCGGGAACCCACCATCGGCGTCACAACAAGCCCGGAGAGCCCGGGCACGGGAGGAGCCACTCCCGTCTCGAAGGCTCCGGTTCCCGTCGCCGGCGATGATGATGATGACGACGACGGAATTGATGACGGTGATGAGCGCGATGACGACCTCGATGACGATGACGATGACGGTTGACAACTTGCGCGGGAAGGTCGCGTCCCGCGAAGGCACCCAACGGGCTCGGGGACTGAGCGCTCGAGAACGAATCATCGGTTGGATGATGCTGCTGGTGACCCTTGCCCTCGTCCTTGAGGTCGTCATCGCGGCCCAAGTGTTCATCGGGGTCGCGGAGGCGCAGCGCGACGAGGAGCTGGTCCATGAAGGAGCCAAGCTTCGTGACTTCGCAAGCCGGGCCACCGACCCTGCGACGGGCCTGCCCTACGACTCCGCCTCGAACCTGCTCCAGGCGTATCTTGGCGTGGCCGTCCCGAACGCTGATGAGACCCTCTTCAGTATGGTCAACGATCAGCCCTCGCATCGCGCACGGGAGGCGCCGATGGCACGCCTGGACCGGGATGCGGTGTTTCTCGACGGCATCCGTGGCCTGAGAGAACCGACGTCCGGCCGCGCCCCCAGCAGCGCCGGTCCCATCCACTGGGCGGTGTTCCCAGTGGTGGTCGAAGGCGATCAAATCAGCGCCGCGCTTGTGGTGATCGAGTTCTCCGAACCGGCGCGGGCCGACGTGGCGTCAACCATCAGGGTGTTGGCCATCATCAGCGCCGTGGCGCTGGCCGTGGCAGGGCTCGCGAGCTGGCAGGTGGCCGGCCGGGTACTCGCACCCATCCGCACCCTTCGACAGACGGCGGAATCGATCAACGAATCGGACCTCGACCAGCGGATCGCGGTCACCGGCCGGGACGACGTCGCTGCACTGGGGCGGACCTTCAATGCGATGCTCGACCGTTTGCAGGATGCGTTTTCGGGGCAGCAGCGGTTCCTGGACGATGCCAGTCACGAACTCCGTACCCCCATCACCGTCATCCGGGGGCACCTCGAGCTGATGGGGGAGGATCCTCAGGAGCAACGTCGAACACTGGAACTCGTTCATGACGAACTTCGACGCATGAGCCGGCTGGTGGATGATCTGATGCTGCTGGCCCGCGCGGAACGGCCCGATTTCCTGCGACTTCGAGAGGTCGACGTGGCCGATCTCGTAATGGACGTGGTGGCCAAAGCGAGTGCGTTGGGTGATCGTCGCTGGGCAGTCGACCGGTTGCCCGAGGCGGTCGTGATGGCCGATGGGCAGCGACTCACGCAGGCGCTGATACAGCTGGCCGCCAACGCCGTGCGTCACACCGTGCCCGGTGACCGGATCTCCTTCGACGGCAACCTGGCAGACGGCCGCCTGCAACTGAGCGTCGCCGACAACGGCGTCGGCATCAAAGAGGAGGACCGCGAGTTCATCTTCGACCGTTTCGCGCGAGGCGGTCACCGGGGCGACGTCGGTCGACGAGGTGAAGGCGCTGGGCTGGGGCTGGCGATCGTGTCATCCATCGCGCGGGCCCACGACGGACAAGTGGTGCTCCAGAGTGAGCTGGGAAAGGGCTCAACGTTCACTCTCGACATCCCGCTGGTCGAGCCCCCCGACACACGCCCGGGCATCGGCGCGCAGGCGGCAAGGACTGTTGCATCGTGAACCACATCCTGGTGGCGGAGGACGAACCCCGCATCGCCTCTTTCGTGGAGAGCGGACTGACCCGACACGGGTACATCGTGACAGTGGTCACCGACGGGGAGGCTGCCTACGAGTACGCCCGCAGTGGCGCCTTCGATCTGATGGTGCTCGACCTCGGGCTGCCCATCACCGACGGGCTCACGGTCCTGCGGCTGCTCCGGGCAGAGATGATTGACCTGCCCATCGTGGTCCTCAGCGCTCGCGACAGTGTCGCCGACACCGTCCGCGGGCTGGAGAGCGGCGCCGACGACTACATCCGCAAACCCTTCGGGTTCGACGAACTACTCGCCCGTGTGCGGCTGCGGCTCAAGTCCCCCGGAAGTCGGCCGGAGGAGAGGATGCTCCGGGTGGGCGACCTCGCCCTCGACGTCCTCACACGGCGGGTACTGGTCAACGGTGGCGAGTCGGAGGTGGAGCTCACGGCCCGCGAGTTCGCACTGGCTGAGGTGTTCTTCCGGCACCCCGGTCAGGTCCTGACCAAGGAACAACTCCTCAGCCAAGTGTGGGGCCTGGATTTTGACCCGGGCTCCAACGTGGTCGAGGTCTACGTCCGTTACCTGCGCCGCAAGATCGGTGACGACCGCATCGATACCCTGCGCGGTCTCGGGTACCGCCTCCGTCCGCATGCCGCTTCCTGCCAGGGGTAGGTGATGCGTCCAGGCCCTCTTTGATCCCTGGATGCTCAGGCGGACATGCTCTCCAACGCCTCTGCAATGGTGGGCAAAGCCTGCACTTG
>JBBSRQ010000148.1:0-7738 GCA_038242845.1 Propionibacteriales bacterium | reverse complement strand
CGGATGCTGTAGGCCCACATCACGATCGACTCGTGGCCCCCGTCCCGCTGCAGAATGGGGCGGGGGTCCGTCGTTCCTGATCATCTGTCGAGCTGTTGGAAGATCCCGACGATGTCATTGCCAACGCCGTGGTGCATCCGGCTGGCGGCGCGAGGGTTTGGACACCTGACAGCAGAGGTCTCGTGGACCTCAGCCGCCGGCGGCTGCCAACGCTACGCCTCACGAGATCCCAATGCTGACTGGTACGCGGACTGCCTCTCGAAAATCATGGCCGACGTCTCAGGACGGGTGTGGAGAAACGCGGGCGGGAGGGGCTCAGGCTGTGCCGAGCACCTGCAGCGCGATGTCGTGCAGAAGGCCGTTGCTGGCGAGGGCGCCGGGGCCATTGACACCGGGTTCTCCCTCAAGGTTGGTGAACCTGCCCCCGGCCTCGCGGACGATGATGTCGAGCGCTGCCATGTCGTAGAGTTCCAGCTCCGGCTCGCAGGCCAGATCCACGGCGCCCTCCGCCACCAGCATGTAGCTCCAGAAGTCACCGTAGGCGCGCGTCCGCCAGGACTGGCGCATCAGGTCGACGAAGCCCTGCCCACGTCCGGAGTCCACCCACTCCTCGATGTCGGAGTAGGACAGTGACGCATTCTCCAGCTCGGAGATGTTGCTGACGTGGATGTCCGAGGCGTTGAAAAGTGACTTGCCCGTGTAGGCGCCGCCCTTGTAGCTGGCCCACCAGCGACGGTTCAGCGCGGGTGCCGAGACCACTGAGGCGACCACCTCGCCCTCCACCTGCAGGGCGATCAGCGTCGCCCAGACCGGCACCCCGCGGAGGTAGTTCTTGGTGCCGTCGATGGGGTCGATGATCCAGCGGCGCGGGCTCTGGCCGGTGTCGTCCATCTCCTCCCCGTGCACGGCGTCGCGGGGGCGGGCCTTCGCGAGCGTCCGTCGCAGGGCCTCCTCGACGGCGGTGTCCGCCTCCGTCACGGGGCTGTTGTCGGGCTTGTTCTCGAACCGCAGGTCGAGCGCCTTGAAGCGGTTCATGGAGAGGGAGTCCGCATCGTCAGCGAGCATGTGCATGAGTCGGACGTCATCGGTGAGGTTTTTCAGCTGGGCCATGGGGTCCAACTTAGCGAAAGGTGCGGTCGCTCAAATGAAAGCGCGCTCCATCCGACGGAACGAGGCGAGCCTGCGGGGGTCGAGCCGACCATCGGCGACGGCTTCGTCGAGCGCGCAACCCTGTGCACCCGTCTGGTGGTGGCAGCCGCGCGGACACTGCTCCGCGAACTCCGTGAGGTCGTTGAACGCGGCGACGATGGAGGAAGTCTTCACGTGGCTGATACCGAAGGAGCGCACGCCGGGCGTGTCGACGATCCAACCGCCCTTGGGAAGGGGGATGGCGAGAGCTGATGTGGAGGTGTGGCGGCCCTTGCCGGTGAGGTCGCTGACCTCGGCGACGGCCCTGTTGACGCCGGGCACGAGAGCGTTGACGAGCGTGGACTTGCCGACGCCCGAGTGACCCACCAACACCGTGGTGTGGTCGGTGAGGATCTCGTGGACGGGCCCCAGATCAGAATTGGGTTGGGTCGTGATGATGGGGACGCCCAGGGGCTGGTACGCCGCCATGAGTTCGACGGGGCTGGCGAGGTCCGCCTTCGTGAGACACAGGATGGGGGAGACCTTGGCGTCGAAGGCCGCCACGAGGATCCGGTCGATCATCCCCATGCGCGGCTCGGGGTCGGCCAGCGCCGTGACGATCATGAGTTGGTCCGCGTTGGCGACGATGGGGCGCTCGAACGTGTCGGCGTCGTCGGCGCTGCGGCGCAGGATCGTCCTGCGCTCCGCCACCTCGACGATGCGGGCAAGGGTGCCCTCCCTGCCGGAGGTGTCGCCATCAAGGGTGACGACGTCACCGACGATGACGCCCTTGCGCCCGATCACGCGCGCCTTGGTGGCGGTCACGAGCGTCCCGCCGTCCAGTAGGCAGCGGTAGCGGCCTCGGTCAACGGTGACGATCCGCGCCGTGGGCGCCCAGGAATAGTTGGGGCGCTCCTTCGTGCGGGGGCGGCTGCGCTTGCGTGGTCGGTCAAACCCGCCGTGATCGTCAGCACCCAGCGCGCCGCGTCGTGCCATCACACACCCACCGCAGCGCGCCAATCAGCTTCGAAGTCCGGCATGGTCTTGCCGACGCAGTCAAGATCGGTCACGCGCAGCCCCGGCACGCGCAGAGCCATGATGGCAGCGGAGTGCACCATGCGGTGGTCGGCGTAGGTCTCGAACTCGGTGGCCACCAGATTTTCCGGGGACGTGGTGCCCTCGATGATCAGGCCGTCATCGGTCTCGGTGGCAGTGATGCCGATCCGGGTGAACTCCGAGACGAGGGCGGCGAGCCTGTCGGTCTCGTGCCCGCGGATGTGGCCCACACCACGGATGCGTGTGGTGCCCTCAGCGAGAGCGCCCAGGGTGGCGACAACGGGGGTCAGCTCGGAGGCTGCGTGGAGGTCGACGTCGATGCCCCGGAGACGTTCAGGACCGTGGAGCGTGACGCGGTCCCCGTCCCGTTCCACCGTGGCGCCGAGGCGACGCGCGATGTCGAGGAAGAGTCCGCCGGCCTGTTGGTTCTCCACCGGCCACCCCGGCACGGTGACGGCGCCCCTGGTGACGGCGGCGGCCGCGAGGAACACCGAGGCGTTCGTCAGGTCCGGCTCCACGACGATGTCTCGGGCGCCGATGGGGCCGTGTGACACCACCCAGGTGTTGTCGTCGACCTCGTCGATCCGGACGCCACTCTCGCGCAGCATGTGCACGGTCATGGCGATGTGTGGGCGGGAGGGGACGCTGTCGGCGACCTGCTCGATGCGCAGGCCATGGGGCAACCGTGCTCCCACCAGCAGCAGCCCTGAAACGTACTGGCTGGTGGCTGAGGAATCGACGCGGACGACACGCCCCATCTGTTCGCCCGGTGTGACCGTGAACGGCAAGCGGTCCGAGTCCACTCCCGCACCCAACTGGCGCATGGCATCCAGCAGGCCTGCCATGGGCCGGTTGCTGGCGTGGGCATCACCGAAGAAGCGGGTGGGTCCGTCGGCGAGCAGGGCCATGGGCGGTGCGAACCGCATGACGGTGCCTGCCAGCCCGCAATCGACGCCGTCGCTGGCCCCGAAGATTCCGGGCGGAGGTGTGACGCGGAGCCCGTGGGCTGCATCACCTTCCACCGTTGCGCCGAAAGTACGAAGCGTTGCCAGCATCAGCTCGCTGTCGCGCGAAACCAGGGCGCCGGAGATGGTGGACGGACCGTCGGCGAGTGCGGCCAACACGAAGGCCCTGTTGGTCTCGGACTTCGAACCTGGGACCATCACCTCCGCAATGACGGGTCCGGGGGACGAAGGGAGAGCGTGGGCCATCAGTGGATCACGGACTCCAGCTTCTTGCCCAGCTTCTTGGCTTCCTTGCGCGCGCTTTTGGTGAGCTCGTCCTTCCTCTTGTCGGCCTTCTTCGCGGCCTTCTTGGCCTTCCTCGACAGATCGTCACCGGTGTCGGAGATCTTCTTGTCGACGGCCTTGACGCCCTGCTCGGCGCGCCACGAAAGGCTGGGGTGGCCCTGGGTGTCGCGCGCGGCGAGGATGGCCGCGCCCAGCAGAGCCACGTTGGCGAGCACCTGGGGGCGTGCAGCGGACTTCTCGTCCGGGGACGCGTCCTTGCCCGGGAGGGCGATGGCGACGTTGAGGATGCTGGCCTTGGCCAGCAGCAGCGCTCCGAGGCGACGGCCGAACCCGGTGGCGAACATCAGCCCACCTGCCACCTGTGCGGCACCGCCCAGACGGATCCACGTCTCCGTGGACTCAGGGATGGATGATGAGTACGGCGCCGGGACGACGCGCTGGATCAGGGGCACGACCTTCGCTGTGAAGGCCTCAGCCTCGGGGGCCGATTCGGATGGCTTGGTCACCTTTTTGACACCGTCGACGACGAATGCGCTGGCGAACAGGGTGCGGGCTACAAAACGCAACAGACTCATGCGGCCTAACATACCCATTGAGAAGGGCACTGACGAGGGCTACGCACTAGATTGGCGGGCATGTGTGGGCGATATGCGGCCAGTGCCGATCCGGAGGAGCTCGTCGAGGAGTACCGCATTGATGAGGTGACCGACGACGGTCGCATGGCGTGCATCCCGCGCTACAACATTGCACCCACCGATACCGTGCCCGCCGTGCTGGAGCGGAATGCGGGGGAGCAGGTGCTCCGCAAACTGGTCGCTCTCCGGTGGGGCCTGGTCCCGAGTTGGTCAAAGGACCCCGGGGGTGCGGCGCGGATGATCAATGCGCGAGTGGAGACCGTGACGGAAAAGCCTGCCTATCGCAAGGCCATGTCTGCCCGACGCTGCCTCCTGCCTGCGCTCGGCTACTACGAATGGCGGCCGGAGACAATCGACGGCAGAGCAGTCAAGCAGCCCTACTTCCTCCGACCGGCCGACGGCTCAATGGTGCACATGGCGGGCATTTACGAGTTCTGGAAGGGGCCCGACGACTGGCTGGCGAGCGTCTCCATCATCACCACGAGTGCCACCGACGAATTGGGCTGGGTGCACGACCGGATGCCCATGACAGTGATGGACACCGACGCGTGGCTGGACCCCGCGCTCACCGTCGGTGACACGGCTCGGGAGTTGTTGCTGCCGCTGCCACACCTGCAGCCGACGCAGGTGTCGCGCGCCGTCAACAGCGTCGCCAACGACGGTGCCGACCTCGTGGTGCCACTGCACTGACCGCTGGGGGAATATTTGACCCGTGCCCGCTGTTGCACCGAACATGGCCATCCTCCTCGACACCGTCACGCCTGACGTTGTGACGGACATGGACCTGCACGCCCGGTTTCCGCGGCTATCCTCGTACGTGATGAATGTGGACGCCCCCGACCTTGCCCCCGACGGCACCGCCGTCGAAGCTGATGAGGACGCCTTCGAAACCGAGGCACTCAGCCACATCGACCGGCTGTATGCCGCCGCTCTGAGGATGACGCGCAATTCCGCCGACGCCGAGGACGTGGTGCAGGAGGCCTACGCCAAGGCGTTCGCCGCGCAGGCGACCTTCACGCCCGGCACCAACCTCAAGGCCTGGCTTTATCGCATCCTCACCAACACCTACATCAACAGCTACCGCAAGGCGCAGCGCTCACCCAGGACGAGCTCCGACGCCGGCGTCGAGGACTGGCACCTGGCGCGCGCAGCTTCGCACGACTCCTCCGGTCTGCGCTCCGCGGAGATGGACGCACTGGACCAGACACCCGACCAGGCGGTCGCGGACGCGATGGCCGGCCTGCCGGAGAACTTCAGGATGGCCGTGTACCTCTCCGACGTCGAGGGCTTCTCCTACAAGGAGATCGCAGAGATCATGGGCACGCCGATCGGCACGGTGATGAGCCGACTGAACCGGGGCCGGACGCTGCTGCGTATCGTGCTGGCCGATTATGCGGCCGAGCGCGGCATCGTGCACGCCCCACGAGGCGACGCGTGATGTCCGACCCGGCGATGTGGAGCGACGACCACAACGAGATGGACGACTGTGTCCGGGCGTTGGAGGCGGTCCATGCCTTTCTGCACCATGAGTTGGCGGAGGCGGACGCCGACCAGATCCGGGTCCACCTGCACGCCTGCGAACGATGCATGGAAAACTTCGACATCGAATCCACCATCACCGAGATGATTCATCGCAGCCAGCCGCGTGAGCAGGCTCCCGCCACTCTGACGGCCCGGGTGACGATTCTGCGGCGACGCTCCCGGGGCTGAAAACCCCACCAACGACACAACCCCCGCCGTCAGGGCGGGGGTTGTTGTGATTCCACGATCAGGCGTTGGGACGCTTGCCGTGGTTGGCCTTGTTCTTGCGGCGTGAACGACGCTTGCGTCCGGTCTTGCCCATGGTGACTCCTCGGGGTTGCTTGTTGGTGCGGGGCCAATTGTGCCAGACGCCAGTGCCCACAACCGACATGACCGCCAATGGCGGTGTCGATGCGCACGGTGGCACCATGTTCCCATGGTTCTTTCGCATCTGGAGCAGTTGACCGATCAGCAGTGGCTGGAGTCGTTCACCGCCCAGTGGCACCTGCTCGCGGACCTGAGCTTCTCCGACCTCCTCCTGTGGTTGCCGGCCGATCAGGGGGAGCGTTTCACCTGCATCGCACAGATCCGTCCCGTGACGGGTCCGACGGCGCTGGAGGACGACGTCATCGGCGAGACGCTCATCCACGAGCTTGATCACGCGGTGACCGTCGCCTGGATGACGGAGCAGATCGCCGAGACCAGCGACAACCAGATCAGTGCGGGCATCCCCGTGGATGTGTGGGCGGTGCCCATCATGCGCGGTGGCAAGTGCATCGCAATCCTGGAGCGGCACACCAACCTCATGGGGATGCGTGCGATGGGGGCGCTGGAGGAGAACTACATGGAGGCTGCCGGCGTCCTGACCTCGATGCTGCTTGAGGGCCAGTTCCCACTCACGGAGGCGATGGACAAGGCGCTCGCGCCAAAGGTCGGCGACGGGGTGCTGCGGGTGCAGCCGAACGGGATCATCACCTACGCGTCGCCGAACGCCATCACGGCCTACCGGCGCCTCGGTGCGCTCGGGGACATCGAGGGGGAGGACTTCGGCGAACTGACGCGCCGGCTGCGCCACGGCGTCGAGACAATGGGCCAGACGGTGCAGTCGGACCTCCGTGACCAGCGCAGCGCGGTGTTCGACGTCGAGCAGGCCCGGGCGTCCATGCGGTTCGTCCTGCTGCCGCTGGAGGTGGCGGACATCTCCATCGGCATGCTGGTGCTGTGTCGCGACACCACCGATCTGCGGCGTCGTGACCGCATGCTGGTGACCAAGGATGCGACGATCCGCGAGATCCACCACCGCATCAAGAACAACCTCCAGACCGTGGCGGCGCTCCTGCGCATGCAGTCGCGGCGCATGAAGTCCGAGGAGGGTCGCGAAGCCCTCAAGGACGCCATGCGACGGGTGAGTTCCATCGCAGTGGTGCACGACACACTGAGCCACACGCTGGAGGAGGACGTCGAGTTCGACGACGTGTGCGACAGGATCCTGCGCATGGTGGGGGACCTGGCCGCGACCTCTGGCACCGTGCAGGCCAAACGGGTGGGAACGTTCGGTGAGGTGGCCTCCGAGACGGCGACGTCGCTGGCCATGATCATCACCGAGTTGTGCCAGAACGCCATCGAGCACGGCCTGCAGAGCAGCTCGGGCGAGCTGGAGGTGCGGCCCCAGATCATGGGGGACCACCTCATCGTTGACGTCGTGGACGGTGGCGTCGGACTCCCCCAGGACTTCGACATCGCCATGCAGGACAGTCTGGGCCTGGCGATCATCCAGACGTTGGTGGGCGATCTCGGGGGCACCATCGATCTGGGGCCCAGGGCAGACGGCCCCGGAACCTGCGCGAGGCTGCGCGTTCCCCTGGCCAGCTAGGCGCTTTTCAGCACAACCACGATCCTGTGTGCAGTCCCGGCAGCGTCCGTGGTGATCGGGGGCCCGGGTAGCATCACACCCATCGACGTCACAGGCACTTTCCTCGTAGCAAGCACACCCATCACGGCGCACACCCTGAACGCCACCCGGGTGGTTCAGGGGCTCATCGATGCCGGGCATCGAGTGCTCTGGTACGCGGGACGCCAGTTCGCACAACACATCGTCCGAATCGGCGCCACCCCGGTGCCGTTCAGCAGGGCCGAGGACTTCTCCGG
>JBBSRQ010000147.1:0-7739 GCA_038242845.1 Propionibacteriales bacterium | reverse complement strand
GTCCGTCCAGGCACTCCGGGAATCCCGTCAGCTCCTCAACTGCTGTGACGGGAACACCCGCGTCCTTCAGCCGCGCGGCCGTGGAACCGGTTGACACGATCTCCACCCCCGCAGCGTGCAGGGTACGACCGAGGTCTTCCACCCCGTCCTTGTCGTAGACGGAGACAAGCGCACGCTGGACTCCGATGCGTTGCAGAGCGGCCCGGTCGGTCATTTTTCTCCTAGCTCCCACTCGCGCACGGCGCGGACGAGCAGTTGTCGTTCGACAATCTTGATGCGTTCATGCAGGGTGTCGGGGTCATCGCCGGGATGCACCCCGACGGCGGCCTGGACAAGGATCCTACCGGTGTCGATGCCGGCGTCCACGAGGAAGACCGTCGCCCCGGTCACCTTCACGCCGGCGGCCAGCGCGTCACGGGCGGCCCGCATTCCGGGGAAGCTGGGAAGCAGGGACGGGTGCGTATTGATGGTGCGGCCGCCAAAACGCTCGAGGAACGTTGCCCCCAGCAGCTTCATGAACCCGGCGGATGCCACGAGATCCGGGTGGAAGGACGCCACGATATCGGCGAGTCCAGCGTCCCAGGCGGCCCGATCCCCACCCTTGGTGAACGGGTGGGCGATGGCGTTGATGCCATGGCAACGCGCCCGCTCCAATGCCGGAGCGCCCACCTGGTCGGACACCACTGCCACCACCCGCGCGTCGACCTCACCAGCGTCCACGGCGTCGATGAGCGCTTGCAGCAGGGTCCCGGTGCCCGAGACCAGCACCACCACATCCTTGGTCACGTCCACGATCCTAGGGGCCGACGTCCTCCGGGGGCTCTTCCTCCACCAGCGGGATGAGCGGTTCCGGGCGGGGCGGGCGCCTCACCAGCCCCAGCACCGCACCTCCGACCAGCCCCGAGAGGCCGAGCAGGGTGGGGGCCACGATGACGAGTTGCGCGGTGGTGCCGAGGTGCGCGAGCCGCTCCGTGCCGAGTCCGCCGCTGGAGAGCGAGCACAGCAGGGTGACGAGCAGTCCCGCGACGACACCGGAGAGCCCGCCCACCAGCGCCGTCTCGTCGAATCGGGCGCGACGACGGGCCATGCCGACGACCAGCGCCGCCACCAGGCCTGCGACCACGCCGACGGCGAGCCACCAGAACAGTGCACCCCCGCCGAGGCCCGGCTCCCCCACCGCACCGAACACGGGGATCGAGGGCAGGAACCCGACGTCGGTGATGGACATGCTGAGCAGCGAGTCGTCGCCGAGCGTCACGCCAGCCCCCAGCATCCACGATGTGGCCCACAGCACGAGGTTGGGGAGGTAGAGGAGTTGCATCAGCACCAGCAGCACCGTGCCGACGCCGCCCGGGGCCAGCGCCTCGTGCAGTGCGACGATGCGGTCCCAATGGATCACGAGTGCCACCGCCAGCACCGCGGCGCCGCCGGCGATGCACACCAGCACTGCTGAGGCCATGGCGGTGGGAACCGAGCGAAGCCAGAGGGGCCACCCGCGCCGCGGGTCGAAACCCAGCGCACGGCTGGCACCCCACAACCCCGCAACGGCACCCAGCACCACACCACCGAGCAGCGCACGGGCGCCCCCGCCCGCCGCCCCCAGCGCCACGGTCAGCAACATGACGGACACGCCCTGGATGAGAGCCATGGTCCCGGCGACGCGGGCCACCACGCCCAGCGAATCCGCCGGGGTTTTCCCGGTGGCATCCACCGGGGACTGCACACGAACAGCCTGCTCGGCGGCCAGGGCGGCGACAGGACAGGCCAGCAGCACCAGTACCAACGAAAGCCCGAGCGGCATGATCGACACCAACTGCCCACCCACTTCCACCGGCACACCGTGGGCCAGTAGAAGGACGTCACTGCCCAACAGGAGCGCCGCATCGAGTTCGCTTGCAGGAGACGTGAGCCACCCCAGCGCCGCGGCACCCGCCATCAGGAGCCATCCTGCAGCCAGTACCGCAAGGGTGCCCACCACAGCCACCGACCACCAGGGCCACGAAAGCTCCCGGCTCGTTGGTGTGGGTACGGCATCCACATCGACAGCAACCGTTCGATGCCTGTTCGGGCGCTCCGCCACGGGCGACTCCCCTCAATTCTGTGGTGCGCCAGCCGGCACCCGGTAACCTGTTCCTCGATACCCCCCAAGGGGGTGTCAATAAGTCCTACACGGAGGTGGTTGATGTCAGAGTCCGGGTTTCACCGTCCTCGACGAGCACTCGCCCATGACACCGACTCCGACGAACCGACCGCGGCTGACGATACCCCAGGCGACTCGGACGGGGCTGCGCGACGCGGCGCCGATTCGCATTCTAGTGAGCAGGCCAGCGAGGGTGGGCAGCAGGGCGACGACGTCGCCCAAGAACCCGGCACATCCGCCTCATCCGCCTCATCCGCCTCATCCGAGCAGGGCAACCCCTTCGCGCGCCCCGGTAGTGAGAGCGCCGCCACATCTCCCGCACCCACGACCGAACCGCTGGTGCCCGCACCGGTGCCGGCCATGCCCGGGCCGGAGTTCGAGGACGTGGGGGACACGGGATCCAGGCGACGCATGAACGGTCTCGACGACGGTCCCACCGGCGTCTCCCCGGCTCCTCGCCGCTCGGCCGTCAGTTCCGCCACGCCACCGGAGAAGGAGCCGCTGGCCGCTCATGCCGGTTCAGGAGGATCAGGCGGATCGGATTCCTGGGTCCATCACCACAAACGCACACTGTTGATCTGGGGCATCGGTGCACTGGTGGCTGCCCTGTTGCTGGTCTTCGGGTTCTACCTGGCTGGGCGGAACAACGCCGCCGAACCGACGCCTCCTGTGTCCGCCTCCCCCAGCCCCAGCACGTCCGTCAGCGCCGTACCCGAGGTCTCGGGCGAGGACCTGCTGACCGTGGCGGACGCCGACAAGATTGTGGGTGGCGCCAGTTGGGCAGTCATCAACACCGCACTGACGCGGGAGGAGGCCACCGCCAAGGTCGCATGCCTCAGCACCGACCTCTCCGACGTCAATCCCACCGACACGTTCCAGCGCTCCATGGGCACCTCCCAGGATGACCAGTTGGCTGCACTGCAGCAGGTGGACGTCTACGCCAACGCCGGCGCAGCCCAGCAGGTGCAGATGCAGCGCACAGCGGCGCTGGCCGCCTGCGACGAGGTCCCTGCCCACATCGAGTCATCCACCACCATCACCGGTCTGGGAGACGACGTGACCCAGGTCACCGTCGCCTTCCAGGACATTCCCACCACCTTCCGCACGGTGCTCCTCGTCCGGACGGGCCGCGCGCTGACGATGCTGGACGTGACCCGACACATTGAAGCAGTCGACGTGGAGGGCGCCGTTGCCGGACTTGTGCGGTCGCTGAGCAGCATCTGTTCACGCGTGGACGGGATGTGCCCCACTGATCCCGTCGTGACCGCGGCGGTGCCGCCGCCCGTAGATCCCCAGGGTTGGCTCATCACCTCTGACCTGCCCCGTGTGCGCCCGGGATACGGCCGCTGGACCGCCCTCCCCCCGGCCGACATCACGTCGCAGGGCATGGGTTGCGAGAACTTGCCGCTGGCCACTGAGCCGGGCCCCACCGATCGTGCGCAGCGGACCTATCTCCTGACGCAGGACGACATGACCCCGGAGACCTTCGGCATCGACGAGATGGTCTTCGATTTCCCGGACAACACGCAGGCGCGCCTGTTCGCAAACAAACTCATCAAGAACCTGCTCTCATGCAAGGAACGCGTCCTGACCGCCAAGGTCACTGACCTCAACGCCATCAACGGCACCGGAGCCGACGGTGTCGCCCTGTCCACCCGGATGATCACCATCGACCAGGCCATCTCCGACAACTCCTCCGTGCGGTTCCAACTGTTCGTCTCCATCGCGGACAACCGCGTCAGCTACCTGTTGGCCAGCGTCACAGACTCCTACGAGTTCTCCCCCGGCCGGCGCAACGGCATCGCCCTGCGGACGGCGGAGCGCCTCAGCCAGGGTTGACGCCCGCATCCGCCCACAAACATGATCAGCCCCACCCGCCGTCGAGCGGATGGGGCTGATCATGTTCGTGCCTCAGCGGTGGCGGCGGATGTCCGCGATCACGTCACGGGCCAGTGCTGCGGTCTGGCTGGGGGTCACCCCCACCATCACACCTGCACTCTCCAGCGCCTTCTTCTTGGCGGCGGCGGTTCCACCACTGCCCGTGATGATGGCCCCGGCGTGGCCCATGGTCTTGCCGGGTGGTGCCGTGAAGCCGGCGACGTAGCCGATGACCGGCTTGGAGATGTTCTCCGCAATGTAGGCGCCGGCCCTTTCCTCGGCGTCACCGCCGATCTCGCCGATCATGACGATGACGTCAGTGTCCGGGTCCTCCTCGAAGGCTTGCAGGACGTCGATGTGCGAGGTGCCGATGACAGGGTCACCGCCGATACCGACGGCGGTGGAGAAGCCGTGGTCCCGCAGTTCGAACATCATCTGGTAGGTCAGGGTGCCGGACTTGGAGACCAGCCCGATACCACCGCGGCCGGCAATGTGGGCAGGGATGATGCCCACGTTCGACTTGCCGGGTGAGATCAGCCCGGGGCAGTTGGGGCCGATGATGCGGGTGCGGCTCGACGCGGCTGCTGAGTGGAACTCCAGTGCGTCGCGCACGGGAATGCCCTCGGTGATGATCACGCACAGCTCAATCTGCGACTCGACGGCCTCGAGGACCGCCTCGCGGGCAAACCGTGGCGGCACGAACACCACCGACACGTTGGCACCGGTGGCGGCGACGCCCTCGGCCACCGACCCGAACACGGGTACGGGGTCCTCCTCGAACAACACCGACTCGCCACCCTTGCCGGGTGTGACGCCGCCGACGATGCGCGTGCCGGACATGATCATCCGCTGGGTGTGCTTGCGTCCTTCCCTACCGGTCATGCCTTGCACGAGGACGCGCGAATACTCGTCAATGAAGATGGCCATGGTTCTCAGTCCCTCTCGCTCGCGAGTTTCGCGACGGCTTGCGCAGCGCCGTCCATCGTGTTTTCGACCCGGATCAGCGGGTGGTTGGCCTCGGTCAGGATCGCTTTGCCGACGTCCACCGAGTTTCCGTCGAGTCGAACCACGATCGGCAGGTTCGCCTCGTCACCCAGCACCTCAAGTGCAGCGACGATGCCCTGGGCAACATCGTTGCAGGCGGTGATGCCCCCGAACACGTTCACGAGCACCGCCTTGACCTGCGGGTCGCTCATGATGATGCGCAGCCCGTTGGCCATGACCGTGGAGGACGCCCCTCCGCCGATGTCGAGGAAGTTGGCGGGTTTGGGATGACCGGGGAGTTCCCGACCTGCCCGCTCGACGACGTCGAGCGTGCTCATCACCAGACCAGCACCGTTGCCGATGACACCGACGTTGCCGTCGAGCTTCACGTAGTTGAGGTCCAGCTCCCTGGCCTGGCGCTCGAGGTCCACCGCCGCTGAGGTCTCGTGGTACCCGCCCCAGTCCTCGTGGCGGAACTCTGCGTTCTCATCGAGCGTGACCTTGGCGTCGAGGGCCAGGATGTCCCCGCTGGCCACCTTCACCAGCGGGTTGACCTCGACGAGCGTGGCATCGGATTGCCTGAAGACGGTCCAAAGCTTCTGCAGCACAGCCGCGACGGCGTCGCGGTCAGCCCCGTCGAATCCTGCCTTCTCCACAATGTCGTTTGCCACGTCGGCGGTGATGCCCTCGACCGGGTCCAGCGGCAGCTTCACCAGCGCCTCGGGGCGCTCCACGGCAAGGGTCTCGATGTCGATGCCACCCTCCACACTGCACATCGCCAGATAGGTACCGGCCGTGCGGTCCAGCAGGATGGAGAAGTAGTACTCCGCGGCGATCTCTGCCCCGGGACTCAGCATGACTGCGTCAACCGGAAGGTCCTTGATGACCAGATCGAGGATGGCGGCGGCTGCCGTCTCGGCCTCGTCTGCACTGCGGACGAGTTTCACACCGCCTGCCTTGCCCCTGCCTCCGGCACGCACCTGTGCTTTCACCACGGCCACGTCAGAGCCAAGTTGTCCGTACGCGTCCCGGGCACCTGCTGGCGTGGTTGCCACCACACCCGGCAGCACCGGCACGTCGAAGGACTCGAACAGTTCACGTGCTTGGTATTCGAGGAGATCCACCCTCTGCTCCCATCGTTGTTCTTCAGCGGTGAACGCCACGATACAACCGGTGGCGACCACGCAGGTGAACACCGGTACTGCGTACTCAGAAAGTCTGAGTTTGAGAGCTTTCTGAGAAATGCTAAGGTTTCACTAATACCGCTTCCCATCCTGTCTGGAGTTCTGTTGAACAAGCTCAGCGCCATCAAGAGCCCTCGTAGGGCCGCTGACGATCTCGTCGTCCCCGACGTCGAGGTATCCACGGAAACCATTGGTGCCGCTCGCAGGCGCCGCAGCTCCACCGTTGGCCGCGGAATGGTCGCCGGCATCCTCGCGAGCGCTCTCGCAGCCGGCGGAATGCTCGGATGGGCCGCCACCTCGCGTGACGGGTCGCAGGACCTGTCGTCGGAGAAGGTGTCCGTCGAGCTGGCCATCCCGCAGGCCGCGATCAACTCCGCCGAGAAGGGCTTCGCAGACCGCTCGCAGGACGCGTCCCGCAGCGAGGTGCGCGTCAACCTGACTGAGGCCGTGGCCGGGGAGTCCGCCAAGGACCGCACCGCCGCACTGGAGGCCTCGGTCGAGGAGGCGGACAAGTCCATGGCCGCCGGCTCCGCTTCCGAGCGTGAAGCCCAAATGACCGCCGACATGGATCTGGTCCAGAAGCAGGAAGCAAAGCTCAAGAAGGAAGCCGAGGAGGCCGCGCGTCGCCTCGAGGAGGCCCGCAAGGCTGCCGCTGAGGCCGCCGCTGAGGCCGCCAGGGCCAAGGCTGCAGGTGCGTCGGACTCGTCCAGGGCGGCCGGCTCGTCCGATTCCTCCAAGTCCTCCGAATCGTCGTCCAAGCGTGGGAATGAAGCAGCCATCGCGGTCTCGGCCGAGGACCTGGCAGCCGTTTCCTCCAGCGGCGGCTCGAAGCCGTTGAAGTCCAACTACCGCGTCGGTGCCCGCTTCGGTGCCACCGGCTCGTGGTCACGCCACCACACCGGCCAGGACTTCCCCGCCCCCATCGGCACCCCCATCTACGCAGTGGCCTCCGGCATCGTGCTGAGCCCCACCGCAGGTGGCTGGGCCGGCACCAACGTCGTCATCCAGCACGCGAATGGCGGAGCGACGCTGTATGCCCACATGTCGAAGCGCGTCGTCAGCACGGGTCAGGCAGTCAAGGCCGGAACGCTCATCGGCTACGTCGGTGTCTCGGGACGCTCCTTCGGCCCCCACCTCCACATGGAGTACTACAAGCCCGGTGTCACACCCGGCAAGGTCTATGAGGCCTCAGACCCGATGGCCTTCATGCGCGGCCTCGGCGTCAGCTTCTGACACACAGGGGCTCCGCCCCCGTGAGCCCCCGCACAACAACAACCACAAGAACGGCCAAACGGACCGGTCCTCCTCTCGGAGGGCCGGCCCGTTTGATGTCGTGTGCAGTCTTGTCAGAGCTTCTCCATCGGTGCGTGTCGGAGGCTGAGGCGCTTGGTCCCCGCGGATCCGAAGTCGACGTCGGCCTTGGTGGCATCGCCTGACCCGTGAACGGCGACAACTTCGCCCATGCCGAACGTGGCATGCAACACCCTGTCCCCCACAACGAGGTGCGGCACCGTTTTCAACGGCCCATGACCCGCACCGAAACTTGCCATGCT
>JBBSRQ010000146.1:0-7816 GCA_038242845.1 Propionibacteriales bacterium | reverse complement strand
TCTGCGCGATCTGCAGTCCGTAGGTGAGCGCTGACATGAAGAACAGCACGGAGAACACGAGCCCCGTGGTGAGCGCAATCACGGCGTCCTGCTCCACCTGCTCGCCGGTGAAACGCAACCTGACGTCAGAGCCCTTCTGCAGTGCGGCGGGGTCGACGCCCAGCCCGCGGGCATTCTCGCTGATCATGTAGGTGGAGACGGCCTGCTGGACGTCGCCGACGCTGGTCTCGATGCTGTCCACCAGTAGGTCCCAGCCGTCATCGGTCTGCACCAGACCCGCGGCGATGTCACCATCGGCGACGGCAACCTCGATCTGGTCGGCGGTCATGGTGGAGGCCTGGATGTCGCGTCCGCTTGACGCTGCTGCGAGGGCCACCACCTGCGCCCCCACCTCGTCGGTGACCCCGACGGTCATCCTGTCCTGGGAGTTCGCGAACAGGAATGTGAAGAAGAAGCTGGCGGCCAGGAGCACCACAACGACGATCGTGGAGATCCAGAACGCCTTCTGGGTCAGCTTTGCCATGATCTCTCGTCGGGCGACGATCCACCACGGCATGGCGGGTGCTGGGTAACTCATCGGGTGATCTCCCTGTAGATGTCGCTGAGGGGACGCATCGTTGGGCCGAAGGCTCGCACGGGGCCCCGTTTCAGAGCCTCGGATAGCACGGCTTGTTCGGTGGTGACGTCCGTGAACATGACGGATGCCTCCACGCCGTCCAGCGCAAGAATCTGCACGCCCGCATGGCCCCGGAGCCACCCGAGGTCGGACTCCGTGCGGATCCGGTGATGCGTCTCGCCAGCGCGGCGGAGGTCGTCCACGGGGCCGTTCGCCACCACCTTTCCCTTGGCGAGGATGACGATGTCGTCGCACAACCTCTCCACGAGGTCCAGTTGATGGGAGGAGAACAGCACGGGGACCTGCCGCTTGGTGAACTCGCCGAGCAGGGCGAACATCTCGTCGACGGCGTCGGGGTCGAGTCCGTTGAAGGGCTCGTCGAGCACGAGTCCGATGGGCTCGGCAATGACCGCTGCCGCGATCTGCACGCGCTGCTGGTTGCCCAGGGACAGCGTCTCCAGTTTGTCCTTCGTACGATCACCCAGGCCGAAGCGCTCCATGAGTGCGTCGGTGACGTCGCGCGCTTCTGCCGCGGGCATGCCGTGCAGCTCCCCGAGGTAGACGAGCTGGCTGCGCACGGACTGTTTGGGATACAGCCCGCGCTCCTCGGGCATGTACCCGAACTGGGCACGTTCCCGGGCGGTGATGGGGGTGCCCTCCCACCGCACCTCGCCAGCGTTTGGCTGCAGGAGTCCCATGATCATGCGCATGGTGGTGGTCTTCCCGGCGCCGTTGCCTCCGACGAAGCCGGTGAACTTGCCGGGCTCGACGTCGAAGGAGACATCATCGACGGCCGTGAGGTCACCGAATCGGCGCGTGAGGTTTCGTACTTCAAGCATTGCTACTCCTTCTTTGCGCCTCTGCACACGGGCGGCTGGGATTCCTCGGACCAACGTCCTTCGAAGTGCTCGTCGCGCATCACCAACTCCGGTCCAGCGGGCGGCCCTCCTCGAACCCGGAGCCGGACTGCATCCCCACCACGGCGCGGTCGGCGAACTCCGCCACGGTGCGCGCCCCCGCGTAGGTGGCCGAGGAGCGGACACCGGAGGTGATCCAGTCGAGCAGGTCCTCGACTCCGGGGCGCTGCGGGTCGAGGTACATCCGGGAGCTGGAGATGCCCTCCTCGAAGAGTGCTGCGCGTGCCCGCTCGAACGCCGACTGGTCACGGGTGCGCTGACGAACGGCGCGCGCCGAGGCCATGCCGAACGACTCCTTGTAGATGCGTCCTTCATGATCGTTCAGCGGGTCACCCGTGGACTCGTGCGTCCCCGCGAACCACGACCCGATCATGATGGAGCCGGCGCCGGCCGCCAAGGCCAGGGCGACGTCGCGGGGGTGGCGGATGCCACCGTCGGCCCAGACGGCGGTGTTCAACTCGCGTGCGGCGGTGGAGCACTCCAGCACCGCGGAGAACTGGGGGCGCCCCACACCGGTCTGCATGCGGGTGGTGCACATGGCGCCGGGTCCCACCCCCACCTTCAGGATGTCTGCGCCCGCGGCCACGAGGTCGCGGACGCCGTCCGCGGTCACGACGTTGCCGGCCACGATGAGGACGCGGCGGCCCGTCTCCACCTCGAACTCGTCCCGGGCCCGAGCGGCGTGCCCGAGCGCGGTGATCATCTTCTCCTGGTGGCCGTGGGCGGTGTCCATCACCAGCACGTCAGCCCCCGCTGCCAGCGCGGCGCGCGCTTTTGCAGCGATGTCCCCGTTGATGCCGACGGCGACCCCGGCACGCAGGCGGCCCTCATGGTCCAGGGCGGGGGAGTAGATCTTGGAACGCAGGGCACCCTTGGCGGTCATCACCCCGACGAGGTGGTCATCCGTGTCGGTGGCGACGGCGACCTCCTGGTGCTGCCGGGCGAGGGTGTCGAAGACTTCCTCCGGCTTGGCGTCCGGGGTGACGAAGGCGACGTCCGTGCGCATGATGTCCCCAGCCTGGGCGAACCGGTCCACACCCTCGGCGTCGCCGGACGTGACGAGCCCGGCGACTTTTCTCCCGTCGAGCACGACGGCCACACCGTGGGAGCGTTTGGCAATGAGACCGAGCGTCTCCCCGAGCGTGGTGTCGTGTGCCACCGTGACTGCTGTGTCGAACACCGGGTCGGCTGCCTTCACCTTGGCGATGGCCGCCGACACCTTGTCGTTGGGGATGTCCTGGGGGAAGACCGCGAGACCGCCGCGCCGCGCCATGGTCTCCGCCATCCGACGGCCGGAGACGGCAGTCATGTTGGCCGCCACCAACGGCAGGGGTGTGTTCAGGCCATCGGTGGAGGTGAGGTCCACGTCGAGACGGGAGGCGACGTCTGAGCGACTTGGAACCATGAAGACGTCCGAGTAGGTGAGGTCGTGGGGAGGCTGCTCATTCAGGAATCGCACGTACTCCATTGTTCCACCAAACTGCCGCCAGCACGCCGACGGCCCGCCCCCTGCATGCAGGGAACGGGCCGTCGATGCGAAGAAGGATCAGCGGTTCTGGGACTCCTCGAGGGCGCGGACCTCCGCGGCCTCGATCTCTCGTCCCTGGACGGTGCCGTGGTCGGCAGCCGCATGGAGTTCGGCCGCCGTCGGCTTGGCGACGTCGTGTTGCAGGAACCAGCGGGACAGTCGTGCCCGCATCGGGGAGACCTCCTGCTTGATCTTCACGCCGCTCGCGTCAGTGGTGGGGCTGGCCTCCAGCACTGGATGCTGGGTGTGCTGCGTCAGCGTGTACTGCTCGTCCACGCTGATGGGCAGGTGCGGCTCCGAGTAGCCGCCGTCGGGGGCGCGGCTGATGAGGCCGGACTCCGACCCGTGGAGCGCCCGTTCCCGGTCGGCGCGCTGCAGGCCAATGCAGACGCGCCGGGCGATGAGGAAGGCGATCACCGGCCCGATGAAGACGGCACCACGCAGGAACAGCGTGATGGCATTCAGGTCGAGGTGGAAACGGGTGGCGAGGATGTCGTTGCCGCCGCCGATCATCAGGAACGAGAACGCCGTGATGCCGGCCACACCCAGCGCTGTGCGGGTGGGCGCGTTGCGAGGCCGATCAAGCACGTGGTGCTCCCTCTTGTCGCCCGTCAACCAGGCCTCCACGAACGGCCACACACCCAGCACGGTGAACAGCAGCCCCATCAGGCCAACCCCCGGCAGGAACACGTTCCACGACCAAGTGGTGCCGAAGATGTAGGACTCCCAGTCGGGCATGATGCGGATGCCGCCCTCCACCCAGCCCATGTACCAGTCGGGCTGGGAACCGGCCGTGATCTTGGCGGGATCGTAGGGCCCGTACAGCCAAATGGGGTTGATCTGGAACAAGCCACCCATCAATACGAGGATGCCGAAGACAACGAAGAAGAATCCACCGGCCTTGGCCATGTAGACGGGGAACAGAGGGTAGCCGACCACGTTGTTCTCGGTGCGGCCAGGACCCGGGTACTGGGTGTGCTTGAAGTAGACGACGAGCGCCAGGTGTGCCGAGATCAGTCCGAGCAGCAGCCCGGGGACCAACAGGATGTGGACCATGTACAGGCGGGGGATGATGATGTCTCCGGGGAACTCGCCGCCGAAGACGAAGAACTCGGCCCAGGTCCCGATGATCGGGATGGAGCGGATCAGACCGTCGACGAAGCGCAGCCCGGTGCCCGACAGGAGGTCATCCGGCAGGGAGTACCCGGCGAAGCCGGCGATCAGCGACATGGACAGGAGCCCGACGCCGATCAGCCAGTTGACCTCACGTGGCTTGCGGAAGGCGCCCGTGAAGAACACGCGCAGCATGTGCACGAACGCGGCCGCGACGAACAAGAGGGCTGACCAGTGATGGATCTGGCGCACGAGCAGGCCACCGCGAACGTCGAAGGAGATGTGCAACGTCGAGGCGAAGGCCTCGGAGACGGGGATGCCCTTCATGAGTTGGTAGGTGCCGGCGTACTCCACCTCGGCCATCGATGGCTTGAACCAGATGGTCAGGAACACACCGGTCAGCAGCAGCACGACGAAGGAGTACAGGGCGATCTCGCCCAGCAGGAAGGACCAGTGGTCGGGGAACACCTTGCGCAGGGTTCCGCGGCCGAGTTTGGCCAACGGCAGCCGGTCATCGGCCCAGCCCAGGGCACCGGAGCCCGGCATTGCCTTGCTGGACGGGGCCTCTTCCGCCTGCAGGGCTGGCGAGGAATCAGCGATGATCGTCGGCTTACCCATCATGCATCTCCATCTTGGTAGAAGTCGGGGGCGTTGCGTTCGAAGAAGCTGGGACCCACTGGCACGGTGAAATCGCTGCGCGCCACCAGGTAGCCCTCAGAGTTTACCTTGATGGGCAACTGCGGCAGTGAGCGTGCAGCGGGGCCGAAGACCACGACGCCGGAGTCGGCGAGGTCGAACATCGACTGGTGGCAGGGGCACAACAGGTTGTGCGTCTGACGTTCCCACAGGCTGATGGGGCACCCGACGTGGGTGCAGATCTTGGAGTAGGCGAGGATGCCGCCCACCTGCCAGTCGCGGCGGGAATCCGGGATCTTGATGGAGGCCGGGTCCATGCGTACGACGATGAGCGAGCACTTCGCCTTCTCGATCGCAGCCTGGGCCCCTTCATACGCCTGGAGGTTCTCGGGCTGAGCGTTGATGAGCTGGCCGATCTCCACGTCGGAGGGCTTGATGGGCGTCCATGTGACGTCATTGACGATCCGCACACCCTCGGCCCAGATCGTCGTCTCGATGGTCTCCTCGCGCTTGGAGCGCGTGGGCCATGGGCCCATGTCGGCGAACAGCACGACCGCGGGGACCAGCGTGAACCCCAGCGCTCCCGCGAGGGCGGCACCGATGAGCTTGCGGCGGCCGAGGCGGGACTGTTGTGCACCGGCGGAGAACTGCTCTGCCACGGCGGCGCGATCCTCCGGATTCGAGCCGGCTGCGTGACGGTACTCGACGATCTCCGCATCGCCCATCAGGACCCTTGCCCATTGCACGCAGGCGAGGCCGATCAGCAGGACTGCGATACCAGCCGTCAGGCCGAAGCCCACGTTCTGCGCGTTGGCGTGGATGACACCGAACTCGATGTACATGTCACGCGGGACGGCGAAGTAGATCACGACGAAGAGGATGGCGAGCACGGGTACGGCCGCCAGCATGCCAACGATCGCGGCGTACGCCCTGTTGCCGGCCGCCGGATTGGCGTCGGTGTAGCGTTCGACGTGCTCCTCGAGGCCGGGATTGGGGACGGGGTGCCCGTAGCCGGGATCCCGCACGGGCAGATTGTCGTGACTCATCGGGCTCGGGCCCCCTTCTTGGCGATCCAGGTGGCGATCACGGCGATGCCGCCGATGCCGAAGATGAAGACCCAGAAACCCTCGCCGACAGGTCCGTCGTTACCCATGCCGAATCCACCGAACGTTGGCTGTGCATGCGCCTCGTTGAGGTAGCCGATGATCTGGCGCGCGTCGTCGTCCGTGATGACGTCCTTGGAGAAGACGGGCATCTGTTGGGGGCCGGTCCGCATCGCCTCCCAGACGTGGATGTCGGCAGTTTCGATCAACGACGGCGCGTACTTGCCGTGCGGCAGGGCCCCGCCGCCGCCGACGATGCCGTGGCAGGCGGAGCAGTTGGCGCGGAAAAGTGCGCCACCGCGTGCGACTTCCTCCTCGGAGAGCCCTTCTGGGGAGTACTGGGACACCGTGGGAATGTCCACGCCAGCACCCCAAGTGGAGATGTAGGCGGCGAGCGCGTCGACCTGCTCGTCGGAGTAGATCGGGGTTCGGGCCGGGATCTGCGCCTCGGGACGGGCTGCGGGCATGCGTCCCGTTGCCACCTGGAAGTTCACGGAGGCTGAGCCGACACCGATGAGGCTCGGCCCCTGGGACGTGCCCTCGCCGTTCAGCCCGTGGCAGGAGGAGCAGGAGACGTTGAACAGGGCCTTGCCCTCTTCCACCTGCTGGCTCATGTCGCTGTCGGCTGACGTTGATTCTGGGGCGACGACGGAGTATCCCAGCCCCATCATCAGCAGGGCTGCAACGAGGACCAGGGGACGCGCGGCGGCGTGCCTGCGTCGCTTCGAAAGAAAGTTCATGTGTGGGCTCCAGATCCAGTGGGGGCTCAGCGCAGCCAGTAGATGACACCGAACAAGACGATCCACACGACGTCCACGAAGTGCCAGTAGTAGCTGACGACGTGGGCAGTGACGACCTGCTCATGGGTGTGGGTGACGCTCATGTACGAGCGGGCCAGAACGAACAAGAAGGCCACCAGCCCGCCGACGACGTGCAGGCCGTGGAAGCCTGTTGCGAGGAAGAATGCTGACCAGTACGCGTTTGTGGAGATCTGGAAGCCCTCACCGAAGATGGTGAAGTACTCCCAGATCTGGCCTGCGACGAACGCAGATCCAAGCACGAACGTGATGACGAAGGCCTCGCGCAGACCCCACTTCAGGGGGTTCAGCCAGGACCCACTGAGGCGTCCCCGCTCTGCTGCGTGGACGCCCAGCTGGCACGTGACCGAGGAGAGCACGAGGATCGAGGTGTTGATGCTCGCGAACACGATGTCGAGGTGCTGGGAGTTCTGCGACCACAGCGTCACACCGTTGACGGCTTGCTCGTTCGTGGCGTTGCGGATCCAGAAATAGGCCGCGAACAGCGCCGAGAAGAACATCAGTTCGCTGGCCAACCAGATGATGGTGCCGACGGCGACGGTGTCGGGGCGCCCCTGGGGCTTCTTCAGTCTCGCGGAGGAGACCGCGTGCAGGGCACCGCTCGGCAGCGCGGAGGGCGCGATCAGGGAGTCATTTTGGCTGGTCACGCGTCCAGTATGCCCGCATACCCGGGTTCGAGTGCAACGTGTCGCCTACTTTGGGGGCCCTGGATGCGTTCTTCATTGCCAGTGGGGCATAATGCGCCCATGTTCGGCGGCTATTTCCAGCCCGGTTTGGTCCCACTCCACGCGGACCCCGGCGATGACATCATCCCACTTGTGGGATGGCGCTACCTGACGGCCTGGACGTTCGAGCCCTTGCCGGTGGTGATGATCCTGCTCACTGCGGGCGTGTACCTCTACGGGGTCCACGTCCTGCACAAGCGGGGCGACAAGTGGCCGATCGGCCGCACCCTCTCCTTCTGCGTACTGGGCCTCGGCACCCTGTCGGTCGCCCTGTTCAGCTTTCTCGGCACCTACGACGCCGTCCTGTTCTGGCTGCACATGCTGCAGCACATGCTGTTCAACATGATCGCTCCCGTGTTC
>JBBSRQ010000145.1:0-8029 GCA_038242845.1 Propionibacteriales bacterium | reverse complement strand
GTCGTTCGGTCCCTGGGTGGCGGCTGGGGTGGAACGGGTCTGCTGCGTCGCCTCTGCAACGGTGTGGCGGCTGGTGTGGAACGAACCTGCTGCCGTATCGAAGGGTGTGGTCAGGTGGGAGGTGGTCCTTCGATATGCCCAGCTCCTTCGTCGCTGAGTCAATCCGAAACCGTGGGAGGGACAGTCCGGTCCTCGCGACCCACCGCTCGGAAACCGAGGAATGGTCGGTCAGGCTATGACGTCGCCGGCGGAGGTCTCGCTGGGGATGCCGACGACGACGCCCTTGGGGGCGACGTCCTTCACCACGAGGGCGTTGGCCCCGATCTTGGCGTCATTGCCCACATGGATGGCCCCGATGATCTTGGCGCCGGCACCCAGCAGCACGCGGTCGCCGATTGTGGGGTGACGTTTGAAGCGGCCCCGAGCACGACCGCCGAGTGTCACCTGGTGGTACATCAGCACGTCGTCGCCCACCACTGCGGTCTCCCCGATCACGACACCCATGCCGTGGTCGATGAAGAATCGGCGACCAATCTCAGCCCCGGGGTGGATCTCGATGCCGGTCGCGAAACGAGCCCACTGGCTGACGAGCCGCGCAAGCGGCTGCAGGGCGGGGGACCGGCGCCACAGCTTGTGCGCGATCCGGTGCGACCAGATGGCGTGGACGCCCGGATAGGCCAGCGCCACCTCGAGCCGGCTGCGAGCGGCCGGATCCTCCCGCATGGCGGCGTCCAGATCTTCAGCCATGCGGGAGGAGATGTGCCTGATGCGGCGAAGCAACATCACTCGTCGATCAGGCCCTCGAAGAGGACCGTGGACAGGTAACGCTCACCGAACGAGGGAATGATGACGACGATGGTCTTGCCAGCGTTCTCCGGACGGGCGGCAACTTCCGCCGCGGCCGAGAGTGCGGCACCCGAGGACAGCCCAACGAGCAGGCCCTCCTCCCGTGCTGCGCGACGTGCCCACTCGACCGACTGGTCGATGTTGCGGGGGAGTACCTCGTCGATGATGCTGCGGTCGAGGATCTCGGGGATGAAGTTGGCACCGAGGCCCTGAATCTTGTGGGGCCCCGCCTTGTGGCCTGACAGGATTGCGGACTCCTCGGGCTCCACGGCGATCATCTGCACCGACGGCTTGCGCTCCTTCAGCACCTGGCCCACACCCGAGATGGTGCCGCCGGTGCCGATGCCGGCCACGACGATGTCCACGGCGCCCTCGGTGTCGTTCCAGATCTCCTCGGCGGTGGTGCGACGGTGGACATCCACGTTGGCGGGGTTGGAGAACTGGCTGGCCAGCACGCCGCCCCGCTCCTCGGCGATCTCCTCGGACTTCTCGACCGCACCCTTCATGCCCAGCGGGCCGGGGGTGAGGATGAGTTCGGCCCCGAAGGCGCGCAGAAGTGCGCGCCGCTCCGTGGACATGGTCTCGGGCATGGCCAGGACCACTTTGTACCCCTTTGCCGCGCCCACCATTGCCAGGGCGATACCAGTGTTGCCGCTGGTGGCCTCCACGATGGTCCCGCCCGGCTTCAGCGCCCCTGCTTCCTCGGCGGCCTCGATGATCGCGACGCCGATGCGGTCCTTGACCGAGTTGGCAGGGTTGTAGAACTCGAGCTTCGCCAGGACCGTGGTGCCCTCGGGGACGATCCGGTTAAGCTTCACGAGCGGGGTGCGGCCAACGAGAGCCGTCACATCGGAGTAAATGGTCATATCGTCGACAACGCCTGCTCGGCGCGCAATATTCCCAGTCACGGCGGTCGCTTTTTCCGGCTGGGTGCCGCAAGCCCTAGACTTCCACCCATGATCGCTGAGCACGACACCGTCCTGGTGGTCGACTACGGGGCACAGTACGCACAATTGATTGCCCGACGAGTGCGGGAGGCCTCCGTGTATTCGGAGATCGTTCCCTCCACCCTGTCGGTGGCAGAGCTGCTGGAGAAGCGGCCGGCCGCCATCATCCTCTCCGGTGGGCCGTCGTCGGTGTATGCCGAAGGCGCACCGCAGATCGACCCGGCGCTGTTCGAGGCAGGGGTGCCGGTGCTGGGCATCTGCTACGGATTCCAGGCCATGGCCAAAGCCCTCGGTGGAACCGTCGCAAAGACCGGCCAGAGGGAGTACGGGCGCACGCCGCTGTCGATCTCCAATGCGGGATGCCTGCTTGACAGCGTGCCCAACACTCTGAACGTCTGGATGAGCCACGGCGACTCCGTTTCCAAGGCGCCCCCCGGCTTCAAGGTGCTGGCCCGCACTGCTGGCGCTCCCGTTGCAGCGTTCGAGGACAAGACCCGCAAACTCGCTGGAGTGCAGTGGCACCCCGAGGTCAAGCACTCGCAATGGGGCCAGCAGGTCCTGGAGCACTTCCTCTTCACCATCGCAGGGCTCACCCCTGACTGGACGGCGGAGAACCTCGTCAACGAGTCCATCGAGCTGATCCGACGCACCGTCGGCGACCGTCGCGTGCTGTGTGCACTCTCGGGTGGCGTCGACTCCGCCGTCGCGGCCGCACTGGTCCAGCGGGCCATCGGGTCACAGCTGACATGCGTTTTTGTCGACCACGGCCTGCTTCGCGAGGGCGAGGCTGACCAGGTCAAGAAGGACTTCGTCGAGGTCACCGGCGTGGACCTCGTGGTGGCCGACGAGCGCGAGCGATTCCTGGGTGCGCTGGCAGGGGTCACGGACCCCGAGGAGAAGCGCAAGATCATTGGCCGCGAGTTCATCCGCACCTTCGAGGCCACCGCCGCGTCGCTCGCAGGCGAGCGGGGCATCGACTTCCTGGTGCAGGGCACCCTGTACCCCGACGTGGTGGAGTCCGGTGGTGGCGGCAGCGCCAACATCAAGAGCCACCACAACGTGGGTGGCCTACCCGACGACCTCCAGTTCACGCTCATCGAGCCGCTGCGCACCATGTTCAAGGACGAGGTGCGCTCAGTCGGCAGCCAGTTGGGCCTGCCCGATTCGCTGGTGTGGCGCCACCCGTTCCCGGGCCCCGGCCTGGGCATCCGCATCATCGGTGAGGTGACGGCCGAGCGCCTGGACATCCTGCGCCAGGCCGATTCCATCGCACGGGCGGAGCTTGCCGCGGCCAAACTCGAGCGCGACATCTGGCAGGTCCCCGTGGTGCTGCTGGCAGACGTGCGCTCCGTCGGTGTGCAGGGCGACGGCCGCACCTACGGCCACCCCATCGTCCTTCGCCCCGTGACGAGCGACGACGCCATGACGGCCGACTGGGCCAAGCTGCCCTACGAGGTGTTGGAGAAGATTTCCACCCGCATCACCAATGAATGCCCGGAGGTCAACCGTGTGGTGGTTGACATCACCAGCAAGCCTCCGGGCACCATTGAATGGGAGTGAGTTCGGCTCAGATGTCGAAGTTTGAGTCCGGGCCGCTCTGGTAGGCGGAGCCGGTGTTGCGGCCCTTGCGGTCGTCGTTCCACTCCTTGGCCTTCTTGAGGCCATCCTGGGCGACGGTTCCACCGCTCGGCCGGGGCAGGATCGCCCACAGGGCCAGGTAGAGCAGGATGCCGGTACCGAAGGAGAAGACCCCTACGGCTGCGAACACGATGCGTACGATGGTGGAGTCGACGCCAAGGCTCTCAGCGAGGCCTCCTGCGACTCCTGCGAGCCACTTGTCGGTTTCTGAACGGCTGAGCTTCATGATGGGTTCCTTTCCCCTGTTGTCATCTGTGGTTGTTCGGTGTGTGGTGGTTCGACGCCACGCCGTCTCGATGTAGAGAGGCTGACGGCCAGTCCGACGATGCCGGCCACCATCAGGATGGAGGCGAACCACATGGCTGGTGGTCCTATCACCTGGTGGCCAACGAGGAGCCACACGCTGACTGAGCCGAAGCCCAGGAGGATGAGGCCGGTGACCAGTGCAGGTACGTCCCTGTCGCGTCTCATGGTGCCACCGCCAGTTCGACGACGCTGAAGTCTCCGTCGATGAGGAGATCGAGTTGGGACGCTGTGGAGGATCCGCCGCGGGACGGGGCGGTGACGTCAATGGTGTCGCTGTTGATCGTGATGCTGTCGGGTGGACTGGCAAGTTGGACGTGGACGATGGAGGCCGTCGCATCGATGGTCACCGTGGCGGGTGTGTCGGTGCCGAGCTGCGTCAGGTCGAGGGACCCGGAGCTGTCGCCGATGAAGGAGTACTGGGCCATGCCGCCGACACTCGGATCCAGCGGGATGGTGGAGGCCTGCGACTGGCTGACCGCCAGCGCGCCGGTTCCGGCAGCACCCATGAGCGCCAGGATGAGCAGTGCGCCGGGCAGACGCCGATTCCGCACCACCAGGGACCACACCAGCAGTATTGCAGCGGCGGCGCCGGTGGCACCCACACCCGCCCACAGCAGGACGGGTTGCAGACCCAGCATGAAGGGGACAGCCCCGCCCAACGCAGTGAGGGCCACGACTGTCAGGGCGGCCCTCCAGCTCGTGCGAGGCGTATCGCGGGCGACGGTGCTGACCGCCCGTGGGTGGGGTGCGGGCGCGTAGAGGTCCACCGTCGGCAGCGGAGAACCTCCGTGGGCGCCGACCCGGGCCCGCCACTGCTCCACCGTCTCGCCGGGTGCGGGTGAACCATCTGCCGTCGCGCCCGGGAAGGGGGCCAGGTGGCCAGCCGCTGCGCCATCGGTTTCGCTGCTGCGACGGCGCTTGCGCGTCACTCCCCAGGCCACAGCCCCGACGATGATGACAGGTCCCCAGGACACCGAGGTCTGTCGTGCGATGCCCAGCACCAGCACCAGGGAGGAGATGGCGACGACGAGAGCCTGCGTGCGGATGGTCCACCGCCCGAAGGCAGGGAGCAGACGGAGGATGGGGGTCTGCCCGCCGACGCGCGGGGTGAGGAGACATCCCCAGGCGTAGAGCGCGACGCCGACGCCGCCCGCGAACGTCAGCGCGATGGCTGCCAATCTGACGATGATGGGATCCACGCGCCACCGCTGCGCCAGCGAACGGCACAACCCACCGGTGAACCCGGTGTGCGCTGGCCGCTGGAGATCCGCGAGGCGCGGATCCAACTGGCTGGGGTGGACGAGGTTGGTCATGTCTTCAGTGTGGCCGACGGATCGCCTTCGGGGCATCGGGTGAACCCCTGACTGGGACCTGAGTCACCCCCTGAAACCGACGGCAGATGGGGAAGACCGGGCCTCGGGATGACAAGCTTGGGATCCTGATGACCATGTCTCCCCACGCGCCGCCGCCCGCACCGGTGCCAGTGCCGGTGCCGGTGCCGGTGCCGGTGCCGGAACTTCGCCGGGACCCCACGGGCAAA
The DNA here is from genome assembly GCA_038242845.1 of Propionibacteriales bacterium. Lineage (GTDB taxonomy): Bacteria > Actinomycetota > Actinomycetes > Propionibacteriales > Propionibacteriaceae > Arachnia. The sequence continues at coordinate 2,752 of JBBSRQ010000145.1, read as the reverse complement.
GCCATCGCCGGTGTCGCCCGCGGTCTGGCGACACACCTCGGCCTGCCCACCGCGTGGGTGCGCGTCGCTTTCGTCGCACTTGCCTTCCTCGACGGGCTCGGAATCCTGCTCTACGCCGCCCTGTGGTTGCTGGTCCCCGCAGCAAACCAGAGCGAGCCCACGGGACTTGAGGCCGCGACCCGCCAGGGAATGCGGCCCCAACACCGTGCCCCCGTCGTGGACGCCGGCATCATCTTCTCCATCGGGGCGCTTGCCGTCGGTATCTTCTGGGTGCTCGTGACGGGTGGACTCTGGGTCCCCGACCGGGTCTTCTGGCCCGTCGTGCTCGGCGGTGTCGGGGTGGTGCTCGTCTGGTTGCAGGTGGACCGCTCCTCCGAGCCTTCCCCGGGGGTGGCGGGGGACGGGTTGTGGGCCCGGCTCACCGCCGGATCAGGGCCGGCCAGCATCGCCCGCCTCGTGGGGGGACTGTTGCTCGTGGGGGTGGGGGTCAGCTGGATCCTCGCCACGCAGGTGGGCATGGGGCAACTGCCCCAGGTGTTGGGAGCGGCGGCATTACTGCTGGCAGGACTGCTCGTGGTTTCGGCGCCATGGCTGTATCGCACCCGGCGACGTCTGCGATCAGCTGAACAGGATCGCATGCGCGCGGAGGCGCGGGCGGACATGGCCGCCCACCTGCACGATTCGGTGTTGCAGACGCTCGCACTCATCCAGCGCCAGTCCACGGACCCCGCGCAGGTGGCCGTGCTGGCACGGCGGCAGGAGAGGGAACTGCGCACCTGGCTGTACGGGGAGAGCACATCGGCCAGCACGCTGCGGGCAGCACTGGAGGACATCCGCAGCGAGGTGGAGGAGAACTTCACGATCGTTGTGGAGGTGGTGTGCGTCGGTGACATCGAGATCGACGACAGGCTGCAGGCGTTGGTGCAAGCGGCCCGCGAGGCGGTAACGAACGCGGCGAAGCATTCCGGTGCGGATCGTGTTGATGTGTTCGCCGAAGTCACCCCCGAGGGGGTTGAGGTGTTTGTCAGGGACCGTGGCGACGGCTTTGATCCCGATTTGGTGCGCCCGGACAGGATGGGCGTGAGAGAATCCATCCGAGCCCGGATGGAACGCCATGGGGGCAACGCCCGGATCCGCACTGCGCCGGGCGAGGGCACCGAGGTGACGTTGGAGATGAGCCTATGAACGAGCTGTCTGAACCCGCTGCCGGCGACCTGTCCGTGGTGCTGGTGGACGACCATGCCATGTTCCGTGCCGGAGTCCGTCACGAGATCGGCACCCTGTGCCGGATAGTGGGGGAGGGCCACGACGTGGCCAGTGCCGTGAGCGTGATCTGCGACACCAGGCCCGACGTCGTACTGCTGGACGTCCACCTGCCGGGGGGCGGAGGCGCCGAGGTGATCAAGCAGGTGACAGCACGGGCGCCTGAGGTGAAGTTCCTGGCGCTGTCGGTCTCCGACGCCGCCGAGGACGTCATCGGCGTCATCCGTGCGGGTGCGCGCGGATACGTGACCAAGTCCATCTCGTCGGAGGAACTCGTGGAGGGCATGCGCCGGGTTGCCTCGGGCGACGCGGTGTTCTCTCCGAGGCTGGCGGGGTTCGTCCTGGATGCCTTCTCAGGTTCCGTGGACATTGCCTCCATCGATGAGGAACTGGACAGACTGAGCGCTCGGGAGCGCGAGGTGCTGAAACTCATTGCGCGCGGCTACTCCTACAAGGAGGTGGCGCGTGAACTGTTCATCTCCATCAAGACGGTGGAGACCCACGTTTCCAGCGTGCTCCGCAAACTGCAGCTCAGCAACCGCCACCAATTGACGAAGTGGGCCACGGACCGCCACCTGGTGTGAGTGCCAGAACCGTGCTCGTGAAGCGCGAGCCGTGATGGCATCCCACGATGTGAACCCAGCACAAAGAACGAGGGCCGTCCGCAGATGCGGACGGCCCTCGTTGGTGGTTGTGCGGTGTGGTCAGGCCCTGCTCTTGTTCTTCGTGACGAAACCGTAGATGAAGAGGACGAGCAACGCGCCGAGGACTGAGAACAGCAGGCCCTCGATCGAGAAGATCTCGTCGTACTGCACGTCGAAGATGAGGCCACCCAAGAAGCCTCCGAGGAGCGCGCCCACGATGCCGAGGACGATGGTGGCGAGCCAGCCGCCGCCCTGTTCACCAGGAAGAATGGCCTTGGCGATGGCTCCGCCGATGAGACCGATGACGATGTATCCAATAATTGTACCCATGGAGAACATCTTGCCCCCTTCCGGGGTCACAAGTCGCGCCACACGCCGACAATGTGCACGAGATGTGCAGTAGATGGCCAATTCCACCCTTTTGGATAGCCCCTGGGTATGGAAATCGTCTACAACGTCTTCATCCTTTTGCACTTCATCGGCTTCGCCGCGCTCTTCGGTGGCGCTTTCACGCAGTTGAAGGGACCGAAGCGCATTGTGAATGCAGCCAAGTTCCATGGAGCACTCACACAGCTTGTGACAGGGATCCTACTGCTGGGGCTTCAGGAGCGAAAGACGTGAGGGAGGGATTATGTGGCAGATCAGAACAATGGTCGCCACGGGCTGAGCAGCAGTTCAGTGCCCTTTGCCACCGCTGACCGTGTGCGCCACTCATCCAGCGTCAACTCGTAGGTGTTGCGGAGATCCACCTTGAAGATGTCTTCCATTCTGCGGGCCAGTCCCTCGTGGAGGACTTCAAGGTTGATCTCGTAGTTGCCGCGCAGGCTGAGTCGGTCGAGGTTTGC
>JBBSRQ010000144.1:0-8031 GCA_038242845.1 Propionibacteriales bacterium | reverse complement strand
GACGTACTTGGCGTAGACCTCGAAGCGGAGGCCGAAGGGCTTTATCCACCCATACAGGGCGCCCGGGATGACAATCAGCACCATCACCCACGAGATCGCCTGCCGCATCCCCAACAGCCACATCGCCACCACGGCACCCCCACCAACGATCAGCCAGGCAGCGGCCACGGCCATCTGCCGCAGCGTCAACCCGGCCATGATCTTGGGATCCACAGCGGTCAGTTCCTCATAAACCCGCATCTCCAACGCCACGACTCAGCGCCCCCTTCTCACCGGTTGGTCTGCTCGAATGGCTGCTCCAGCACGAACAAAGTGCGGGAGCTCTTAAACCCGAACGCCAACGAAGCCGCCAATTCGTGGCGCCGTTGGTCCTGATGGATGGTCAAAGTGAACGGGATAGTGCACACCGTCTTCCCGCTCATCGAAGCGCGAACCCCGTCAGGCAGGCTGCGGCCGGTGATCACTGCGTCGAGATCCGCCGACCAGCCGGTCACCTTCCCAACTGTGGTCTCCAGCCAGCGGGCGGCATCATCGACCGGTGCCGGCTCGCCGACAACCTCAGCGCCGCCCGTCACCACCAACTCAGCCGAACCGGCTACCTCGAGGGTGAGCCTGTACTCGTTGAACTTCTCCCCATCACCGACGATGGCGATCGTCGACCAGCCACCTGGCAAGATCCCGACACCGCGGGCCGCGCAACCCCAGAACGCCTCCATGCGCTCCGCGTTGGAGGACTCCGCCAGTCGCAGCAGATTCTCGATCTCGGAGGTGGTTTGAGCTTGCTCCAGTCCCTGCTCGATCCGGTATGGCTCATCGACGAACTGCATACCGGCCAGTTCCGTCAGCGCGTCGGCGCGTGTGGTCTCGACGTCACGGGCCCGCTCTTGTTCGGCGCAGCCAGTCAGTAGTAGTAGGAGTGCCAGCAGTGTGGCGGTGAGAGTTCTAGTTGCCGAGGAGTTCATTGGCGATCCTTCCTGATCCGAGGACGACCATGGCCAGCACGACGCCCAAGAAGATGTAGAAGCTGCCGATCGACAACGCCGCGACGATGGCGTTGTCGTCGACGCTTGAAAAGGCGCGTGCGCCCCAGCCGCTGGTGGCGGCGCCGTAGACGGCGAACGCCAACACCATCACCAGCGCCTGCAGCACGACGGCGCCGAAGTTGCGTAAGAACCCGATCCCGAAGCTGCGGGTGTGTTCCGAGGCGAAGAATGCCACCGGGACCGGGGCGAAGGCGAAGTAGATGAACAACTTCACGAACCGCACCACGATCAGTGCAAAGGCGGCTATCACTGCGCCCTTGTTCACCAGCCACGCCAACAACATGATGATGATCAACACCGTCTGGGCCAACCAGTCCATCCGATCCACCGCATCCAGGAACCCCTCCAAAGTGGAGGCGTCCGTGATGACGAAGTGCATGGTTGACCGATTCGCGAACTGGGCCATCTCCGCGAACACTGCGTAGATGCCGTCCATCAGGATCCGGGAGTTGTCGAAGATGATCTTCACCATCGCGAACTTGATCAGTGTGAAGAACGCCAACTTCGTGAACAGCTCCCCATCGCCGTCGGTGCGAACCGACAATCGAGACAGCTCCAACATGAACAACACCACCAAGATCGTGGCCGCCATCGGGGCAATCACACCGGCCGAGACGATACGCATCAGTTCACCAGACGCAGGGGAGAACTCCTCAGGGGACTTGAGGATGTCATCCAGACGCAACCCAAAGAACGACCCCAGCCCTGAACTCATGTCATCGAGGATCGGCTTCAACACATCGCGTGCAAACGACACCGGAGGTCACCTACCCCGGGTTAGAGGGCGCCGAGATAGACGCCGCCGGCCAAGACCAGCCCGCCGCCGACGATCTGCAAGATCCCGGACCGGATCCCGCCACCGTTGTGGTCATTGACCGCAAACCCGAGGCTAATGACGCCCCACGCCAGCCACGCGCCCCCCGCCACGCCGATAAACGTGGAGAGCAGAACAAGAATTTCCCTCAACTCAACCATGATCGGTTCCTTCCGAGAATCGTCAGCTTCTTTGTGTGTTGTGCATGGTTCGTGGTCACGGGGCCACCGCGCACGCCTCGGTGGAGGCCAGTTCCTGCCGCAAGTGGGCCTCCAGATCCACCCGGCCCGGGACGGTGCTTGGGCCTGGGAACCGGCGAATCCACCACATCCTGCTCTGCTCGGCGTCTGGGTCGCTCACCAGGCGTGCCTTGGTGCGTTCCACCAGCCACTGCGCCCAGAACTCCGGCGGCTCCACCGGCTCCTCAATCAGCGTCGCCGTCGGGGCCGTGGGACGCTTCGGTGCCCCACTTACCGGGATCTGACAGATCCGGTGCAGCACCAAACCACCCAACGAACGCACGTTTGGCGGCAACGAATTGCCCACGAGGATCGAATGGATCATGCGCGGCGTCCAACCGGCTGCGAGGCGCTCCCGGATCAGATCGGCCACCCGGTCCACCGACGGTCCGTCGAGTGCCTGCATCTCCGAAGGCAAGCAACTCCGCACCAGCTCCCAAGCCTCCAAGTCCGTGCCGACTGGCCCGCCATCTGCTCGGCTGGCGACGCTGAGCTGCTCGTTGGGTTCATCCTCCGACCCCACCGACCCCGCCCCGCCTCTGGACGACGGGCTGGGGGGTAGGGGGGTTTGGTTGGTGGTTAACCCTGATGGTTCTTCCTTATCGTGGGGTGACCCCGGTGACACCCCGGAAGTGTCACCAGTGTCACACCGGATTTCCGGTGTGCCATCCATGTCACACCGGATGCCACTAGGCCTTTCACCAGCGTGCAGATCCGGTGTGCCACCAGTGTCACACCGGATTTCACTAGGGATTTCGCGCAACTGGTCGGGGCGGGCGCTCCCGCGGACGTGCCGCCTGGACACCGTGTTCGGCAGGTGCATCCGAAACAGCGAGTTGACCTGGCGCTGGCCACCACCGTGCGCACCCGAGGCCAGACCCATCGAGCGGGAGATCAGCCCGTCGGCTTCCAATGCCTCCAACGCCCGAAACACGGTCCGGCGCGAGGTTGAAGCCAACTCAGTCAGCGTGTCCACGTGGGGCCACGCCTGATCCTGATCGTCGGCGAAGTTCGCCAACGCGATCAACACCAACTTGTGGGTCGCGTTCGGTACCTCAGCGTGCAACGCCCAGTTCACTGCCCAGATCGACATGCCGCATCACGTCCCGGTACCTGTTGGCGTCGCAGGCTCATCATGTTCGCAAGGGTCGAAGCCCAGAATTGTGACCACCGCGGACCATGGGATTTGCCACCGCCCCGACGGCAACCTGATCGCGCCGGGAATCTTGTCGGCGGCGAGCCAGTCGCGGACGCTCTTCGGCGAGGCGCCAGGCACAACCTCAGCGAAACGCGTGGGCGTTACCCATGCGTTTCGATGCTTAGTGTGTATCTCGTGCACATCCACGGTCCTAGTGTCTCTGGTGCGTCAGTGGATGTCAACCATTTACTTGTGCAGGTAATGCACGTCGGGTTACTATGTGCCCATGGCTAAGGAATTTGAAGTAGCGCGTGCGAGCGGGGCGACGTCGTCCTACAGCGTGGACGAGGCGGTCGGGATCGCAGTGAATCAGCTGATGTTCCTCAGACGTCTCACGCGGAAACAGCTGGGCGAAGCGCTCGGAGTGTCGGGTCCCAACGCTGGGCGCAAGCTGCGAGGTGAGGTCACGTGGAGCATGACTGACCTGATCTATGCGGCGGATCTTTTAGAGGTCGACCCGTCGATACTCATTCCGCGGCGGACAAAAGAAGATCCCGCCCTGACGAATCAGGACGGGATCTTCAATGTAGTAGCGGGGACAGGATTTGAACCTGTGACCTCTGGGTTATGAGCCCAGCGAGCTACCGAGCTGCTCCACCCCGCGTCGCTTTGAGAAACTATAGTCCCCTTCCCCGGTGGGCACAAATCGAGAGGCAGGGACGCCTCTTTCGGTTGATGGGGCGCACACCCCACGTGGTTCCAGTCACTGCCCTAGCCTTGCGATGTGAGGGTGACAGCAGCGCGGGTCTGGCACGGGGTGACGCTGGTGGTCGTTGTCCTGACACTGCTGTTGCAGTTGGTGCTGGTGCTCCGAGGACAGTCAGTGCTCGACGAATCCGTGGTTCCTCCCCTGGGGGACACGGGTGTGGCGCCTCGCCAGCTACTTCACCATTCAGAGCAACATCCTCGCCGCGGTAGCAGCGTCAACGCTCGTCCGGAACCCCCGACGTGACGGGCCGGGGTGGCGGGTGCTGCGAACTGACGCAGTGCTGGGCATCACCCTGACGGGAGTGGTGCACTTCTTCCTGCTGCGGCCGCTACTGGACCTGCAGGGCCTGAACGCATTGGCTGACACCGGCCTGCACCTCGTGGTCCCCATGCTGACTCTCGTTGGTTGGCTGATGTTCGGTCCACGACCCCGGATGACCCTTTCGACGGTGAGCTGGTCCCTTGTGTGGCCGGTGGCCTGGCTGGTCTACACACTCATCGTGGGCGCCATCACCCACTGGTACCCGTACCCCTTCCTCGACGTCGCCGTCCGCGGGATGGGGCCGGTGCTGGTCACGTGTGGGGCCGTGACGCTCGTGTTCCTCATTTTTGCAGCCCTCGCGTGGTGGGCCGACGCCCGCCTGCCGGGTGCACCCGGTAAGAACGAAGTCTGATCTGTCCCACGAGCTGAGGACGTGTCCTTGGACCAGCCCGAGGTCCCTGTCCAGATGCCCACTTCGTCATCACTCCAGGTCGGGAATGCTGTCGCGGGCATCGGTGTAGTCCATTCCGCAGAGCTCCAGCAGGTCCGCCAGCATGGAGCGAATCTGGGCGAGGATGACTGCCGTGGAGAGTCGGTCGCCGACGGGGATGATGGAGGTCTCCTCGGCCACGGCAATGATGTCGTCGATCATGATGTCGGGGCGTCGCAGCGCAAACAGTTCGGCTGCGCACTCGTCGGTGACCTGTGCCAGGGCCGACATCAGATGGAGGTGCTCGGTGGGCACTCCCTCGCCGCGGTACACGGCCACGACGGAGCGACGGGCCAGCACGCGCAGGTTGCGGGTGAACCGGTCGAGGGGGACCGTGATGTCGGCGATTTGGAGGACGCCATCCTTGTGACGCCGGAGGAACGGGGAGAACCGGACGACGGCGGCGCCCTCATTCAACGCGGTGGTGAGGGCTGCCAGCGCCTGCTCCGTGGCCCTGGCGGCTGCCAGGACGCGTTCGGTGGCCTCCATGTCGCCGGCCTCGACAGCAATCACCAACTCCCGGATGGTGGTGGAGGTCCCATGCAGAACTCGCGCGGCCTGCAGTCGCGGCTTCATGACGGGCCCGGTGGGGGCGATCGTGGCGAACAGCAGCGCCACCGCGCACCCCACGAGTGCATCCATCCAGCGCTCGATGCCTGCGTCGACTCCGGGGATCACGGTGAGCACGACGGCAGCCTGGACGGCGGACTGCGTGACCATGAGAGTGCGCGCGCCCAACCAGGTGGTGAAGGACATGGCCACGGCGATCACGAGGACGATCTGCCACACGCCGGTGCCGAAGTAGTGCAGGAAGATGTCACCGATGAACACGCCCACGGTGACACCGACGGCGATCTCCGTTGCCCGCCACAACCGCTGGCCGAAGCTGAAACCCAGACAGACAATGGTGGCCACGACTGCGAGGAATGGCGCCTTGTGCGAGAACAGTGTCTGCGCGAGCCACCATGACATGCCAGCTGCCAGGGAGATCTGGACGATCATGAACAGGCGGGACTGCCAGCGCAGGACGCGACGCTTCTGGGAACGCCACCCCCATCTGGCGGTGCGCTCGCTCAGGTCGAAGGCGCGCAGGGAGGCGTGTTGGATGGCGCTGCCAGTGCCGTGCCAGGAGAAATGGCGGCGGTTCGACTTCGACAACGATTCCTCCCGGTGTTGATCACCGATGGCAGCAACGACCACACGCAAACCAAAATCCTAGCCGACCGTCCGCTCGCATCGGATGCGTGCTGGGAGGCGGGATCGTGGGAGAACCAGCGCACACGGATAGGATTACTGCCGTTCCGGTTTTCGACAGCGGGGGAGTCCCACCCAATGGAAGCACGTCGTCCACGCCGCCTCGTCGCGGCCTGGCTCTGCCTGATGGCTGCCGCAGCCCTCGCGCTGACTGCCTGCACGCGTCCAGAGACCCCGACCAACAACCAGCCCGTCGTCCTCAACATCGGGGCCACGCTGGAACCCGAGGGGCTCGACCCGTCGACGGTCAACGGCGCCGGCACCCCCTTCGTCCTCCTGTACAACGTGTACGAGACGCTCGTACGCATCGACGGCGAGGGTGACATCCGGCCCCTGCTGGCACGCGACTACAGCTTGTCGCCGGACCGCACCACCTACACCTTCAACCTCGACCCTCAGGCGAAGTTCGCATCGGAGAGCCCCGTCCACTCCGACGCGGTGGTGGCGTCCTTCGAACGTGCCATCAGCGGGGAGGGCATCACCAGTCAGGTCAAGGGAAAGATGGACGTCGTCGAGTCGCTCGTCGCCGTCGATGACGACACGGTCGAGGTGAAGCTCAAAGAACCGAGCAACAAGTGGCTCTATGACATGGCCGGTCCGGCTGGCATCGTGTACGACCCGGAGGGTATGGACACACTGAACGACAAACCTGCCGGCTCCGGCCCCTTTGTGTTCGGGGAGTGGGAGACCGGCCAGTACGTCAAGCTCGTCAGGAACGACCACTACTGGGGTACCGGCACGCGCGTCGACGAGGTGTTCTTCCGCTACTACGCAGACCCCAACGCCATGAACACCGCAATGCTCTCGGGCCAACTGGACATCATCTCCAACCTCACGGTTCCGCAGTCGATCGATCAGTTCTCGGACACCGATCGTTTCACCGTGACGGAGGGAACCACCGATGGTGAGGTGGTGCTCGGCTTCAACCACGACAATGAGGCGCTCGCGAAGCTGCCCGTGCGCCGGGCCATCAACCATGCCATCGACCGCCAGGCGTTGGTCGACGCGGTGTGGGGGGGCAAGGGCATGCTCATCGGCTCGATGGTTGCCCCCACCGATCCATGGTTCGAGGACCTGTCCGACACGTACCCGTTTGACCAGGACAAGGCGCGAGCACTGCTCAAGGAGGCCGGCTACGAGTCCGGACTGACGCTGCGGCTGCGCGTCCCCAACACGGTGCCCTACGCCCCGCCGGCGGCCCGGTTCGTGGCTGCACAACTGGCCGAGGTGGGCATCACAGTCAAGGTGGACGAACTGGATTTCGCCACCTGGCTCAAGGAGGTCTACACCGGCGGCGATTACGACATGTCGATCGTCGCTCACGTGGAGCCGCATGACATCTCCAATTTCGCGAACCCTGAGTACTACTGGCACTACGACAACCCCGAGTTCGCCGCACTGATCGCGAAGGCGGACGCGGGACCAGTCAGCGATGAGGTGGAACTCATGAAGGAGGCGGCGAGGATGCTCGCCGACGACGCGGCGGCGGACTGGCTGTTCCTACTGCCCAACCTGGTCATTGCCACCAAGGAAGTATCAGGACTTGAAAAGAATGCCCCCAGCCTCGCCTTCGACCTGACAACAGTCGCGACCAACCGCTGACGTGACCTGGCGCACCCTGGGCCTGCGGCTTGGTGGGCTGGTCGTCAGCCTTCTGGTTGCATCCCTGCTGATCTTCTTGGCCACCAATGCCCTGCCGGGCGATATCGCCCAAGTGCTCCTTGGAACCAATGCATCCCCCGGTGAGGTGGAGGCGTTGCGCCAGCGGCTCGGCCTCGACCGGCCCCTCGGCACGCGCTATCTCGAATGGCTGTCAGGGGTTCTGCGGGGCGACTTCGGGACGTCCATGATCAGCGGCAGGGACGTCGTCTCCCAGATCGCACCCCGACTCGGGGTGTCGCTGTGGCTCGTGGGCCTGGCCATGGTGCTGGCCGTGCTGATCGCGCTGCCACTGGGTGCCTTTGCCGCGGTGAGGCGACGCCACGCCAGCGGTTTCCTCGCGTCAGCAATTGCCCAGGTCGGT
>JBBSRQ010000143.1:0-8089 GCA_038242845.1 Propionibacteriales bacterium | reverse complement strand
TCGGGACCGTGACTGTTGTGGTGCCGGCGGTGACGACGAGGTTGCCGGTGTGGGTGCCGCCGGCCAGTTTCTTGGCCAGTGTGAACGTGAACAACCCGTTGGCCTGACGGTTGTCGTAACTCGTGTTGTTCATCGCGTACTGGCGGTCCACGGAGACGTTGACGTCGTGCTCGACGCCGTCGAGGGTGACCTTGGCGGTGACTGTGCCCACCGGGGTGATGGGCATGGAGCCGTGGGCGATGGCGCCGATCTCTGCGTCGGGCTTCAGACCCTTGGTCTGCAGGGCAGCCACGTTGGCCTCCCATGTGCCGTCGGTCGGGTAGAAGTTACGGCCCGAGACGGTCAGGGCCGTACCCAACGACGCCATCCGCTTTCGAAAGTCCGGCAGGCTCCGCAGGCTCTGCGGGGTCCAGCCCACCTCAGCTGTGGCCATCATCCGCGTGTAGAGCTGGAACTCCAGCGAGGACTCACTGCGTGTTCGCTCGGACCAGTGTGGAGTCTCCACGCCGAGCACCTTGCTTTCAGCGACGCCGACCTTTGCGGTGGGGTTCCAGTCATAGAACTCGTTGATACCGCAGGCGCCGCTGCTGCAAGCCCACTTGGGTCCGAAGACATCGGTGCCTGGGCGCTGGGGCAGGTAGGTGTGGCTCGCGTGGGAGACGAGTACCCTGCTGTCGGCGTGGGTGGCCAGGAAGTTCTGCGTTTCAGGGAGTCCCTGGAAGGCCGTCCAGTACTGCACCACTGTGTTGGAGGGTAGCTCCGCAGTTGCTGTTGCGGCTCCCTCGTTCCAGACGATCGGCACCGCCCCGAGCTCCACCACATCATCGCTGACACGATCCATGTAGGTGCGGTAGTCCTGCTTGGTGGTGTTCTTCTCGGACTCGTCTCCACCGATGTGGACGTATTTGGTGCCGTGCACGGTGGTGGTGTTCTGGCGCACCAGATCAGCAATCACGTGCTTCATGAAGACGTAGGTCTTCTCGTTGCGCGCGTCGAGTGAGGAGTCGCCCACGGTGATGGTGGTGTTTGCCGCCACCGTCGTCTCACCCGCCGCCGGCTTGGGGTAGCTGTTGGCGGAGTTGAGCTGGGGGATGGCGTGCAGGATGGCGTTGGAGTGCGCCGGGCCGTCGATCTCGGGGACGATCGCAATGTTGCGCGCGTCGGCGTGCGCGATGATGCTGGCGAAATCCTCGGCGGTGTAGAAGCCGGTCCGCCCGGGCAGGTCGGTACCGTCCGCAATGGTGACGGCCGTTGCTCCGGACCTCGTGGTGAGGAGGGAATAATCGATGTCGTCACCAGCAGCCTTGTTCTGATCGCTGATGGCGATGCGCCACCCCTGGTCGTCGGAGAGGTGCATGTGCAGCACGTTCATCTTGTAGGCGGCCATCTGGTCGATGACCCGCTTGACCTCGTCCACCTCGATGAAGCTGCGGGCAGGATCAAGCATCAGACCGCGGTAGGAGTAGCGGGGGGCATCCTCGATCGAGACGCTGACGACGGTCCAGTCCTGCACCACTGCGTCGGCGGAGCGGGCCCAGGGGCCGAGCAACTGGAGTAGCGTCTGGGTGCCGTAGAACAGACCAGCACGGTCGGGGGCGGTGATGCTGATGCCGTCGGCAGTGGAGGAGAACTCGTAGCCTTCGGCGGCGATCTCGGCGGCGGGTGCCAGCTCGAGCGTGATTGCCTTGGTGCCGGTGGCAGTGACTGGCAGTGCGAGGCCGGTGGAGGCCCGCAGCGTTTCGGCGAGCATCTTCGCTGTGGCGACGGCTTCACCGGTGGCGACGATGGGTGTCGTGTCGGTGAGTTGGAAGGTACCGGCGTTGGTATCGATGGCCTTGACGGGCTTGGGGATGACGTCCACGAACGTGGCCTCCACGGGCGGAGCTTCCAGCGTCCCCATGGCCTGGATCTCCCAGATGGACAGGGACCACTGCTGTGACTTGCCCTGCGCCTGCATCCGCAGGTGACGAACGTTCGTCGCGTCGTCGAGGGTCACGGTGGTCCAGTCGGCCCTCTTCCCGACGAGGCCGGTCTTCAGGTCCCGCCAGGTCTGCCCGTCGGCGGATCCACGGAGGCTGTATGGGGTGGCAAAGGTGTTGCCCCAGCGAATCTTGACCTCGGCCAGCGTGGCTGTGCTGCCGAAGTCGACCTGGACCCACGGGGTGTCGATCTTGTCGGCGGACCAGCGCGACGCAGACGCCGCGTTGTGCACGTCCCCAGGGGTGGGGTCCGCCGGTCCGATATCGCCGTCGAACGCTTTCTCAGGGCCCCACTGGCCTGGCACTTCTTGGCCTGAGGCGGTCACGGGCCTGTTCAGACCAAGATTCACAGGATCCGCGGCCGACGCCTGCAGCGCGGGCAACAGACCGAGAATCAGGCCTACTGAGCAGAGGAGCGCGAGGAGTCGCAGCCGGCGGGCTGGCTGGGAAGGTGTCACGGGAGGCCAATCTTTTCGACGTTGATGCAGATGACGTGCTGCATCCTAGGGCCGCTACGCGAGCGTGTCGGGTCCCAGCGGGAAGTGCCAAGAAGCGATGCGCGTATGGGTCCGGGCCGCCTCCTTTTGCTGGAGGTGGGCGGGATGGGTTATTCTTTCCAGGTTGCCCACGGCGCCAGCCGACGGGCATGACTGATCGAAACCTGACGCACTCAGCGTCGGATCAAGCAACGAGGAGAATCCCATGGCCGCCGTATGTGATGTTTGCGCCAAGAGGCCCGGATTCGGTCACAACGTGCCGTGGTCGAAGAAGAAGACGAATCGTCGTTGGAACCCGAACATCCAGCGTGTGCGTGCGACCGTCGAGGGGACCGCAAAGCGGCTCAACGTGTGCACCTCCTGCCTGAAGGCTGGCAAAGTCTCACGCTGAGGCAAATGCACTGGTACTGAACAGATGGCCCGGAGATCTTCCCCGGGCCATTTTTCATGTCCCCACCCGCTTGTAGGCTGCACGGCATGGCCACTTGGCGTACACCCATCCATCGTGAACTGAATCGGCGGTTGCCCGACGCCGTCGGGGAAAAGACCGCGGCCCAGTTCGCGAAGCTGGGGCTCACCACGGTCGGTGACGTGATCCGCCACACACCCCGTCGCTACCTGGCGGGGACCCAGATGAGTGACTTTGCGTCGCTCCAGGTGGGCGACGAGGTCGCGGTGGTGGCAAAGGTGCAGTCCACCACGATTCGCCAGGGGGCACGGCAACGTGTGGAGTCCCTCATCACCGACGGGTCCGGCTACCTGACCGTCACTTTGTTCGCGCCCAAGACGTTCCACGCCACGTGGTTGAGCGGACTGCTGGCCCCCGGGTCGCGCGGCATCTTCATCGGGAAGGTGGGCGTCTTCAACAACTCGCTGCAGCTGACCCACCCGGACTTCGTGATGATCGACGCGCAGGGACGCGTCACCGGCAAGAAGGACCAGAAGAAGAGTTCCATGGGCAAGGCGGTGCAACGCTCCACGATGGTGGGTCTGTACCCAGCCACGACCAAGCTGCCCACGTGGACGATTGCCGAGACCATCGAACTGCTGCTTCCTGCCATCCGTTCGTTGGGGGACACGCTTCCCCCGTGGGTGGTGGACAGGGCGGGTGTGCTGCCGCTTCCGCAGGCGCTGACGGAGGTGCACGAACCCGTCGACATCGACCACGCGGAGCAGGGACGGGACCGGCTGCGCTTCGACGAGGCCTTCGGCATGCAGTTGGCCATGGCCCAGCGGCGTCGTGCGCTCGCGGATCAGGAGGCCACACCGCGGCCGCGGGTTCCCGGTGGGCTGCTGGAGGAGTTCGACACACGCCTGCCCTTCGTCCTGACCACGGGGCAGGTCGAGGTGGGGGAGAAAATCTTCGACGAACTCGCCAGGCCCCAACCGATGCACCGACTCCTGCAGGGCGAGGTGGGCTCAGGGAAGACCATCGTCGCGCTGCGCGCCATGCTGGCCGTGGTCGACACGGGCGGCCAGGCCGTTCTGCTGGCGCCCACCGAGGTGCTCGCCAAGCAACATCACACCACCATCGCGGGGCTGCTCGGAGACCTCGGCGACGGCCAGCGGCTCGGGGCACACGAGAGTGCCACCGCAATCACCCTGCTGACCGGCAGCCTGCCCGCTGCCGCCAAGAGGGAGGCGTTGAACCAGATCACCACGGGCAACGCAGGCATCATCATCGGCACACACGCGCTCCTGTCTGGCCCCGTCGAGTTCTTCGATCTTGGCCTGGTGGTCATCGACGAGCAGCACCGCTTCGGTGTTGAACAACGCGCTGCCCTGGCGGCAAAGGCGGAGAAGCAACCCCACACCCTAGTCATGACCGCGACGCCCATCCCACGGTCGGTGGCGATGACAGTGTTCGGAGATCTCGAGGTCTCCGAGCTGCGTGAACGCCCTGCCAGACGGGCTGCTGTCAAGACTGTCTTCGTCGACACGTTCAACAATCCGCACTGGGTGGAGCGCGCGTGGGAGCGCATCCGGGAGGAGGTGGCGGGCGGTCGGCAAGCGTTCGTCGTGTGCCCTGCCATCAGCGCCAAACAGACCGAGGGGGATGTGGACTCGGGAACCGACATGACGGCCGTCACCGAGTTGTTACCCCAGCTGGCCGCCGGGCCCCTGTCCGACCTCAGGCTGGGCATGGCGCACGGCAAGCAGCCCGTCGCGGAGAGGGATGCCGTCATGGCGGATTTCGCGGCGGGCAGGCTGGACGTGTTGGTCTCCACCACCGTCATCGAGGTCGGGGTCGACGTCCCCAATGCGTCGGTGATGGTGGTGATGGATGCAGACCGGTTCGGCATTACGCAGCTGCACCAGCTGCGTGGTCGAATCGGGCGGGGAGAACACGAGGGTCTGTGCCTCCTGTTGGCGGCACCCGATGACGGGCAGGAGAGCGCACAGCTGCGCATCCGCGCCCTGGTGCTCAGTGACGACGGTTTCGAGCTCGCCGAGCGTGACCTTGAGCTCCGGCGGGAGGGCGACGTGCTGGGTGCGGCGCAATCCGGTGGCTCGTCGCTGAAGCTGTTGCGCGTGCTCGAGGACGCTGATCTCATCCGAGCGACGAAGGACCTGGCCGACGACGTCCTCGCGGATCCACGGGCCAACGGCGACCCCCTCCTCGATGACCTCATGACGCAGGCCGAACTCGTCGCCGCTGGCGAGTGGCTGGTGAAGAACTGAGTTGGGGCATTCATGCTGCGACGCGTTGAGGAGATGGTGGAGGGGCTGACACCCGGCTACTTCGCATTCGTCATGGCCAGCGGCATCATCTCCCTTGGGCTCCAGCTGGTGGGGCGAGACGGACTCTCGCAGGTGTTGTTCGTGATGTGTGGTGTCGGCTACGCCGTGCTGTGCGTCCTCAACGCGTGGCGCTTCATCAGGTTCCGGCACGCGATGGCATCGGACTTCCGCGACCCCAAGCGAGCGTTCGGCTTCTTCACGTTCGTGGCAGGCACCAACGTCGTCGGGGCGCGCGCTGCGGCCGAGGGCTGGTTCGAGGTGGCCGCCGTACTGCTGGCGATCTCCGTGGTGGTCTGGGTGGTGCTGGGCTACGTCATACCCTGGAGTGCCGTCCTGGGGCAGGCACATCGACCTGTCGTGGCACTCGCGAACGGGACGTGGTTCATCTGGGCCGTCGCGAGCCAGTCCGTCGCCGTGTCCGCCGCCACCCTGGAGGTGTGGGTGGATGCTGGACGGGAGTACCTGGCGATCCTCGCGGTGTTGTCGTGGTCGGTGGGGGTCTTCCTGTACGCGGCCTCCGGCATGATCGTGACGCTGCGGATCATGCTCTACCCCCTGGATCCTGCGGAGTTTGATCCGCCCTACTGGGTCTCCATGGGCGCCGTTGCCATCACCGTCGTGGCGGGTGCTCGCATCGTCGAGATGGACTCGGCGCCCATGGTGGATGCCACACGTGGACTTGTCGCCGGGGCTTCGGTGGTCTTCTGGGCGTTCGCCAGCTGGCTCATCCCGGTTCTGGTGGCCGTGGGGGTGTGGCGGCACTGGGTGCACAGGGTGCCGCTCCGCTACGAACCGACGCTGTGGAGCATGATCTTCCCACTGGGGATGTACGCGGTGGCCGGTATCTACCTTGGACGCACCGACCAGTTGCCGGTAGTGGACTGGATCGGGTCGCACTGGCTGTGGGTGTCGGTTGCGGCGTGGCTGGCGGTCTTCGTGGCCATGGTGCGCAACCACGTGGGAGCATTGCTCGGCCGGGGGGACGCCAGATCCACCCCGAGCAGGGAGGTCAACCCATGAGCAGGATCGTCGCCGGCACGGCGAAGGGTGCCCGCATCACGGCGCCCAAGGGGGACGCCACCCGGCCCACATCCGACCGTGTCAAGGAGGCGCTCTTCTCCACCCTGACCTCGTGGTTCGACACCGTCGATGAGGCCCCCGACAGGCACCTGGAAGGTGTCTCAGTGCTGGACCTCTACTCCGGTACGGGCGGGCTGGGCCTGGAGGCTGCCAGCCGGGGGGCGGCAGCGGTTGTCGCCGTCGATCAGCACACGGCCCGGACCATCACCGAGAACGCACGCCGCACCAACCTGCGCGTGGAGGTGCGGGCGATGCGGGTGCAAAAGGTTGTCCAGGCACCGGGGCGCGCTTTCGACCTGGTGTTCATCGACGCGCCATATGATGTTCCCGGCGCCGATGTGGACCGTCTCGTCTCCGAGCTGGTGGCAGCCGGCGGACTGGCACCGCAGGCTCTGGTCGTCATCGAGCGCTCCAAACGCACAGCAGCACCTGAATGGCCGCCGGAGTTCATTACCACGTGGGATCGTCGCTACGGTGAGACGACGCTCCACTTCGGGGCGACCGACCAGGAGCAACCATGACCGCTGTGCTGTGCCCCGGGTCGTTCGACCCCATCACCCTGGGCCACATGGACATCGTCACCCGGGCCCGTGACCTGTTCGGAAGCGTCCTCGTGGGCGTGGGCCGCAACAACCAGAAGCAGTACCTGTTCGGTGACCAACGCATCGATCTGGTGAGGGACGCGCTCAGCGGGATGGAGGGTGTCGAGGTGGCGCCCATCGAGGGTCTGCTGGTGGACTTCTGCCGTGAGCACGGCATCTCCACCGTCATCAAAGGGCTGCGATTCGGCGCCGACTTCGACTTCGAACTCCAGATGGCCCACATGAACCGTGGGCTGACGGGACTGGAGACGGTCCTGCTGCCGGCCGCTGCCGAGCACGTCACGCTGTCCAGCACCATCCTGCGTGAGGTCATGAAGCTCGGGGGCGACGTCACCTCCTACGTTCCGAAGAACGTTGCTCGTGCCATCCATCAGCGCCGTGAAACTCAGCTGCTCTGATCCCGATTTGGGGAGCGTCCCGCGCCTCGGGTAGAGTTTGACGTCGGTCACGACGTGATTGTGATTGACGGGTACGAAGGGAGGTTGTCAGCATGACTCCCATGGATCGACATCCCGATCGCCACTCTCCTCTGGTGTTTGACACACGAGAGCTGAGCCGGCGCGCGGGCACGATGCGTGAGGTTGAGCGAACGGTCCCCGCACCCGCCGATCTCGGTCTCGAAGTGATCTCGGTACCTGAGGGTTCCGACATCGATCTCGACCTCCGCCTGGAGGCCGTGGTTGAGGGAGTCCTCGTGACGGGCAGAGCCACCGTGCAATTGCACGGTGAGTGCGCTCGTTGTCTCACGGAGATCGAGTCCAAGATGTCCTTGGATCTCCAGGAACTCTTCTTCCATCCCGGTAGGGAAGTGGATGAGGAGGAGCGTCTCGTTGTGGACGAGACGGTCGATCTGGAGGGTCCCCTCCGGGACGCCGTGGTGCTGGAATTGCCGTTCACACCCTTGTGCCGCAGGAAGTGCCGTGGGTTGTGCCCCGAGTGTGGGGCCAACCTCAACGATGATCCTGATCACGAGCACGATCTGGTTGTCGACCCTCGGTGGTCGAAACTGGTGGGTCTGGACGTCGAAGAGTAAGAAATCGTTGAATTCAACAGTCCTTGTTTGACAGGAGAAGATCGTGGCCGTTCCGAAGCGGAAGATGTCGCGCAGCAACACCCGGTCGCGTCGGGCCCAGTGGAAGACGACTGTCGTCCCCACGGTCGTCTGCGTGAACCCGGCTTGCCGCGAACC
>JBBSRQ010000142.1:0-8205 GCA_038242845.1 Propionibacteriales bacterium | reverse complement strand
GTCCCGGCAGTGCCCGCCGCAGATCGGAAACCAGTTGCACTGCGTGCCAGAGCACAGCCACGGAAACGACCGTGGCACCGGCGACCACGAGCCACCACGACGTGGTGGGAACACCGACGAACACCAGCAGGGAGCCGACCGCCAGCATCGCCAGGCGCCAGGTGGCGCGCCGTCTGGTGCCGTCGTCGTCGCGGGTCTTGAGGAGCGCCGCGGTGAAGTGTGCGCTCCAGACCATGACGGCGTGTGTCATGGCCCCCAGCGCAACGAGGTGCACCAGGAGCCAGGTGGCTTCGGGTACCCACCTGTGGATGATGGCGACCGTGACGGCCGCAATCAGCCACACCACGAGGGGGAAGTCACGCAGCGGCTGGGTCCCGCGCCTCACGGACGGATCACCGCGTACGCCGCGGTGGCGACGAACAACAGGATGGATGCCACGTTCACGATGCCGCCAGTTCTCCAGAGAAGATCGAGTCCTGCCAGGTCCCCCACGACGCGGAGGACCAGGCCGGCGTGCAGGGCCACGAGAGGCACCCACATCGCCCGCTTGTAGGGTAGCCGCCTCCCGATGACGGCCGGGAAGATGATGGGGGCGTGCGCCATGATCATGGAGACGCCGAACCCCAGGAACGTGCCGTGGATGGCGATGTCATAGGCACCGCGGTCCACCGGTTGCCCCACAACCAGCCACACCATCCCGGAGGCTGCCAGCCACACACTGCCCGCCATCAGCGCGGCGGCATTAAATCGGCGCAGCCCCGAGGTCGAGATCATGCGGCGGCCGACGTCGTCGCGCAGCAGCCAGAGCGCCACCAGCAGCGCGGATGCCCCCAGGATGCGCAACCCCACACCCGGGGCGACAAGTCCGGTGACCCCACCGACGGCCAACAGGCAGACCATCACCATGAGTGTGGGCATGGCACGGGCACCCATGACCAGTTGAGCCAACTCGGCCCGCTCGGCCGCGATGGTGATGATGAGGAAGACCGCCAGCAGCGGCAAAATGGTGGCCACGTCGAGGCGTATCCACAACCCTGCGGCCAGCGCCGCGAAGAACGCACCCAACGTCTGGGCCGCCACCAGGGGCAGCGGCGCCCGCACCCACAACGCCACCAGGACGGCTGTGAACGCGACTGCGCCTTGGAACAATAGCAACTGGCCGAGCAGCACGGGAGCCCCCGCCATCAGGGACAGCGCACCTGTCCCGAGCAGAGCGGGTGCCAAGTACGCCAGTGGGTTCCGCAGCGCCTGCGCACGCTCGAGGGAGATGAGTGTGCCGAGGAACCCCAGCACCATCACCGGGCCGTGGAGGTCACCGACCCGATCCGAGGCCACAGGCGCCCATACTCCGAGCCGGACCAACCCTGCGTCCAACCCAGCCAGCAGGCTCAGGCCACCCAACGCCAGCAGCAGTACCCGGCCAAGGGAGATGCTGCTCCCAAGCTTGCCGGATCGAGGTCGTGGAGGGGCGATGGGCAGCGTGGACATGTCAGACGCGTGCGAGCTTCAGCTTCCAGACCTCGGGGCCGCTCTCCAGGTAGTCGGAGGTGATCGCCGAGCCATGTCGCTGGTCAATCTGGGCCAGCAGCGGGAGTGGGTCATGGTTGGCGATGAGGACGACGGCGGCACCCGAGGTGAGGGAGTCGACGACTCCGTGAATCGCCGCGTGGCGCACTGCGTGGGGGATGACGCGCACGTCGAGTTCGGGGAGTGCTTCATTGGGTGCACCGCATGCGCAGGAGGACTTTTTTTCCGTGATGTTCAGATCGTTCATGCCGCGGACATTACTACAGGGGCAATTGGATAAATGAGGTAGGATCACTCATGTGATGCACGCAACAGGACCCCGTCCCCTCGCCACGCCTCCGACACTGTCGGCACCGCGTCGCCGGGTGCTGCAGGCAACCCTTGACCTCGGTGGCAAACAGGTCACGATCAACCAGATGGCCGAACACCTCGGGGGGCACCCGAACTCGGCTCGTCAACACCTCGACGCTCTCGCCTCGCTCAACCTGCTCACAGCCAGCGATGTGCTCTCTGAGCGTCCCGGTCGTCGCCCTCGCGGTTACACGCTGACGGCATTCGGGCGCCAGAGCCTGGGCGCCGGCCGTGTCGACGAGACACGCGAACTGGCAGATGTGTTCGCCTCGTACCTGGTGTCCACGGGCAACGGCCCGGAGCAGGCCCAGGAGATCGGTCGGGCGTGGGGCACCAAACGCGCGGACGAACTTTCCGACGGGCAAACTGAGCGACCGCTGGACGCCGTCATCGAGGTCCTCGACATCCTCGGCTTCGATCCGAGCACCATGCACACGGATCAGGGCGATGCGGTCATCCTGCGCACCTGCCCGCTCCTGGACATGGCGCACGGCTCCCCCGAGTTCATCTGCAACATTCACCAGGGGCTGATCGACGGTGTGCTGCGGCGCATCGGCGCCCGGGAGGGCGTAAAACTACTGCCCTTCTCCGAGCCCGACGGCTGCCGGATGAACCTCACGTCGCCGGACGACGGACGGATTCGCCGCGCCAGCTGAAGCTCGGACCCCGAGGTGATTCAATCTCTTGCAGCGGAAGACGATTTAGGCTACGTTGACCAGGTCCTCAGAGGTCTTACAGGAGCAACGATGCGCCCTAGTCTCGTAGAAGTAGTCGCCACCCAGATCCTCGACCGGATCGCCAGCCTAGAATTCCCTCCCGGTTCCGCGCTGCCGTCCGAGGACGAACTCGCAAAGCGGATGAACGCGTCGCGGCCGACCTGCCGAGAGGCAGTCAAAGTTCTGTGCACACAGGAGGTACTCCGCTCTGTTCAAGGACGAGGAACCTTCGTCAACCCGGTCCGCAAGTGGATCTCGTTGGATGCCATCCTCCGCATGCATGATGGGAACCTCCATGACGCCATGATCCAACTCATCGAAGTGCGCACACTCATCGAGATCGGCGCGGCAGAGATGTTCGCCCCTTTGTGCACTGAGGAGCATCTCGAAAACATGGCATCCGACCTGAACGCCATGCGCACCAGCGACGCCGCGGGAAACGTGGAGTCGTTCGTCTTCGCGGACATGTCATTTCATCAACGCGTCCTCGAGGGCTGCGGAAACCCCTTCATCACCGCGACGTTCCGGCCCATCGCTAGCGTCCTTCAGGAGGGACGCACTCAGACATCGTCTGTTCCTGTGATTCGGACCAATGCGATCGCAGAACACGCAAACATTTTGCAGGCGCTGACAACCCGCTCCTCAGCCGCGGTTGGTGCAGCGATGCGCAGCCATCTGGAACAGACACGACGCGACGCAGTTCGGCACCTCGTTCCGCTGCGAAGAACCGCGTAGACCTCACCCGTCCACCATCCACCGCGCTGACAAAGGAGTACAGGAACGTGAGTACCCACACCATGACCAAGAAGGAGTTACTGCGCGGGCATCCTCCTGCCCCCTCATTGACCGCCGAAACGGTTCGTGAGGCGCGAGGCACCAGCGCTCATCGTCTCGTCGTACTGGACGATGACCCAACCGGCACCCAATCTGTCGGCGATCTTCCTGTTCTGACGGGCTGGACCGAGGCGGACCTCACATGGGCCCTCGGCACCGGCGCACCAGCGGTGTATGTCATGACCAACTCGCGAAGTCTCGCACCCGACACCGCGGCGGAGCGCAACCGAGAAGTGGCCACCAACGCTTTGCGAGCCGCCGAACGACTAGGCCTTGACATCGGATTCGTCTCCCGCTCTGACTCCACCCTCCGTGGCCATTTCCCCCTGGAGCCGGACGTTCTCACAGGCGTACTCAAAGAGGCAGGAAGCTCGGTCGATGGTGTCATCATCGTGCCAGCGTTCGGGGATGCCGGACGCATCACAATCGACAGCATTCATTACGCGGGCTCAGACGCGGAGGGGTTTGTCCCCGTTGGTGAAACAGAGTTTGCACGCGACGCGTCCTTCGGATACCGCGCCTCCGATCTGCGCGACTGGGTTGAGGAGAAGTCCGCAGGACGTTATCAATCTTGCGACGTCGCAACCGTGACCCTCGACACCCTCAGGGGAGACCACGAGGCAGTGGTCAATCTGCTTTCCGGGCTCAAAGATGGCCAACCCGTGGTGGTCGACATCGTCGAGGAGAACGATCTCCGTTCACTCGCCCTGGCCATCCTGGCCGCCGAGGCTGCCGGCAAGCGGTTCATCCACCGCGTCGGTCCCCCCTTCGTCCGGGCCCTCATCGGTCAGGACATCCTCGACCCGCTGACCGCCTCTGACGTCGCTGACATCCGCGCCGGCGGCGTGGGCGAGGACTCACTCGGTGGTCTCATCGCCATCGGATCACACGTCGCCATGACGACGCGACAACTCAACGTCCTGCGCGAACGACGACAGCCGACTGAACTCGAAATCAACGTTTCTGACGTTCTCGGGTCACAGCGAGACAGCCACCTGGAGCACCTCGTCACACAAGCCGTGGATGCGCTCGCAAGTGGCAATGTCGTCGTGCGCACTTCCCGCACTCTCGTTACTGGCGCCGACGCCGACGCGTCCCTGACGATCGCCCGCACCGTCTCCGACGCCCTCGTCGAAGTAGTCCAGAAGATCTTGGCTGCATCCCCGCCACGCTTCGTGGTGGCCAAGGGCGGCATCACATCCTCGGACGTCGCCAGCCGCGGCCTCGGTATCACCAGAGCCATCGTCCGGGGACCAATGTTGCCCGGCATCGTGTCGCTGTGGGAGCCCAGCGAGGGCCCTGCCCGTGGCATTCCCTACATCGTCTTCGCCGGCAACGTCGGCGACGACCAAGCGCTCGCCGACGTCGTCGACAAGCTCACCCTGTAACCGTCTCTTGACAACCCGAACCGCCCAACCATGATTCAAGGAGGAATTGTGTCCACCACCACTATTGCTGTACTCGGACTCGGAGCTATGGGGCTGCCCATGGCATCCCGTCTGGCCGAAAAGTTCATAGTCAAGGGCTTCGACATCAACCCTGACCGCGCCGCGCTCGCCCGAGACCACGGGGTCACTCCCGAGGCATCGGCAAGGGAGGCGGCAGCAGGCTCACACGTCGTGCTGTTAGCAGTGCGCAACAGCACTCAACTGGAGGACGCGCTCTACGGAACCGACGGTGTCGTCGAGGTCCTCGACAGCGGGGCCATCATTCTTCTCACCTCCACCGTGGGTATCGATGCTGTCCGTGCCGTCGCTCACAAGCTCGCCGGGCACGGATTGCACTTGGTCGACGCCCCCATCTCAGGCGGGCCGGTGCGTGCCGGAACAGGCGACCTTCTGGTTGTCGTCGGCGCCACCGACGAAGCATTTGAGGCCGCCCAACCTGTGCTGGAGCACTTGTCCTCCACCTTGGAGCGCATGGGCCCTCGACCCGGGGACGGCCAAGCCATGAAAACGGTGAACCAACTCCTGTGCGGCGTTCACATTGCAGCCGGTGCTGAAGCAATGGCACTCGCCGGCGCCCTTGGCCTGGACCAGGCAGTGGCCCTGCGCACGCTGGGTGCGGGAGCCGCCGCCTCATTCATGCTGGGTGACCGCGGCCCGCGGATGCTCCAAGCTTACGAGACGGACGGCGCAGAGGTGCGTAGTCGCCTCGACATCTTTGTTAAGGACATGGGCATCGTCGGCGACGCTGCACGCGCCATCGGGCTCGCGACACCCGTGGCAGCAGCTGCGGAACAGCTGTATCTGATCGGCCAGGCCAACGGCCTGGGTGCTTCCGATGACTCCTCTGTCATCCGGGTCCTCGCACCGAAGGGCGAGTGACTGCTGTGGGTACCGTCGCACTCCTACTGATCGCCCTCGCCGCGGTCGTCGTCCTCCTCGTGCTCGTCATCAAGTTCGAGCTCCCCGCATTCGTGTCCCTGTTGCTGGTCTCGATGGGCACCGCCATCGCCACAGGTATTCCACTCATCGATGTTGTGCCAGTTATGGTCGCCGGCATGGGCAAGGTGCTCGGGTCCGTGGCCATCGTGGTGGGCCTCGGATCAATGCTCGGCCGCCTCATTGAGGTTTCGGGAGCCGCGGACAACCTCGCTCACCGATTCACCGCCATCCTCGGCCCCAAACGCGTGATCGTAGCGCTCACGGCTGCCGCATTCATCCTCGGCATCCCGGTGTTCTTCGACGTGGCGTTCATCATCTTGGCACCCATCGTGTTCGCCTTCGCGAAGATCGCCAACATCCACCCCATGAAGATCGGGCTCCCTGTGGCGGCCGTCCTCCTCACTGTCCACGTCGCCGTGCCTCCCCACCCCGGCCCCGTTGCGGCCGCAGGGATCACCGGCGCGGACATCGGCCTTTTGACGATCTTCGGTCTCCTCATCTCGGCAGTCGTCGGAGTGGTCGGCTACTACGCGGCCAAGCTGTTCAACGTCGACAAAATCACGCTGGGGCCATCTCCGGCATCGGAAGCACTCGAGACCGACGCCATCGTCGCCGAGGATTCAGAGCCCGTGGGAGAGGTTGGCACCGCAGGCGGGACCACAACCGATGTGAGGACTCGCGCCAATGTGCCCGGCGCCCTGACCGTCGTGCTCCTGATCCTGCTGCCGATCGTGATGATCATGGTGGGCTCAACCATGACGACCATCCTTGATGCCGACAGTGCAGCAGTGCCGTTCTTCGCGTTCCTGGGCGCACCCACCACGTCGCTGCTGGTGGGCGTGCTGGTGGCTTACTTGGTGATTGGCCGCAAGGCCAACTGGGACAAGAAAAGGCGAAGCTCCGTGGCCGATTCGGCTCTGCCCATTGTGGCCATCATCATTTTCGTGACTGGGGCAGGCGGCGTGTTCGGCAACGTGTTGGTTGAATCAGGCATCGGCACCGCACTCTCAGACAGCCTCACTGCGCTGGGGATGCCTGTCATTGTTGCCGGTTTCGTCATCACCATGGCGCTGCGTGCCGCACAGGGATCTGCCACCGTGGCGATCCTCACCACTGCCGGACTGTTGTCCGAGGCCATCGCGTCGGGCGGATACAGCCCCGTTCAGGTGGCCCTCATCACACTCGCCATCGGTTTCGGCGGCTTAGGACTGTCCCACATCAACGACTCCGGATTCTGGATTGTGACGAAATATCTGGGTCTGACGATTGCAGATGGTTTGAAGACATGGACGGTGCTGACCACCATTTGTGGCATCTCCGGCTTCCTGCTGACGTGGCTGGTCTTCCTCATCGTCTGACAGCCATGGAAGCGAACTCCTGCCGGGCTGACCATCATGGTCGGTCCGGCAGGTGTCGTCTGGAACCTCAGCCGCCTGCGAACGGCGGCAGGATGTCGATCACCTGAGCGTCGGCCAACGATTCGGCGTCATCAGTGACGGCGCGGCCATCCACCAGAACTGAGCAACGCTCCAGCACGGCTGCGAACTGCTCGCCGTGGCGCCCCCGCAACTCAGCGACAAGATTCCCCAGCGTGGAGCACGAGACGTCCTCAGTGGCGGTACCCGCGGCATCGGCCGCGGCTGCGAACAGGCGGACCTGCGTCATGACTCCTCCTTCTTCTTCTTCTTCTTCTCCGGGACGGGCGCCGCGGTTGCGGCGTCCTCTATCGTGGCGCGCAGCAACTCCGGGTCAGCGAGTGGGTCCCCACCCACCGCGAGGCCCAGAAGATATGCGCTGATGGGAGCCATGGGCCGCGCCCCAGCATGCGCCACCTCGCGCGTCATGTCGAGGACGGCAGCCACATCCACCAGTGCGGGATCGATGTCCACGGCGGCGCAGGCGTCCAGGACGAAGCGCCCCCACCCTTCGTGCGCGGCTTCCATGGTCCTCCTCCACCGGGCATCCCAGTGTTCGTAGTCACCCCAGGTGTCGACGTCGCGGCCGACGTCATCGGTGTCGTTGATGACGTCCAGGCGCAGGGGCGCGAGCAGCCCGCGCACCGAGCGCTGTCTCGGATCACCATAGGAGTCTGCCGCGTGGCGCAGCGCATCGCTGCGATGGATACCGAGGAGCCACTGCGGGGTGCCGTCGACGGAGCCGAGGCAGTGCCCGTCAGCCTCGCCGCCCCCCAGCGCCGCGGACACCAACTGCGGGACGGCCGCCTCCGCGCCCGGCAGGTCACAGGCCAGCACGAGCGTCCATTCGGCGGGGTTCGGGATGGCGTCGAGTCCGGCGACCAGTCCTGCCGCGGGCCCGGACCCCGGAGGATCCTCCACCACCTGCCGCACGCCGTCGGGCACGTCCACCAGGCCCACCACCACGCGTTGCCT
>JBBSRQ010000141.1:0-8232 GCA_038242845.1 Propionibacteriales bacterium | reverse complement strand
ACGAGCACGACGACCCCGCCGAGACCTCCGCCGATCGCCATACGGCCCCCGCCACGACGACCCGACCCACCGCCACGACGGACTTCGGACGTGTCGATCCGGGCATTGTCCCTGTATTCCATCTGTCCCCCTGTGGCTACGGCTTGGCCGGATCACAGTATCCGAGCGAGGTGCCACGGTGGCGCGCGGCGGTGGCTGCCGGGCACTCGTTAGACTGGCGGGATGCGTGTCGTCGGAGTCCTCTCACCCGTGGGCTCGCAGACGGTGAACGTGATCATCAGGCATGGCGAACACCCCGCCGAGGCCCTCTTCAGTGAGGGATTCGTCCCGGTGCGCCCACTGTCGGCCACCCTCGTGGGCGGCCAGATCGTCTTCACCTATTTGGTGCGCGAGATCCTTCCCAGCGACCGTCGGCCCCGCCGCCGCCACGTCGTGCACGAGGAGCCCGACGCCTCCCAGCCGCCCGTCGTGCACCAGCGGGTGGGCGCCTACGCCGTCGTCGTGTCACAGCGTGGCCTGCTGGGAACCGTCAACTCATCACTGACCGGGGCGCCGGGGACGTGGACGCTGCCCGGTGGCGGCATCGACCCCGGTGAGTCGCCGTCCCAGGCGGTCCTGCGGGAGGTGCACGAGGAGGCGGGTCAACAGATCCGGATCACCCGTGTCCTGGCGTTGGAGTCCGACCACTGGATCGGACGCTCCACCTCGGGCGTCCTGGAGGACTTCCACGCCCTGCGCATCGTCTACGGGGCGACATGCGAAACACCCAGCGACCCGGTTGTCCACGATCTCGGTGGATCGACGGAACGGGCCGACTGGGTGTCCGTGCGCTCATGGCGCACACTGCACTGGACGATCAGCTCACGGACGCTGCTTGCGCGTCACCTCCGCTCGCTGAGCTCAGGTCAGTTCCTGAAGTAGGACAGGATTCGCAGGATCTCGACGTAGAGCCACACCATGGTCACGGTGATGCCGAACGCGGCACGCCACGACTCGCGGGCTGGTGCCTTGGACGCGATGCCCCGCTCGACGAAGTCGAAGTCGATGATGAGGTTGAAGACGGCAAGGCCGACTGCAAGCACGGATACGAGAATTGACAACAGCCCCGCGCCGCTACCCACGTCACGGAGCCCGGTGTCGACGCCCATCAGCGCGAGGACGAAGTTGACGAGGAACACGCCCGCGAGCGCCGCAGTGCCGATGAAGACGAACTTGCGGAACTTCTGGGTGACGCGGATGTTGAAGAACTTGTACGCGGCCAGTGTGGCACCCGCTGCCACGAAGGTGGCGAGCACCGCCGAGAACACGATGCCGGGGTACATCGTCTCGAAGAACTTCGAGAACGCGCCGACGAAGACGCCCTCCACCGCCGCGTAGAACAGCACACCCCCGACGGGGATGTTGCGGCGACCCGCCACGATGAAGACGGTCACGAGCCCCACGAGCGCCGACCCGATGAGGGCCGGGAACATCAGGTTCTCGGGGAGGTACATGAACGTCAACGCAGCAGCCGCAAAGACGACCAGCAGCGTGACGGCAGTCTTGGCGATCACATCGTCCAGCGTCATCACACCGCCGGTGGGCTGGGGCTGCTGGTAACCCTGCTGTGGGTACTCCTGTTGGGCGTAGCCCTGGGGCGGCTGGCCCTGGAATCCGGGCTGCTGCTGACCCCACTGAGCAGAACCCTGCTGGTAGGGGGCCTGCGACCGGGGTGCGCGGCCGTTGAAGGTATCGCTGTTGCGGAAGATGGGGTTTGCCATGGTGCAACTTTCTGGTTGGTGGTGCTCTCATCCATGGTACTGGGCGCCGGTGAAAGCCGGTAGGAACGAGAAAGTGGGCGGGTTTGCCATTCACCACCATCGTGGTGCCCCCGGCGGGATTCGAACCCGCACTGTGGCGGGTTTAAGCCGCCTGCCTCTGCCGGTTGGGCTACGAGGGCCTGCTCCGCGAAGCAGTCTAGGCGCTCTGATCACTTTGCACTTTCGTGGGGTGTCACTGTTAGCATCGGTGCGCCGGTGGGGACCGTCTTTCAGTAAGGACCCCACCCCATGCGTCGGCTCGTCTCCCTCCTCGCCGTCACGACACTGCTTCTCGGCCTACTCGCCGCACCGGCACACGCTGCCACCCCGGCGGCGTCGCAGAACACCAACGCGAAGGCCATCGCAGATCTCGTGGACCGGCACAACGCTGCGCGCAGGAGCAACGGCCTGTCCGCCCTCACGTTCTCCCCGAAGATCTCGCAGCAGGTCTCACAGCCGTGGAGCATGAAGATGGCGAGCACCAACAACCTGTCCCACAACTCGAGCTTCGGCTGGCCGGGCGCGAACCGTTGGGCCGAGAACGTCGCCTACGCGTCCTCCTCCGGTGACACCACACACCTCATGAAGATGTGGATGGAGTCGCCCGGTCACCGCGCGAACCTGCTGAACCCCAACTACACCGTCATCGCCATCGGTGTGGTCGAGCAGAACGGCCTGACGTGGGCCACCGCGAACTTCTACGCCGGCGCCCTGCGCAACCCGGGCACACTGCACAGCTCGGGCGGTGCCTGGCTCAGCGGCGCGGGTGCCAGCAAGCCGGCTTCCCCGACCCAGTCCGTGAATGTCTACACCACTTCCGGAACCCACCACGTCAATGGTCGGGACTGGCGCACGTCGTGCGAGTCCTACTCCCAGACGAAGCGTTGCACCACGGACATCCGCGCCACCCAGGTCACCCACAACGATGGCCGCTACGTGTCCACCAGCGGTTGGGTCTTCAACAACATGACCTACCTGCCGTCGCCCCGGAAGATGTGGACGAAGAACAACCTCGGCAAGAACGCGGACTGGACCTCCAACGGCCGTACCTGGCGTACCGAGTGCGATACCGCCGCAACCGGTCGCAACGGGTGCCGCAGTTACATCTGGAGCTCCGCTGTCGTGTCCACCAAGACCTCGAGCGGGTACCGCTACTCCATGAAGGACCAGTGGGTGTTCAACAACATCGTGCAGTTCAGCTGAGGCGCCACCGGCTCAGCTGAGCAGCCCGTGAGCGATGCCGTCGAGGATGTCGGTCTCGCTCACGAGGATGTCGCCCCCCGGCACCCTGACGGCGATTTCGTCGAGGATCAGCGAGCCACCACCGATGACGCCGGCCCGCAGCGGATGCATGCAGGGCTCGTTCTCGATGACGGGAATGGGGGTGCCGAGCCAGTGTGCGCACGCCGCCCGGATGTCCGTGCGGCTCAGCAGCGTGCCGTGGACGTCGTCCCGTGAGTAGACCTGCAGTCCCAGGGTCGCTGCCGCCACCGACGTCACGGTACCCGCCACGCCGACGGCCGTGCGGACCAGGCGGAAGTCGATTCCTGAGCCGTCCAGCAGCCCGCCGACGAACGCGCGGGCGGCGGCCTGCTCAGAGGGCGCGGGCGGGTCGCCGAACAGGAATCGCTCCGTGACGCGCACGGCGCCGACGTCGAGGCTGGTGGCGTGGAGCACCTCACCACCATCCACCAGGACCAGTTCCGTGGAGCCGCCACCAATGTCGATGACGAGCACCGGCTGGGGGGCCTCCAGTCCGCTGCTGACTCCGCTGGCCGACAGGCGCGCCTCCTCGTCACCGGTGATGACGTCGACACCGACGTCCAGACGCTCGCAGACCCCGTCGAAGAACACCTGACGGTTGGACACGTCGCGTGCGGCTGATGTTGCGACAAATCGCACGGCGTCCACACCGAGGTCGGAGATGATGCCCGCGAACTCCTCGCAAACCGTGAAGGCACGCTGCAGGGCATCGGGGTGGAACTCGCCGGTGGCGTCCACACCCTGCCCCAGGCGGGCCAGCCGGACCTCCCGGCAGAGTTCCGTCACGGTGCCGTCGGCGTCCCTGCGCAGGATGAGCAGGCGGATGGAGTTTGTGCCGCAGTCCACGGCGGCGACCGTGGTCACTGTGCCTCCGGGGAGCCCGGTCCGTCCAACTGGCAGGGGTTCTGCCAGAACTCGCCGAGGGCTTCCAGCGCCTCGTCACCGAGCGGGTTGACGCCGGGCCCGGCTGCCAGGGCGTGGCCCACCAGCACGTGGATGCACTTCACTCGCGTGGGCATCCCGCCAGCGGAGATCCCGGCGATCTCCGGGACGTATCCCAGCTGCTCACGGTCGGCAAGGTAGGCCTGGTGTGCCTTCACGTACTGCGTGGCCAGTTCCTCGTCGGTGCCCAACCGCTCGGTCATCTCCGCCATGACACCGTTGGCCTCGAGTGTCGAGCAGCCGGCGACGGCGCGCTGGCATGTGAGGTAGTAGGTGGTGGGAAATGGCGTCCCGCCCTCCAGCCGGGGCGCGGTTTGCACCACGCCGGGCCTGCCGCAGGGGCAGCGCCATGCGACGGAGGCCACACCACGCGCGGGTCGCCCCAGCTGGGCCTCCACTGCGTCGAGATCCTCGCGCGTGGGCGGCTGCGGTGCTGGTGTTGTGCTCATGTGTCCCATTCTCGCTGGAATCGTGTGCCGGGTGACAGGTGTCAGTCCGAGGTCTCGGTGGGTGACGGCGACGGCGGTGGCCCCACGGTCTCATCGGGCGTGGGCAACGCGTCAGGCGACTCTTCTGCCACAGGCTTGTCGGCGACCACCACGGAACCCCAGACGCGCTCCCACCACTCCCCTGCCGGTTCCTCGGTGGCCAGGACCGCGGAGTCCCCACCCAGGAGTTCGCCGTCGGCACCGATGACCCGGTAGCCCACCTCGCCGGGCATCACCCATCCCAGGCGTGCGCGGGCCTCCGCGCGGACGAAGTCCGGATCCCCCCAACGTGTGAGCTGGTCCTCGAGTTCGGCGATCTGGGAGGTCCTGTCCTGGATCTCGGCCCGGTACTGGGCGATCTCCTGGCGTTGCGCGAAGTACACGCGCAGGCTCTGCGCCAGCGTCACGGCGATGGCAGCCACCACCACGCCCAGGAGGATGAGGCGCCAGGTCACGCCGAGCGCGCGGCCCGCGAGGGGGCGTGCCACACCGTGCGCCGCAGCTTTCTGCGGCTCCGGCTCCTCCACCGTCACTGGACGGGGGGGTGCTTCGCGTGCTGCTCGCTCGCCCGGACGTGCAGCGGTCCGGGGGCGCGGCGAACCGCGACCCGGACCGGTGCTTGCTGGCTTGCTTCCTGACCTACCCATTCACCCAGTGTGACGGGTCGAGCGAAAGATTCAGCCCTTGAATCGCGGGAATGCCGAACGTCCTGCGTAAACTGCGGCGTCGTCGAGCGCCTGCTCGATGCGCAGCAGCTGGTTGTCCTTGGCCACCCGGTCGGTGCGGGCCGGTGCACCGGATTTGATCTGGCCACAGCCGAGTGCCACTGCCAGGTCGGCAATGGTGGTGTCCTCGGTTTCGCCGGAGCGGTGGCTCATCATCGTGCGGTACCCGTTGCGGTGGGCCAGGTCGACGGCGTCGATGGTCTCGCTGAGGGAGCCGATCTGGTTGACCTTGACGAGCAGCGAGTTGGCGGTGGCCGTGTCGATGCCGCGCTGCAACCGCTCCACGTTGGTGACGAACAGGTCGTCGCCAACGATCTGGACCTCGGAGCCCATGCGATCGGTCATGGCCTTCCAACCGTCCCAGTCCTCTTCATCCAGGGGGTCCTCGATGGAGACCAGCGGGTAGTCAGCAACCAGCCCGGCGTAGTACTCGACCATTTCCTCCGAGGTCTTCTGGGCACCCTCGAACGTGTAGGAGCCGTCCTTGAAGAACTCGCTGGCGGCGACGTCGAGGGCCAGCGCGATCTGCGTGCCGGCCTCGTATCCTGCGTCCTTGATGGCCACCAGAATCAGGTCCAGGGCTGCGCGGTTGCTCTCGAGGTTCGGCGCGAAGCCGCCCTCGTCACCCAGACCGGTGGAGAGGCCGCGGTCCTTGAGGACCTTCTTGAGCGCGTGGTAGACCGCGGCACCCATCTCGACGGCCTCGGCGAAGCTCTCGGCGCCGATGGGGGCGATCATGAACTCCTGGACGTCGACGTTGGAGTCGGCATGCGAGCCACCGTTGAGGATGTTCATCATCGGGACGGGCAGGATGTGGGCGTTGGAGCCGCCGATGTAGCGGTACAGATCCAGGTTGGCGTCCTCGGCGGCTGCCTTGGCGACGGCCAGTGAGACACCGAGAATGGCGTTGGCGCCCAGCTTCGCCTTGTTGGGCGTGCCGTCCAGGTCAATCATGATCTGGTCGATGATGCGCTGCTCGGATGCGTCTGCTCCGAGGATCTCCTCGCCGATGGCGTCGAGGACGTTCTTGACTGCGGTCTCAACGCCCTTGCCGCCGAAGCGGTCGCCGCCGTCACGCAGTTCGACGGCCTCGAAAGCGCCGGTGGAGGCGCCGGAGGGTACTGCTGCGCGGCCGAAGGCGCCCGTGTCGAGGCCCACCTCCACCTCGATGGTGGGGTAGCCACGCGAGTCGAGAATTTCGCGAGCTTCAATGAATTCGATGGATGCCATAAAAGATGCCTTTCGTGGATGGTCCTAGCACCACCAGCCTATCCACCCCGGTCGCCCCGAGCGAGTGCGCCCCCCATCAGCGTCGTGGCGGACCTCAGCGTTGCTCGGCGTTCTCGATCTCGGTTTCGAGATTGCGCAGGGCCGCACGGATGGCCGCATCGGCGTCGATGCCGCTGGCCTGGGCACGGGCCACCAGTTCCAATGTCTGCGCACCGACGGCGTCGGCCGTGATCGGTTCGCGCGGGAAATGGACCGGCACCGCGTGGGAGCGGGTGCGGGAGATGACCTTCTGTGCACGGGCCACGGAGCTCATGGACTGGGCGATGCCCTGGAGCGCTGACGTGCGCCCCTTTTCGACGCGTTTGCCGGCCTCCCACGCAGCGCGGAGGTCTCGTGGTGCTTCCGCGCCGGCGAAGACGTGCGGGTGTCGTCGCACCAGTTTGTCGCTGATGCCGCGGGCCACGTCGTCGAGTGTGAACCGGCCCTCGTCCTCGGCAATC
The DNA here is from genome assembly GCA_038242845.1 of Propionibacteriales bacterium. Lineage (GTDB taxonomy): Bacteria > Actinomycetota > Actinomycetes > Propionibacteriales > Propionibacteriaceae > Arachnia. The sequence goes on along the minus strand of JBBSRQ010000141.1, from coordinate 1,285 downwards.
CGCGCGTGGAAGTAGACCTGCAACAGCAGGTCACCCAGCTCCTCGCACAGCTCGCCATCGTCGCCAGCCTCCACCGCGTCAACGACCTCGCAGGTCTCCTCCACGAGGTGGGTCAGGAGGGAGGCATGTGTTTGTTGCGCGTCCCACGGACAGCGGAGCCGGAGCTCAGCCATCACGTTGCGAAGGCGTTCCAGCTCCGCGCTCACCCGGGCTGGCTCAGCCCTGCGAGGGGACCGACAGCGACCCGGACCCGCCAATGGCGGCCTGCTCAGCCTCCCACTGCCCGTAGCGAGGGTTCACCTGCACGTCGACCGCCTGGAGCTCCTTCAGCGCCTCGTCACCCGCGACGACCTGGCTGAGCAGTTGGGACCCAACCTCGGGCATGAACAGTTCTGCGCATCCGGGCTGGCCCTGCAGGAAGCCACCGATGGACTCGTCCTGCCGCAGCAGCGAGAGCATCTGCTCATTCGTGATGTCCAGGTCGTGCTGGGCGCCCACCGCGCGTAGGAGTTCGGTGCGCAGCAGCATCGTCAGGGCCACAGGTTCGGTGATCGGGTTGCCCTGCACATCGGGGCAGGCGGCGACCGCGTCCTGGACACGCTGCTGCGTGATGGTGGTGTCACCCACCTGGGCAGCGGTCGTGGGGCTGGGGCTGCACCCGACGAGGGCAACCACGACCAGGGGGGCGAGACGAGCGAGCTTCATGTATCAGTCCTTCTTCCACTTCGACGCGAGCATGATCCTACAGCGATCACTCGAAGACCTGCTCCACGAGGGTGGTGGCCCATTCCAGGGCGTCATCCTCGGGCTTGGGCACCAGGACGAGCTCGGCGGCCTGCTTGACGACGGATCCGGGATAGAGCCGTGCGAGACGCATCTGGCGCGACTCGGGCAGGTTCACCGGCGAGAGGCGGACATTCTTGCCCTGGGTGACGACCTCCTCGATACCGGCGGCGCGACACAGGTTCCGCAGGTGCGCCACCGACAGGAGGTCTGCCACCGCGGTCGGCGGCTCGCCGTAGCGGTCGACCAGTTCGGCATGGATCTGGTCGATGTCTGAGCTGGTGCGAATCTCGGCGATCTGCTTGTACATCTGCAACCGGAGGCGCTCCGAGGTGATGTAGTCCGACGGCAGGTGCGCCTCCACCGGCAGCTCGATCCGCATCACGGGTTCCGGGGTGGTGTCCTCGCCGCGGTAGCTGGCCACGGCCTCCCCCACCAGCCGCAGGTACATGTCGAAGCCGACGTCCGCGATGTGCCCGGACTGCTCGCCTCCCAGCAGGTT
>JBBSRQ010000140.1:0-8271 GCA_038242845.1 Propionibacteriales bacterium | reverse complement strand
CGCGCGGCCCGGGAGCGGGCGGCAACTGCCAGCAAGTGGGCTGTGAGCCAGTCACGGACCTCGACGCGAGTTGAAGGCCGAAGTAGTGACCGTCGCGTCTTGGGTGGGGGCGGCGCAGAGCCCAACCAGTCCACCATGGGATAGTACGGGGACGGCGAAGGCCCGACGGCCAGGAGTAGCCCCAATGCGGGGTTGACGACGCTGCCGGTGCCGATCATGATGCCGTCGCTGAAAAGGTCCAGGGATACCCCGGTGAAGATGGCCAGTGGGCCGGTGGACTCTTCTCCGGTGTTCAGTCGATCTTCGATGATGTCGATGAGGCGTTCGATACCGATGAACAGGGCCCCACCGGCGACGAAGGCCGCGATGGGTATCCATGGCGGGTTGCCTTTGAGGGCTTGGGGTACCAGCTCGAGCCCGACGACGGCCAGCACGATGCCTGTGGCCAAGTGCAGGGCCAGGCTCAGTACTCGTTGGGAGACGTCGATGATTTCAGCGAGGAGGCCTCCGGCGAAGTTTCCAACGGCTGGCAGGGTCGCGAAGGCCAGCACGATCAGGAAGTCACTCATGTTCGGGCCAAGGTGGGGTGGGAAGAATCCCATCATCAGAGGCAGGTCTGGTTTGGGCGACGATCAGGTAGAGGGCCCCACCGGCTGCTGTTTCGAACGCGATCTGGTCCATGTGGTGGCGTACGGATCGCCAGGGTTGGATGTCCTCGTAGGCGCGGGTGACTCCGAACACTGCGGTGGCGGTGCGACCGATCGCGACCGCCCATGCGGGCCACGTTGGTGGCCGTCGGACTCCGCCCACGGCAAGCCTTCCACGGGTGGGCCCAAGTTGGGCAGCGAGGTCGCGCACGACGGTGTCGTGTTCGGGGATCATCTCCAGCGATGCGGTCGCCAGGACGGCGGTCGTACCTGACGGCAGATGAAAGTTGCGGATGTCGGCCCGGGTGAGGGTGATTTGGGGCAGGCGGTGGCGATCCGCTCGACGGCGTGCCTGCGCGAGCATTCTCGCAGACACGTCAACACCAATGACCCTGCCCCGTTCGCCGACTGCTTTGGCCAGGATTGGCAGGTTGACCCCTGTCCCGCATCCGAGGTCCACGACGGTGTCTCCTGGGTGGAGGTCGAGTAGGTCGACCGCCTGGTCTTGCAGTCGACGTGCGCCCAGCGGTCGGAACATCCATGCTGCAACGTCGTAGGCAGGAGCCACTCGGTCGTACAGGTTTCTCACTGCGTCGGGCCCGCGCACTTCCCGCAGGGATGCGCGATACGCGGTGTAGCCGACTGGGGCTGCGGCCACTACTCCGGCGATCCATAGCTTTTGGTGTCTCATGGTGGACCTTTCAGCGAGTGATCGATGGTGAAACCAGTAAGGGGTCGTCACTGCTCACCAACGGGGCAGCCCCGGGGGGGCGTCACTGGGGCTTGTCCCGCAGCGCCCAGGGCTGGGTGCGGGGTTGGCGGGACTGTGGGGGGTGTCGCGCAGTCGGCCAAGAACGGGTAGGAATCGGCCAGCCCGGCTCGCGTAGCTGGGGTAGCGGACCTTATGCATGGCCACCAGGTACGGCTCCTCGACGAGCCGGACCTGTACTTGGCAGGCGAGCAGCAGGGAGGCAACAACCCGTTGAATCCTGCCGTCCCGGTGATCCGCTGCTGCTGCCAGCTACGCACCCCCACCAACATCAGGATTGACGCGGTGTAGAACACCGCCGCCGACATGGCCCCCACGTCAGCCATCGCTTCTGGCCTGATTCCCGCCGCCGAATTCTGCAGGATCCGCCAGGGCAGCAGCCTGTGAAGGTTCCATGGTCGGGCAGAGCGTGACCGCGTCCCCTGTAGCGGCAAGGAGCCGCTCTGCTGAGCTCAACAACCCCATGAGTTCCGAGCCCACCGCCAGGGAATACACGGATGCCCGTCCGACGGTGCGGACGGACACCAAGCCACAGTCGCGCAGACAGCCCAGGTGGGCTGAGGTGGTGCTCTGCGCAAGCCCCAGGTGGTTGGTCAGGTCGACAACGCGGTGCTCACCCAACGTTAAGTGCTGCAGGATGGTCAGCCGTGCCGGATCCGCAAGGCTGCGAAACAGCAACACCGCAGCCGAAGGGTCACCCTCGGCGCACGCGTCGGCCGTGGACGCCAGCTCGGCATCCCCAAACCCCGTTGCCACCTTCTCGCGATTCATCGTCATTCAACGATTACATCGTCAGCTTTCGTTCGATGTCAAGAGGATGTGGGCCCACAGCGATTTTTGCCCGGACGCATTTTGACGGCAACGTCCGAGGCCGATCCCTGGCGGGCAACCGTCACCGTACAGCAGCCGGTGTATAGTCCAGCGCATGCTGACCATTACTTCGCGTCTGGATATCATGAACCGGTTGGGGCGGGCCATGGCCGACCACACACGATCCCGGATCCTCATGACGCTGCTGGAGGGGCCGGCGTATCCGGCTGAGCTGTCCCGCGACTTGGGGCTGACGAGGTCGAACGTGTCGAACCACCTGACTTGCCTTAGAGGCTGCGGAATCGTGGTCGCGGAGCCTCAGGGGAGGCAGACGCGATATGAGATTGCCGACCCACACCTGACGCAGGCGCTGAACGCGCTGGTGGAGGTCACGCTCGCGGTCGACGAGAGCGCCCCCTGCCTGGACCCGGAGTGCTCAATCGATGGCTGCGGCGTATCCGGGGTGTGCACGTGAACACGATCACCGCACCACACGCCGCAGATACGGACTTGGGCGACCCTGGCGAGGACTTGGCGTGGTGGAAGGACCCAGGGATTCTGATCCCGGTCATCTCCGGGATGGCGTTCGTCACCGGCCTGTTCTGTGAATGGTTCGGCGCCGGGTTCGCAGCCATGGTGCTCTTCTGGGTCGGGTTGCTGCTGGGGGCCTCCACGTTCGTACCCGGCGCGCTGCGCAACCTGTTCGCGCAACGCAAGCTCGGCATTGCGTTGCTGATGACGATCAGCGCGACCGGCGCAGTGATCCTCGGCTACGTCGCCGAAGCCGCGGCCCTGGCCTTCCTGTACTCGATCGCGGAAGCGTTGGAGGACAAGGCCATGGACCGTGCCCGCGCCGGGCTGCGAGCACTTCTGGAACTGGTTCCCAGGACAGCCACCATCAAAACGGACGGCGAACCTGTGGAGGTCCAGGCCAAGGAACTGCAGATCGGTAATCTGCTGGTGGTGCGGCCAGGTGAAAGGGTTGCCACTGATGGTGTCGTGCGCACCGGGCGCAGCAGCCTTGACACCTCCGCCATCACGGGTGAATCGATCCCGGTCGAAGTCGAGCCAGGCGATGAAGTCTCGGCCGGCTCGATCAACAGTTCCGGGATGTTGGAGGTGGAAGCGACCGCAGCCGGCGTGGACAACTCATTGACGGCAATCGTGGAACTGGTTGAGCAAGCCCAGGCCGAGAAGGGGTCGCGCGCGCGACTGGCTGACCGGATTGCCCGACCGCTCGTGCCAGGTGTCATGGTGCTTGCAGTGCTGGTCGCGCTCATCGGGTCGCTTCTGGGGGACCCCGAGCTCTGGATCACCCGCGCCCTCGTCGTGCTGGTGGCAGCCTCCCCCTGCGCCTTGGCGATCTCAGTACCCGTGACCGTCGTCTCCGCGATCGGCGCAGCGACCAAATTCGGCGTGGTGATCAAGTCCGGGGCCGCATTCGAACGCTTCGGTGGCATCCGCCACCTCGCCGTCGACAAAACCGGCACCCTGACCCGCAACCAACCCACCGTCACCCGCGTCCTCTCCGCAGCCTCCACATCGCCTGAACTCGTACTGGAGTGGGCGGCAAGCCTGGAACAGCACAGCACACACCCACTCGCGGCGGCGATCACGACCGCAGCACCCCACGCACAACCCGCCGAAGGGATCACCGAAACCGCCGGTCACGGCATCACCGGCCACCTGGACGGGGCAACGATCACAGTGGGTAGTCCTCGCTGGCTCACTGGTGGCGCACTCGCTGATGAAGTGGACACCCTGGAGAACGACGGAATGACTGTGGTCATCGTGCACCGCGACGGGCAAACCGTCGGGGCGATCGGAGTCCGTGACGAACTGCGCCCCGAAGTGCCCGAGGTGATCGCCACGCTCAGGACCCGAGGGATTGGTGTGACGATGCTCACGGGAGACAACGTCCGCACCGCCCGCGCCATCGCCGCACAGGCTGGCATCCACGACGTGCGCGCGGAACTACGTCCCGCAGACAAGGCCAAAGCCGTCACCGAACTCAGCCGCACCCACCCCACAGCCATGATCGGGGACGGCATCAACGACGCCCCCGCCCTCGCCGCCGCCGACCTTGGCATCGCGATGGGCACAACCGGCTCGGACGCCGCGATCGAATCAGCCGACGTCGCCTTCACCGGCCACGATCTCCGGCTCATCCCCCAAGCACTCGCTCACGCCCACCACGGCAGAAAAATCATCAACCAAAACATCGCCATCTCGATCCTCATCATCGCGACGCTCCTACCACTATCCATCACAGGCATCCTCGGCCTCGCCACCGTCGTCCTCATCCACGAGATCGCGGAAGTCCTCGTAATCCTCAACGGGCTCCGTGCTGCACGCTCACGGCACGCACCGTCCCTGGCATGGCGGTGACGTCGACCCAACTGTGCAGGATTCGCGCTGCCTGGTCGAGCCTCCAGTGTCACCGCTGATGCGTTGACGCGGCCCGAGTGAGGATCTCCTGCCTCGTCGATCGGCCCTCCGGAGCAGCAGCAATGTGCCCGTGGCGGAAGTGTACGAGTGTCACTTGCTGCTGCTGCAGAACTACCGTTGGAGCGGTGGCGAAGGCCGATTTGTGGTGGTGGTGGTGGTCAAGCCTCATGCGGGGTAACTCTCAGCCACAGAACCCCGTTTCGACGTTGGGTGGACGGTTTCAAGAGGGCGTTCCCGCTTACAGGCGGGGGCGCCCAGAACCGTTTTTTGAGGAAATTTGAGCAAAATTGCCCAGGAGCGGCGGACTCGCCAGCCGCTAGAAACCCTTTATTCTACGGTATATAATATGGGGCAACGTTTGTAAAAAGTAAGCTGCGCAGATTGCACACGTCCCCGCTCAGCACTTTGATTAAAGGGCCCGTTTCGGTGAAAGTGTTCAAAGTAGGTGCGTCACGGTGCGGAGCGCCCTCGGCATGTTCCTGAGGAGGCGGTTATTGCTCAGAGTCTTCCTCGTCGTGAGTGAGAACAGACTTGCCAAGATTCTCGCGGTCCACATCGAACTCGCCGAACTCCTTCGAGCGCGCACGTATCGATCCGGCTGGAAAGTCTGACGCTGGACGCCGATCCGGTAGTTCTTAAAAAAAGTTTCGTGGCTCTTCACACAGGAGAGAATGGGTGAGCCGTTCGCCCCGTCGGACGAGATTCGTTTCAGCGCCGTCCCAGATTGCCAGCTGAGGTCGGCTATCGATCAGGGCCTTCGGGTTCCCATTCGAGAAGATCTCCGGGCTGACATTCTAGGACTTCACACATGGCAGCGAGTGTGCTGAAACGTACTGCTTTGGCGCGACCGTTCTTAAGAACGGCAATGTTGGCTGGAGTAATGCCGACGCGATCGGCGAAGTCACCGACTGACATCTTGCGCTTGGCCAACTCCACGTCGATACGGATGACGATGGGCACTAGATCACCGCCTCCATGTCACGTCGCAAGGTCGTGGCTTGCATGAGCAAGGTACGCATGACGGTCAATAGCAGAGCTATTCCTACCCCAGCCAAGACCCCGCAGAGGAGCAAGAGCGTCCAAGGAGGCGGACCGCCGACGGTGAAGGACTGATAGACCAGCGTTGCGACGCACACCAAGCTGCCCGCGAGGGAGGCTCCGATGATGCAGTGAACCCATCGCAGGGCGTGGCGGGAGAAGACGTCCCCCCTTCTTGTGAAGCCGAGTAGGCGGAAGGTGCTGAAGAGGCCCACCTGGACGCAACCCAGACCCGCTATGGACAACGCCAAAATCGGCCACCGCATGTACGCCTCCGCCGGGAGGTCCTGTGCCAACACCCCGGAGAGCCAGGGCAAACCAATGGCCTGCAGGAACAGAATGGCCAACATGAATCCAGCGAGCAGGACGCGAAGTACGTCCACCACTATACGGTTCATCATGTATCGATTATCGCTCAGTAGCTATCGAATAGCAACAATTAGAAGTGTAACGAAAGGACGTGTCGTACGGTGAAGGCGACGCCTGCGATCACTGAGATAGGGCATGTGTCGAGACGTAGCGCGTATGGAACGCCTCCACGCTCAGCACATTGAACAAACAGTTCGACTCAACGGAAGTGTTCAACGTGGGTGCGTTCACTTCTCTTGTGGTCAACGTCTGCTTCTCAGGATTTGGGCACCGATGCCCAATGCTGTGCCATGCGGGATGAAGCCCTCGGGTGATCCTGAACTCGGTGTCCGAAGCCACCCATCCGCTCATGAACCGCCCCGAAACTCACCAGAGCTTCCGCAGTCTCTTCGTACAGGGAGCTCCAATCACCCGTCAGCACAAACGTTGAGACAGGGAGTCCGGCTTCCACTCTGAGTGCCGATCCCCACGGGGGCACCATTGAGCGCAGGCGAGCCACCTTGATCTCCAGTACGTCGTCTGGAAGGTCCGGGGGATCCGCACCCATGGCGGACGCGAATCTGCTCGAGAACTCTCGGGCCGACACCGCTGGGTCGTTCCGCATCGCCAGAACAGGAGCCATGGCACTGATGTGCTCCTCGACGGCCTGACGACCGCGTGCAAGATCGAAGCACGCGGGTTCGATGAGGGTCAGAGATCGGACGAGGTTGGGTGACTGCTGCGCAACGAGAACGGCCGCAATGCTGCCGAAGGAGTGGGCCACAACGTGACCCGGCCCCGTAGCGCCGAGTTGGTCCATGATCCGCTGCGCGTCCTCGCCAGGAGGATCGCTGACCAGTTGACGCGCCAAGAAGGTCCAGGCCTCCGGCGCGTCTTTGATCTGCTGAGGCCAAGCCGCGGGACCGGCCGCGCCGGCACCATGAAGAAAGACCACTGACTCACTCATGGGATCTGGCTCTTCTCCTTGGCCGGAGCCTCACGCTACATCTGCCCAGAGCCAGTGCCGCCCGAAGAACATGCAGTTGGGCTTTTCGACAGCACCAACACATGGATCCTGTACCACCGACCTATCGTGGCCTCGGCCCTCGCTTCCAATCGATCCACCGCCGGATACGCAAGAAAGAACTGCCGAGCGTCCTCGACACTCCGTCGGCATTGACAGCTCGCACAACGAACCCGTCGAGCAGATTGGAGTCTGATCATTGGAGACCGTCTGCCAGCCGGTGCGGACGTAGGTACCCGTCGACGAGACAAAGTCATACGGATGGTGATACCGAGCCCGCTACTTTCCGAGATTCGTGTGGATCCCTGCCGAACCCGAAAGAGGCGGAACCAGCAATCACGAGGACGGCGACGGTGATCCATCCGGTCCCAGGAGGCGTGTCCCAGTTGTTCTGATTGAACGCCGCCATGCCCACGTACTCGACGATCCCGTGCGCCATGCCGAAAGCAGTGGCCCCCCACAAGACGAACGTCAGACCGGGAAGGACCCCACTCCGGAGGTCGGTGTTTCGCCGCCAGAGCACAACCATCACCACGACGGCCACAACGTCGACGGCTATCCAGAGCCACCCCGAGATGTAGGCGTCGGGATCACGCCGGCGGTTCAGTGCCGCGAACAACCCCATGACCGCGACGAGGGTCGGAGCCACGGCTGCGATGAGCGCGACCCACCGGGTTTCCCAACGTAGGCGGAGCCCGAGAACCAGCACGATCCACGACGCGACTGCCAACACCATGGCGATTGCGCCGAGCTCGGACGTCCAGGATGCCTGCTCAGCGATCTCAGGCGGGTACGGAAACGGGAGACCCGTATCCATCCGCGACAGGCAGGCCGTCGTGAACTCCGCGGTCACCGTGGGGCCAAACACCGTCCCATCCAGCATGCTCCCCCGGCAGGGGATCCAGTGGAGATGGACCGAAACAGCCGTCAACGCTGCCGAAGCAAACAGCAAGACGCCAGCAGCGAACCACGGCCAGCGCGGCTGAACCTGCACGTTCTCGTCCTCGGTATCGTCCATCAATCGACCCCCCGATCGTCTCGATGCCGTGACGGTAGCAAAGTTGCAGTACGCCCGCTGCTGCATACGACAGCAGACCGCAGTTTTTTAACCTTTAGTTTAAAGAGGGCAGTTTTTAAGAACTAGAGCGCGGTCTCGACAATGTGCGTCTTCTCCGGACACACCGGGG
>JBBSRQ010000139.1:0-8360 GCA_038242845.1 Propionibacteriales bacterium | reverse complement strand
GGCCGGGATTGGCCGAACCCTCCTCCGGGGCCTCCTCGGTCACCTCGGTCCCGTAGCCTCCGGGGTTGTCCGATCCCTCACCCGGACGGTTGTGCACTTCGCTCATGTCTGACTCCTTCGTCACCGTCGCAGCCCTTACGGCTGGAACTTGCTGCATCAGTATTTGGACCCCCGCGCGGCGCGCGGAGTTGTGGTCAGTGGTTTCTGCTCAGCGCTGGACAGGCTCGTCAGGGTCCACACCCTCGGCCGGATCCTGCGCGTGGGGAGTGGTGGCCGTCTCATCCTGACCGGGGTTCTCCGCTCCCTCGGCAGGGGCGTCGGAGCTGACGCGCTCGGCGTCCTCGGTACGGTCGGTGTGCTCGCTCATGCTGACTCCTCCACAGCCTTCATTGGCCGTTGGTTGTTATGGCTTCGGACCACCAGTATTCCCCCTTGATCAACCAGTCGGCCCCGTATCGCGAACTGTCCCGGAACCGCACTGCGGACGTGCCACACTGTCGCCCATGAGCGGTCTCGACGCGGTCCCCCGCCACGGAGCAGACGCCGCACCCAGGTCATGGCGCAACCAACTCTCATTCGGTCTAGGAACACTGGGCCGCGACATGGTTGCTGCACTGGTCAGCCTGTACCTGATCGTCTACCTCACCGAGGTGGTCAACGTCTCGGACCGGCAACTCGTCGCGGTCACGGCCATCATCGTCGGGCTGCGCATCTTCGACGCCCTCAACGACCCCGTCATGGGCGTCATCGTCGACAACACGCGCACCCGGTGGGGCAAATTCAAACCGTGGATCGCCGTGGGAGCGCTGCTGTGGGGGTTCTCCACGGTGCTGCTGTTCTCGAACAAGGAAGCCAGCGGCTCCGCCTTCCTCATCTTGTTCTTCTTCGCCTACCTGATGTGGGGCATCAGCTACACCATCAACGACATCTCCTTCTACGGGATGTTGCCGTCGCTGTCCCGTGACCTCAAGGAGCGCGAGGGCACTGGCGTCATCGCCCGGATCTGCGCCAACATCGGGCTGTTCTCGGTGGTTGTGGGCATTGTTCCCATCACCTCATGGCTGACGGCTCTGGTCGGCAGCCCCCAACGCGCGTGGTGGATGTTCGCCATCGCACTGGTCGCCATCATGCTGGTGTTCCAGTCCCTCACCTTGGTGTTCACAAGACAGAAGGTGGCTGCACCAGCACCCCACACTCCACTGCGTGAGCTGTTCCGCATCATTGGCCGCAACGACCAACTGCTGTGGGTAACGGTGGCAATGGTGCTGTTCATGGCTGGATACACGGCCACCACGAGCCTCGGTATCTACTACTTCAAGTACATCTATGCCGACGAGAACATGTATCCCGTCTTCGCGGCGATCCTCGGGGTGGCGCAACTGACTGGTCTCGCCATCTTCCCCGTGGTGTCTGCCCGGCTGAAACGTCGCCAAATCCACGGGCTCGCCTCCGCCATGTGCGCCGCCGGGTTGGCCGTGTTCGCACTGGCCGGCTCGTCAATGCTCGTGATCGGCGTCGCCGGGGTCCTGTTGTTCGTGGGGCAGGCGTTCATCCAGTTGCTGATGCTGCTCTTCATTGCCGATTGCGTCGAGTACGGGGAATGGAAAGTCGGGCGCCGCACCGAATCCATCACCTTCTCCCTCCAACCGTTCATCTACAAGTCCTCCAACGCACTGGGCACAGGCCTCGTCGGAGTGGCGCTGCTGATCTCTGGCATCAGCCAGGCCCGGTCGGCGGCGGACATCACAACCGGTGGGGTGCTCGCCTTCAAGGCCGTCATGATGGTGGTGCCGATGATACTTGTGATCATCAGTTGGGCCGTCCTGCGACGCACCTACACGCTGGACGAGGAACGCTATGCCGAGATCGTCGCGGATCTCCGCGTCAGGGAGGGTCAGAAGTGATGACGCCACAGGGGCACCGCCGGATGGACCGCGGATCAACCATCGGGGATGTCTATGCGCACCCCCTGGGTCGCGACGTCATCGACAAGATCCTGCTCCAGTTGGGCCGCTCGCGGCGATGGGTGGACAACCCCGTCATCCGTCGGCTCCGGTTGCGCTTCATCGAGCGCCTGGGACATCGGTTCATGGGCCGTGGGTTCATGGACACGCTGCTGGAGCTGATGAATGACGTCCCCGACTCACCGACCACCACCACCGGCCCTGTGACTCCTCGGTGGTGGAAGGAGGCAGTGTTCTACCAGGTGTATCCCCGCTCGTTCGCGGACTCCAACGGCGACGGCATGGGTGACCTCCGCGGCATCCTCGAGCACCTGGACCACCTGGAGGACCTCGGCGTGGACTGCCTGTGGCTGTCCCCCATCTTCGCCTCCCCCGACGAGGACAACGGCTACGACATCTCCGACTACCGCGCGGTGATGCCCGAGATGGGAACCCTCGACGACGCAGACGAACTGATCGCCGCCTGCCATGAGCGGGGCATGCGGATCATCCTCGACCTCGTGGTGAACCACACCTCCGATCAGCACGCCTGGTTCCGCGCGGCACGCAAGGATCCCGACGGCCCCTACGGTGAGTACTACTTCCTGCGCCAGGGCACCCCGGAGGCACCACCCAACAACTGGGCGTCGTACTTCTCCGGGCCGGCGTGGCGGTGGCTCGATGATGCCAAACGGTGGGCCCTGCACCTGTTCGCCGTCGGTCAGCCCGATCTGAACTGGGACAACCCCGCTGTGCGCGACGAGGTGGCCGACCTGGTCCGCTGGTGGCTGGATCGAGGAATCGACGGGTTCCGGCTGGACGTCATCAACTTCATCTCCAAGCGCGAGGGCCTCCCCGAGGGCAACGAATTCATCGGGTCGCTCATGGAGTTTCCGGGGGTCGAACACTACTTCCACGGCCCACACCTGCACAGGTACCTGGCGGAACTGCGCCGGGACGGTTTCACCCGGCGCGGCCACGTGGGTGATGGGCCGGGCAGGGACCCGGTGGCGGTCATGATCGGTGAGACCCCGGGCATCGGCATCGAGACGGGCCGGCTCCTCACGGGCGAGGACCGCCATGAGTTGGACCTGGTGTTCGGCTTCGACCATCTCGAAACCCCGGGAAAAACCCGCTGGGACGACTACCGCTACGACCTCAACCATCTGAAGTACTACATGATCGATCGGCAGTCCCGCCTCGGCTCCGGCGACTGGGTGAGCCTCTTCTGGGAGAACCACGACAACCCACGCATGATCTCCAAGGTCGACCCGGACGCCACGCACCGCACAGCACTGGCGAAGGCATTGGCAGCCATCCAACTTCTGGGACGCGGTACTCCGTTCATCTACCAGGGGCAGGAGATTGCTGCCGTCAACCAGGACTTCCCCAACGCCGCAGCCTTCCGCGACATCGAGTCATTGAACCGACTCTCCCCTCGCGGTGACGGCCCAGAGAGCGTCGACGTCGTACTAGCTGGGTCCAGGGACAATGCCCGTACCCCGATGCGGTGGGACACCTCCCTCAACCATGGCTTCACCTCTGGCGAGCCCTGGATCGGCTTCCACGAACATTCCACGGGCTACACCGTGGCCGAGCAACGCGACGATCCTGATTCCGTGATGAACTTCTACCGGTCGCTCATCTCGCTGCGGCGCTCACACGCGGAACTGCGCCTCGGTGACATCACGTTCGTCGGCATCGACCGCACCAACTATTTTGGTTGGTACCGCGAACTGGAAGGGCGCCAATGGCTCGTGGAGGTGAACCTGTCCGATCAGCCGGTGAGCCCTCCCCACCACCGCGAGGCGCTCGAATCCGTCCTCACCACCGGTCATGACAGCGCTCGCATGGGACCCTATGAGGTTCGTGTGCACCGGGTCATCGCCTGACGACTACGCCCTTTGGCCCCCAGAGGACGCAGGTATATGCTTGCAGCATGCAACTAACCGATGAGCTCGCCCGGCTGTTCGGGACGCTTGGACAGATGCTGGCTCGCCATGCCGACCCCGACATGAACCACCAGGACTTTTCCACCCTCGTCTCACTCTCCAACGGTGCTTCCCCGGACGGCGTGCGGTTGAGCGACCTCGCCGCCCTGCGAGGATTCGACACCTCCACCATGAGCCGCCGGGTGTCACACCTGTGCGACAGCGGGCTCATCGAACGACACCCCGACCCCGACGACGGCCGCGCACACCTACTGTCCCTGACGAATCTGGGCCGTCGGGCCCTAGCCGCGGAACGTGCCCGCCGCGTACAACTCATCACACGATCGCTGGGTGACTGGGCACCCGAGGACAAGAGTGAACTCGCCCGCCTGCTCAGCCGCCTGAACGACAGCCTGGAGAACGCATGACCAAGACCCCCGCGGCACCACGCACCGCCTACAAACTTTCACCCCAGGACCGGCAGGTCTTCATCGGGCTGATGATCGGCATGCTGGTGGCATCCGTCAGCCAAACCATCGTCGGGCCCGCCATGCCCCGTATCGTGGCCGACCTCGGCGGCATCGACCACTACTCCTGGGTGGCGACAGCCGCCATGCTGACATCCGCCGTCAGCGTGCCCATCATGGGCAAGCTGTCTGATCTCTACGGGCGCCGCCTCTTCTACATCGGCGGACTCGCGGTCTTCATGGTCGGCTCCATTGTCAGCGGTTTCAGCGTCAGCTTCGAGATGTTGGTGGCCGGACGCGCGATCCAGGGACTCGGCATGGGAACGATCATGCCGCTGTCGCAGACGATCATCGGTGACATCATCCCGCCCCGTCAGCGCGGCAAGTACCAGGGCTTCATGGGTGCGGTCTTCGGGGTCACCTCTGTTGCCGGCCCGCTGGCCGGTGGCCTCATCACCGACAACCTGGGATGGCGCTGGAACTTCTTCTCCACCCTCCCGCTCGGCATCGTCGCCCTCTTCTTCGTCATGAAGTTCCTGAAGTTGCCCCACGTCCAGCGCAAGGCTGTCGTTGATGTGTGGGGAATCGTCACACTCGCGCCGTCGCTCGTGATGGTCCTGCTCGCCACTTCATGGGGTGGAACCACCTACGCGTGGAACTCCGCCGTCATCATCTCGCTCTTCGTCGCCGGCGGGCTGGGTCTGGTGGCATTCGTCCTCGTCGAGCTGAAGGCCGAGGAGCCCCTCCTGCCGCTACGCCTGTTCCGCAACTCCGTCTTCACAGCTGCCAACATCGCCGCATTCTCGGTGTCCATGGTCATGTTCGGCGCCACCATCTACATCCCCGTCTACGCCCAGGGCGTGCTCGGGGTCAGCGCCACCGACTCCGGCCTCATCCTGCTGCCGCTCATGATCGGCTTCATCCTCGTCGGTATCGGCGCGGGCCTGCTCATCACGCGCACCGGTCGCTACAAGGAGATCATGCTGCTGGGCGTGCTCACCATGTTCGCCGGTGTGTGGCTCATGAGCCGCCTCAATGCAGAATCCACCCAGACGCAGCTGAGCATCGCCATGGTGGTCCTCGGCATCGGCCTCGGCGCCTCCATGCAGCAGTACACGCTCGTGGTGCAAAACGCCGTGGCCCGACGCGACCTGGGTATCGCGACAGCCTCCACCCAGTTCTTCCGCAACGTGGGCGCCACCGTCGGCATCGCCGTCTTCGGATCCCTCATGACCGGTGGTCTCTCCAAGGCCATTACGACCCATCTCCCCCCGGACGTGGCGGAACAGATGGGCGACCGGATCGGCAGCGTAGGTGTGGGCGACGTCCTTGACCCCTCTGCGACGGCCGGACTGCCTCCTGCGGTCGTGGATGCGATCCGCCACGGCCTCGCTGACCGGCTGCACGTGGTCTTCCTCGCGATCCTGCCGATTCTGGTGATCTCGTTCTTCGCCACCCTGGCCATCAAGGCCATGCCCCTGCGTGACACCATCTCGACCCCGGACGAGGCACGCCGCGAGTTCCTCGACACCATGACCCAGAGCAGCGGGCGCGGCGAGCTGGTCCCGAGCCTGAACCACTACGACACCGAGGGTGCCCGGACCCGCGAACGCGTGCTGGCGCTGCAGATGCAGCTGATGGTGCGTGAGTCCCGACGCCCGGAGAGGGAGCTACTGCGCCGGGCCATCACCGAGATCGGTGACGGGAAGCTCGAGCGCGGACAGGCGGTTCTGGAGCGCACAGCCACGATGCTGTCGTCCGAGGATCCCCGTGACGTGGCAGAAGCAGAGAAGTACGCCGCCGAGCTGGCCCGCCGGGCCTCCCGCAAGGGAGGAATCCTGAGCGAGGGCATCCGCCAGGACATCGCCGTGAAGGTGGCCGAGGGTCGGGACCGCACCGAGGTGCTGTCCGACTTCGAGGAAGCCGTCACGGACAACTTCGAGGCCGTCGACGTCACGCAGTTGCGTGCTGCGGCCAACGACCTGTCCACAGTGTTGCTGCTGGATCTTGAGGTCCACACGGAAAGCGTCACTGCGCCCGCAGCGCAGTAGGGCTTCCCTCCCGAACGACGCGACCCTGCCGATCCACGGATCGGCAGGGTCGTTGTCATGTGTCATGGGTGGAACCCACCTCATGGGTTTCACCACTTCTGAAACGAATGTCCCGGATCAATGATCGGAGATCTCCGAAAGGAAGCTCTGCGCACGCTCCGTGGCAGGGTGGTCCAGTAACTGATCGGGCGGCCCCTGCTCGGCGATGCCCTTGTCCGCGATGAGCACCACACGATCCGCCACACGACGGGCGAATCGCATTTCATGCGTTACGCATATCATCGTCATGCCCTCCTCAGCCAGGTCCTTCATGACCGCGAGCACCTCGCCCACCAACTCCGGATCAAGGGCGGAGGTGGGTTCGTCGAAGAGCATCACGATCGGGTCCATTGCCAGGGCCCGTGCGATGGCGACGCGCTGCTGCTGGCCTCCCGACAGGCTGCCGGGATAGGCGTCCGCCTTGTGGGCCAGACCCACCCGGTCCAGAAGGCTGAGGGCCTTGGCCATGGCCTCGTCCTTGTCACGCCCCAGCACGTCGCGCTGCGCCACAGCGATGTTTTCCGTCACATTCATGTGCGGGAACAGGTTGAACGCCTGGAACACCATGCCGATGCGCGAACGGATGCGGTTGAGGTGCTTCTGGTCATAGCTCAGCTTCTGTCCTGCAACGATGATGTCACCCGAGGTGATCTGCTCCAGACCATTGACGCACCGGAGCAGCGTGGACTTACCGGCGCCGGAGGGACCGATGAGGACCACCACCTCGCTGACGCCGACGTCGAGGTCAACGTCCTTGAAGACGACTGTCTCCCCGAACTTCTTCGTCACACCGCGCAACTGCACGATGGCCTCACCCTTGTTCGCGTCCCCTGAGAGGAAACGCTCCTGTGCGGCGGCGTCTAGTTCTTCTTCTGGATGTGGCATGGTCACCTCACGACGTGTGTTGGCCCATGCGCTTCTCCATGCGGTTCACCACGGCGGTCAGCACGAGCACGATCGCCAGGTAGTACACGGAGACAATCGCGTAGGTGGACAGGGGTTTGTAGGTTGCCGCGGCCGTGTTCTGCGCGGTGCGGAACAACTCGGTCAGGCCGATGAATGCCACCAGCGACGAGTCCTTCACAGCAATGATGAACTGACTGCCCAGCACGGGCAGGATGGTGCGGAAGGCCAACGGTGCCTGCACCCGTCTCAGCGTGCGCTCCCGTGACATGCCGAGCGACCGGGCCGCCTCCACGAGGCCCTTGGGTACGGACTGGAATCCGGACCGGATGATCTCGGCAATGTAGGCGGAGTTGTGTACCCCGAGCGCAATCGCACCAGCCCAGAACGCGTCCAACAGCACGATGCTCGTCATCCCGAAATACAGCAGGAACAACTGGGCGATCAGCGGCGTGCCACGGATCAACCCGATGAACCCTGCCGCCAGCCATTTCAGCGGCTTGATCCGGCTCATGGCCATGGCAGCCACCCCCGCGCCGAGGATGCCGGCGAAGACGAGCGCGACGGCCGTCAACGAGAGGGTGACCCAGGTCGCCTTGATGAAGATCGGCGCGTACTCGGCGAACATCCCGAAGAAGTCCACTATGAGATGTCCTCACCGAACCACTTATTGCTGATGTCCGCGTAGGTGCCGTTGTCCTTGATGGTCTTCAACGCCTCGTCGATGTCACTCTTCAACGGGTTGTCCTTGGCGACAGCGACGGCGGGGCTTTCCGTGTAGAGGGGGTCACCGCAGGCGCGCAGGTCCCGCTTGGCGTCCTGAATCTGGAACAGTCCCACGAGCAGACCGGTGATGGTGCCGTCAAGACGGCCGGCCTCGGTGTCCTCCAGTGCGGTGATGTCGGATTCGAAGCTCACCACCTCACCCTTAAAACCCTCGTCCTTCAAGTACTGGTCATAGGTGGTGCCGTTCGCGACGCCCACCTTGACGGTGCTCTCGATGTCGAACGCCTCGCAGTCGGAGTC
>JBBSRQ010000138.1:0-8530 GCA_038242845.1 Propionibacteriales bacterium | reverse complement strand
GGCGATGGTGCCTGCGGCGCGCACCCGCTCGGCGTCGAGGTCCTCGACACGCATGAGCCACTTCCCACCCCCTGCCCTCGTCAGCAGCCATCCGGCCAGGGCGGTGCGCAGGTTTCCCACATGCAGGTCGGAGGTGGGACTGGGTGCGTAGCGATCAACGATGACGGACACGGCCCATTGTCCACAACGACGAGTCAGGCGGTGGGGTAGCCTGCCGCGCAGGAAGGGAAGTGCAACGGGTGTCCAAGGCAAAATCAGAGCGTCTCGTCAATCTGCTGATCATGATGCTGAGCGCGCGCGGGTACGTCACAAAGCGCCAGATCCGCTCCACGATCGAGGGGTACCGCCACCAGTCCGACGGCGCCTTCGAGCGGATGTTCGAACGCGACAAGGAGGACCTGCGCGCCGCTGGCGTCCCGATCGCCACGGGCTCGAATGAGCCGGACCTCGACGTCGATGACGGGTACCGCATCGACCGCTCGGACTTCGAACTCCCCCCGGTGGCGTTCACACCCGAAGAGCTCGCGGTTCTCGGGGCCGCGTCGTCCGTCTGGCAGGACAGCGTGGCAGCTGAGCAGACGGCCGACGCCCTTGAAACTTTGCGTGCCGCCGGTGCCGACCCGGACCCCGAGAGACTGCTGACGCTGCGTCCCCGCATCCCCGCCGAGCCCGGCTTCGACGCGGCCCGGGAGGCGTTGCTCGCCCGCCGGGAGATCAGTTTTGACTACAAGGGCAAGCCACGCAGGGTCCAGCCGTGGCGGCTGTCCCAGCGTCGGGGCCGGTGGTACCTGCTGGGCTACGACCTTGACCGGGACGCGCCCCGCAATTTCAAGCTCAGCCGCGTCACCTCCGACGTCATCGCACTCGGACCGCCGGCCGCCTACGAGGTGCCGCCGGTGGACACCCTCGCCGAGCTCGCACGCTTCGACGCGGACCAGGAGGGCGCCGTAGCCGTGGTCGCTTTGCGCGACGGCATGGGTGGTGATGTGCGACGCGTCGCCACGCCCGTCAACTGGGGCGATCCGCTGCCCGAGGGCTTCAGCGCGTGGCGTCTCCCGGCAACGCGACCAGACATCTTGGCGGCCGACGTCTGCGCCCTGGGCCCTGACGCCATCTGCCTAGCACCCCCGGGCCTGCGGTCCACCGTGATCAGGCAACTCCGCGGCGTGGCAGACAGGTGGACGGCATGAAGTCGACAGAACAGCTCTCACGGCTGCTGAAACTGGTTCCCTACCTGCAACAGCACCAGGGCGTCTCCGTGACGAAGGTGGCGGAGCACTTCGACATCACCACCCGGCAGGTGGTCAGCGACATCGAGGTGCTGCAGTTCTGTGGTCTCCCCGAGGGGTTCTACGGCGACCTCTTCGACGTCGACATCGACGAGGTGCGCGACGCCGGCCACATCTTCTTCCGCAACGCCGACGTGCTCGCCCGTCCCATGCGGATGCGGCTGCAGGAGGCCACGAGCCTGTTGGTGGCGCTCGACATGCTGGTGGAGACCTCGGGCGGCTCCGAGGCTGCACGCAGCGCACTGGCCAAGCTGCGTTCTCTGGTGGGGGAGGTGGACCCTGCGGTCTCAGTGTCCGTGGCCGCGGGACGCCAGGAGCACAGGCAACTGCTGCAGGAGGCCATCTCCGGGCGGAGGGTGCTGGAGCTGACCTATCTGGGGTCCGGACGCAGCCCCTTGACACACCCCGTCGTTGAACCGACCCGACTGCGGGTGGATCACGGCTTCGCCTATTTGGACGCATGGAGCCGGCCACGGAGCGCGTGGCGGTCCTACCGGCTCGACCGCATTGACGCCATCGCCGAGACGGGCGGGACGTTCGACACCAGGAGCGACCTTCCCGAAATGGCCGACGAGTGGTTCGCGGACGCCTCGAGCCACCTCGAGTTGGAACTCGCACGGGAGGCCGGCTGGGTCAGTGAGTACTACCCGGTGACCGATCGGCGTGTTCGAGACGGTCACGAATGCGTAACATTTCCTGTGGCGTCGTTGGAGTGGGCGACGGCGCTGCTGCTACGGCTGGGCGATGCCGTCCTGCGTGTGTCCGACGAACAGGTGGCGCGCGCGGCCGCCGCGGAGGCACGGACCGCACTTGCCCATTACGCCGACTCTCCGGTCTGAGCCCCGTTCGCTCGTCTGCGCACGAGCGGGGTACCATTTCGTCTCGTGATCTGGGTTCTCATCTTCGGTGGCATCGCGCTGCTCGGCGTGGTGACCGTGGTCTCCTATGCCGTGTGGCTGGCACACAAGACATCCGACCTGTACAGCGAAGTACGCATGCTGGGTCGGCGCGTCGATGAAGCCGGCGAACTGTTGGGGGCCATTCAGCTTCCCGCCAGTCGCGACTAGAATCTTGTTGTGCGTAACTAGCCCGGGGTCAAACTCCGGGGAAAGAGGTGAACAGACATGGGTCCTCAGGAATTGCTCATCATCCTGGCCATTGCTCTGCTGCTGTTCGGTGGCTCACGTCTCGCCGGTCTCGGCAAGGGTGTTGGCCGCTCAATCAAGGAGTTCAAGAACGAGGTCAAGGGCGTGGGTGGCGGCATCGACCCCGAAGTCGTGGACGCTGAGATCGTGCAGCCCGAGACCCGCACGGAGACCGAGCAGGATCGTCGGATCCGTGAGATTGAAGCGCGTGAGCGCGACCTCCAGGCCCGCGAAAGTGCTGCCCGCGACGAAGCTCTGCGGCAGCACGACACCGGGACCGGGATCTGAGCATGGCAACCACCGCCACTGAGCCCGACGCGAAGCCGCGTCGGCTCAGTTGGCTGCTGCCGCCCAAGCCGTCCGAAGATGGCACGATGGCGCTCATGGACCACCTTCGGGAGGTCCGCTATCGGCTGGGCATCTCGGTGGCAGCCATCGTCGTCGTCGCCCTGGCCTCCATCTTCTTCTACAACGAACTCATTTCCTTCGTCATGGGTCCGTACAACCAGGCGGTCGCCGCCCTGGACCGAGTGAATCCGGGCGCCAAGACCATGGTCGTCAACAACGGCGTCGTCTCGCCGCTGACGCTCGCGGTGATCGCCTGCTCACTGGCCGGTGTCCTGGTTTCCAGCCCCGTCTGGATGTACCAGCTGTGGGCCTTCGTGGCACCGGGCCTGGTCTCCAAGGAGAAGAAGTACGCACTGGGCTTCCTCGGGGCTGCCGTGCCGCTGTTCCTCCTGGGCTGCGCCGTCGGCTACTTCGTCTGGCCCAAGGGCATCGCTGTCATGTTGGGGTTCACACCCAAGAACATGGGCATCGTCAACCTGCTGGACATGTCGAGCTTCCTCGCCATGGAGATCAAGATCATCCTCGTGTTCGGCGCCTCGTTCCTGCTGCCGGTGGTGCTGGTGGCGCTCAACCTGGCGGGCGTGGTCAAGGGCCACCAACTGGTGGCGTCCCGCAAGTTCGTCATCTTCGGCACCTTCGTGTTCGCGGCCGTCGCGACGCCATCCACGGACCCGTTCTCCATGCTGGCGCTGTCGGTGCCGATGACGGTGCTGTACATGATTGCCGAGGCGATCTGCCTCAGGCTGGACAAGCGCAAGGGCATCACCGAGGAAGCCGTCACGGAGTGGTCCATCGACGTTCACGACGGCAAGTGACCCCGCAGTGAGGGAACTCGCCAAACCCCGCCTCTACACCCTGGTGGTCAATGAGGGCTCAGGCGGGGGACGCTCCGGACGCGAGCTACCGAAGGTGGCCCGGGCGCTGCGTGACCGGCTGCCAACCGCTGAGGTCCAGGTGATCTCTTCGGCCTCGTGGACCGACGCCGAGAAGCTGACCCGCACCGCAGCGCTGGCGGCCCGGACCGGGGACGCGGTCCTCGTGATGGGGGGCGACGGCATGGCCCACCTGGGACTCAACGCCTGCGCGGGTACCGAGGCCACCCTGGGCATAATTCCTGCGGGCACGGGGAACGACTTCGCGCGCGGGGTGGGCGTCCCCAAGGACCTCCCACGTGCTATCGACGCCATCTGCGTCGGAGCAACCCGACGCGTGGACCTGGCACACGTGGCCAACGAGGCGTACCCGTCACGCTTCGTCGGGGCGGTGATGTCCACCGGCTACGACGCCCGTGTGAACCGCGCCACCAATGACATCTCGTTGCGCTTCGGCAGCCTCAGCTACGGCTGGATCGCGTTGCGGGAACTCGTGCACTTCTCGCCGCTGCACTACCGGCTGCGGATCGATGGTGTACTGCGCATCCAGGAGGCCATGATCGTGGCCGTGTGCAACACCGGCATGTTCGGCGGCGGCATGAAAATCGCACCTCGCGCGGACCCTGCCGACGGAATGCTGGACGTCACCATCGTCGACCCCGTCTCCCGCCCCACCCTGCTGCGGCTGCTGCCGCAGATGTACTCCGGCAACTTCGCCAGACACCCTGCCGTCCAGCAGTTTCGCGCCCACCAGGTGGAGATCGCCGGCGACGGCCTGTTCTGCATGGGCGACGGGGAGGAACTGGGGGATGTGCCGGTCACGGTGACCGCCGCGCCGGGGGTGCTCAAGGTGTTCGTCGACTCGGCGCGTTCCGGGGCCGCTGCTACCGTGAAACGGTGAGCACCCAAGTCCCCGACCTGCACGACAGCGTGGCGGAGTTCGCCCGCGACTACCCGTTCGGCCTCGATCCGTACCAGATCCAGGGCTGTGAGGCGCTGGTGGAGGGCCACGGTGTCCTCGTGGCCGCACCCACTGGCGCCGGCAAAACCGTCGTGGGGGAATTCGCCGTGTGGATGGGCATTCAGGAGTCGCGGAAGTGCTTCTACACCACCCCCATCAAGGCACTGAGCAACCAGAAGTACCACGACCTCGTCGAGCGGTGGGGCTCCGATCGCGTGGGTTTGCTGACCGGCGACAGCTCGGTGAATCCCGAGGCACAGATCGTGGTGATGACCACGGAGGTGCTCCGCAACATGATCTATGCGGGCTCGCCCACGCTGGGGAACCTCGGCTACGTGGTCATGGACGAGGTGCACTACCTGGCCGACCGCTTCCGTGGCGCGGTCTGGGAGGAGGTCATCCTGGGGTTGGCGTCGTCGGTATCGATCGTCGCCCTGTCCGCCACCGTCAGCAACGTCGAGGACTTCGGCGAATGGCTGCGCACCGTACGCGGCGAGTTCGACGTGGTGGTCTCCGAGCGCCGGCCCGTCCCCCTTTTCCAGCACGTGCTCGTGGGACGCCGTCTCGTGGACCTCTTCGACGGCGTGGCACCGACGGCGCAGGAGCTGCCCAGCACACGCGCCTCGAAGGTCAACAAGGAACTGCTGCGCGTCAGCAAGGGCGAGGCCTCCCAGGTGCGCGACGACTCCCGCAACCCCCGCGGCCGCTCCGGGCGGGGCAAACCCGGAGGGGGCGGCCGCGGCTCTGGTCAGTACGGGGGTGCCACGCATCCCCGCTTCGCCACCAAACCCACGCGCCGCGACGACATGGCCCGCGTGCTGTCCCAGGCGGACCTGCTGCCCGCCATCTGCTTCATCTTCTCCCGCGTGGGTTGCGATGCTGCCGTGCAGCAGCTCCTGCACTCCGATGTGAAGCTCACCAACCGCGCTGAGGCACAACTGCTGGGGGAGATCGCGGACCGCCACACGTCGGGGTTGGCCATCGCCGACCTGGACGCGTTGGGCTACGAGGACTTCCGTTTCGCGCTCTGTGCCGGCATCGCTGCGCACCACGCCGGACAGCTGCCCGCGTTCAAGGCCATCGTCGAGGAGGGTTTCGTCTCCGGAGCCCTCAAGCTCGTGTTCGCCACCGAGACGCTGGCGCTGGGGATCAACATGCCGGCACGCACCGTCGTGCTGGAGAAGCTCGTCAAGTACAACGGCGAGGCTCACGTGGACATCACGCCGGGGGAGTACACCCAGCTCACGGGACGCGCGGGGCGCCGGGGCATCGACATCGAGGGCCACGCCGTGGTGCTGTGGCAGTCGGGTATGGACCCTCGGGCCGTGGCCGGTCTCGCTTCGCGGCGCACCTACCCGCTGCGTTCCAGTTTCGCGCCCAGCTACAACATGGCCGTCAACCTCACCTCCACGCTCGGACGGGTTCGTGGGCGCGAACTCCTGAACCAGAGCTTCGCCCAGTTCCAGACCGACAAGTCCGTGGTCACCGCCTCACGGGTCGGTCGAAAAGTCGCGGAGGAGTTGGAGGACGCCGAGCAGGACATTGACTGCCACCTGGGCGACTTCATGTCCTACGCCATGCTGCGCGATGAGATCTCTGGTCTCGAGAACAGCAGTGCCAAGCAGCGTCGGGCGCAGCGGACCAGCGACATCGCCGATGCCGTGGGCGCCCTGGTGCCGGGCGACATCATCCACGTGGACCGTCAGGGTTGGTGCGTCGTGCTGGGCCTCGGCCAGAAGGTCCAGCGCGATTCGCTGCCGTGGGTACAAGTGATCTCCGGGGACCACACCGTCCTGCGCCTCCAGCCCCACGACATCACCAGCCCTCCGGCACCCGTGGCACGGGTGCGGGTTCCCCGCCGCTTCAGCGTCCGCGATCGCACCGAGCGACGCGCCCTGCTGTCCGCCATGTCGAACAAGCTGGACAGCATCGACGCCGTCGAGCCCGACCACACGGCCCCGCCCACCGACGAGGCACTCATGACTCGCATCGCGGAGCTGCGACGTGAGCTGAAGAGCCATCCCTGTCACGCCTGCGAGGATCGCGAGATCCATGCCGTCGCCGCCGCGAAGGTGCTTCGGCTGGAGCGCGAGCGCATCCGCAGCGAGGCAGACATCGCCACCCGCACCAATTCGCTCGGCACACAGTTCGACCGGGTGTGCGGGGTGCTCGAGGAGCTCGGCTACCTGGACGGGGATGAACTCACCGACGCGGGGCGCATGCTGCGCCGCATCTACAACGAGCTCGACCTCGTGGCTGCCGAGTGCATCAGGCGCGATGTCTTCGCTGGTCTTGATGCACCGCAGTTGGCGGCCGTCTTGTCCACGATGCTCTACGAATCGCGTCCCAGCCGCGACATGGCCGCCCCCCGGATGCCGGACGCCGCCAGCGAGCGTGCCCAGTCCGAACTGCGCCACGTGTGGCGTGAGGTTGGCCAATTGGAGCGCAAGCACCGGCGGGACCGCGGTCGGGAGCCCGACATCGGCTTCGCCGAGGTGGCGTGGCGGTGGGCCAGTGGCCAGGACCTGGCCAAGGTGCTCACCCACAGCCAGTTGTCGGCGGGCGACTTCGTCCGCTGGGTCCGCCAGGTGGTCGACTTCTCCGGGCAGCTCGCGCAGGCCGCCGGCCCCGGCGACCTGCGACGCACCTGCCTCAGCGTCGTGGACCGCATGCGTCGCGGCGTCGTGGACGTCGACGTGGAGGAGGAATGAGGGGGCGGCTGTCCGCCGGCCTGCTCCAGTAGGGTTGGGGCCATGGCCGTAGCTCTGCGCGTGATCCCCTGTCTCGACGTCCACGACGGGCGCGTGGTCAAGGGTGTGAACTTTGAGAATTTGCGTGACGCCGGGGACCCGGTCGAGCTGGCTGCCACCTACGGCGCCGCGGGCGCCGACGAACTGGTGTTCCTGGACATCTCAGCCTCCTCCGACGGCCGGGCCACGACGCGGGACATGGTCACCCGCTGCGCTGAGAGCGTCTTCATTCCACTGACCGTGGGCGGGGGCGTCCGTAGCGTCGAGGACGTCGACGCTCTGCTGCGCTGCGGTGCCGACAAGGCCGGCATCAACACCGGCGCGCTCGAGCGGCCCGAGGTCATCAACGAGATCGCCGCCCGATTCGGCAACCAGGTCCTCGTGCTGTCACTGGACGCCCGGCGGGCGGATTCCATGCCGTCAGGGTTCGAGGTCACCACCCACGGTGGCCGGAAGTCCGCGGGACGCGACGCCATCGAGTGGGTGCGCGACGCCGTGGCCCGCGGGGTGGGTGAGGTGTTGCTCAACTCCATGGATGCCGACGGCACCACCGCCGGCTTCGACCTCGAGATGATCCGCGCAGTGCGGGCGGTCATCGACGTCCCGCTCATCGCCTCCGGGGGTGCCGGCACCGCCCAGCACTTCGTCGAGGCCGCCGACGCCGGTGCTGACGCGGTGCTTGCAGCGAGCGTTTTCCACTACCAGAGCCTGACCGTGGCTGAGGTCAAGGACGCTCTGCGCACAGCGGGTCACACGGTTCGCTGAAGATTCACGGAAGGAAGAGACCTGTCATGTCCGACTGCCTGTTCTGCAAGATCGTCACGGGGGAGATCCCGTCCAAGCAGGTCTACGCCGATGACCTCGCATACGCGTTCCTCGATGTTGACCCGTGGCAGGAGGGGCACACCCTGGTGGTACCGCGCCGTCACGTGGACCACGCGCTGGTCGACAACCATGGTCTGGCCGACGTCGCACCAGCCGTGCGGGCAGTCAGCGACATCCTGCGCGACCGGCTTGGTGCCACAGGCTTCAATGTCTTGACCAACGTGGGACCTGACTCGGGCCAGGCCGTGTTCCACGCACATGTCCCCGGGCGCCCACGCCAGGCTGACGCACCGGTAATCAGAAACTTGCGGGGCCGCGGCGGTCGCGGCCTCGACGAGGT
>JBBSRQ010000137.1:0-8561 GCA_038242845.1 Propionibacteriales bacterium | reverse complement strand
TGCCGGCGTTGCCAGCGCGGGCCGTACGGCCGGAGCGGTGCAGGTACGCCTTGTGCTCTGTGGGCGGGTCGGCGTGCACCACGAGCGACACGTCGTCAACGTGGATACCGCGGGCGGCGATGTCGGTGGCCACCAGCGTGGAGACTTTGCCGGAGTGGAAGGCATCCATGTTGCGGGTGCGGGCGTTCTGGCTCAGGTTGCCGTGCAGGTCGACCGTGGGGATGCCCAGGCCGATGAGCTGCTTGGCGAGCTTCTTGGCGCCGTGCTTGGTGCGGGTGAAGATGATCGTGTGCCCGGGAGCGGCAGCCAGTTCGGCGAGCACGCCTGTGCGGTTGTCGGCGTCCACGCGCAGGACGTGGTGATCCATTTCACTGATGGGCGACAGCTCCGAGTCGGCCTCGTGGATCACGGGGGAGTGCAGGAACTGCTTGACCAGCGTGTTGACGCCCGCATCCAACGTGGCGGAGAACAGCATGCGCTGACCGTCCGGCGCGGTGGCCTGCAGGATGCGACGCACGTTGGGCAGGAAGCCCATGTCGGCCATGTGGTCGGCCTCGTCGATGACGGTGATCTTCACCTGGGAGAGGTCCACGATGCCCTGACCCATGAGGTCGAGCAGGCGGCCGGGGCAGGCGATGACGACGTCGACGCCGGTGGCCAGTGCGCGGGCCTGCGGGTTCTGGTTGACGCCACCGAAGACGACGGTGCTGGTGAGACCGGCGACCTTCTCGAGCGGCACCAGCGACTCGTGGAGCTGGAGTGCCAGCTCACGGGTGGGGGCCAGCACGAGGGAGCGGGGCTTTTTGGGCTGGCGACGGCCAGAGGCGCGCAGTTGCTGCACGAGCGGCAGCAGGAACGCGAACGATTTACCGGAGCCGGTGCGCCCACGGCCGAGGACGTCGCGTCCGGCCAGGGAGTCGGGGAGTGTCGCCGCCTGGATGGGCGTCGGGGTGGTGATGCCGCGTGCGTTGAGGGCAGCGACAAGGTCAGCGGACACGCCGAGGCGTGCGAAATCTGAGGACAAGAGGGGTAACCAATCGGGAGCGAGTCTCACCGGTGCAAAAGCCAGTTTCAGCATCAGCGGCGTCCGAGCACGAAGTGCTGCGCCAAGCGGCCCGAGGTAAGACTGAGCGGACCGACGAGAAAAGATTACCACTGTCTTGGCGTCAAGACAGAATCGACATCGCGCTGGCGCGAGCCGGGGAGTCCACCGCTACGGTCGAACGACACCGTTGTCGACGGTCCGCCACCGGCACCGGCACCGGCACGCTCCAGATGTATGGGTGGCGTTCTTCACCTACGGTGGCGACCGATGAGGGGACACGAAGGTTGGTGCGCGTTGAGCCTTGACCCTGACATTCTCAACCGCATCGTCGCGCTCAAGGACTCGGGCCTGAGCCTGGAGCAGGTGGGCCACGTTGGCTACGCCCACCACGGTGACATCCCTGACGGTTTGAGAATCGTCGATCTGCCCGCTGTCACCGCGGTGTGCGGGGTACATCTGGGTCCCATGAGCAGGATCAGCGAGTCATGGCCATGAGTACACCGTTCGCTGGTCGAGAACAACTACGACTACGCCGGCTCGTGCCGCGAGTTGTACGTCCGTGCTGAGTCGAAGGACCAGCAGGACTGGGTGACTGAACTGCAACAGCCCGTCCAGAGGCGGTGAATGGCACCTCCGCACGTGGCGAGGCCGCGGCTAGGAACCGATCCTGACCGCGGCCGTCCCAGAGCGGGTGTTGTCAGCAGTTCATCGCCGCCGGCTTCACCGGGGTGGTGGTTCCCTGGTTGCGGCACACGGAGATCCCCCTGTTGGCCAGACCGGACTTCATGGAGCGCAGCGCGGAGCCGTTGAAGCCGTTCCACTGCATGTGCATCAGCACGGCGTCGCCGGCCTTGGAAGTGCCCACCACGTAGTCGACGACACTCTGCTGCGACTTGCCCTTCCAGTCGTTGGTGTCGACGTTCCAGATCCAGATCTTCATGCCCACGGCGTCGTAGGCCTTCTTCACGGTGGAGTTCCACGCGCCGTACGGCGGGCGACCGTAGGTGGTGACCACGCCGGGTGCTCCGAGTTCCCGGACGACACCCGCGTAGCTCAGCTTGGTCAGTTGCGCGTGGGTGATGCTGTGGTTGAACACGTAGTGCCCGTGGGCACGGGCGTAGGAGGCGTCGAACTTGCCGGCGCTGATGCAGTCACCGGTCGGGAGGAGTGCCAGGGCAATGCCCGCATCCTCGGCCGCCAGCACCGTCGACTTGAAGGCGCTGAGCGACTTCGGGCAGTCGTCGAACGTCAACGTGACCCTGTTGGTGCTGTTCGGGCCCTTGTTGATGTTGTAGTTCGCGGGCGCCGGGGGCTGTGTCGTGGGAGGTGCGGGAGGCGTTTCCTTCTTCGGCCGCCACTTGATGAGCTCAGCCAGATCGGTACGCAGCGCACCGAACTGGACGATGTTGTTGAACACGAGCTTGCGCTGCATGCTGTAGCGCCACCCCGACGAGGTCCTGGAGGCGACGACGACGTCGGCCCACACGTACGCGCGGCAGCCGTTGCCGGTGCGGGCGGTGTTGCATTCGGTCTGCCACTTGCGGCCGTTGATCATGTGCTCGCCGGGCGTGGCGAGTGGGTTGCCACTCCACAGGCTCCGGGGCGCACTCACATACGTCAGGTTGTTGAACGTCCACCAGTTCTGGGAGGTGTACCGACCGCCCGACATCGTGACGGTGGTGGCCCAGATCTCCGTGCGGCAGCGCACGGTCTGGGAGTACGGCTCGCACCACGTCCGCCACTTCCGCCCGTTGAGCGTGTGCTCGCCCGGGGTGGTGTAGACGTCGATGTCGGCTGATGCCACGGGCATGGAAAGCCCACTGGTCACCAGCGCCATTGCCAAAAGAAGCGTCGCAAAAAGGACGCGGAGTTTACGCATGATAGTGGCCCCCACTGTGGCAATCGCTCGGCCGTCGAGCAGCGCCATGCCGCAGACAATAGAGGGTCCGGACGTAAAGGGGAAGGGGTGTCACCGTGACCAGATGGCCGACGCCCGTCTTATTTCTTGCCGCCCGCCGAATACCCAGTCCGTCAAGCTGTTGTGAGACAACTGGGGGGCGGTGCTCGGATGGCTCAGTAGTGCTGTTGGACGGCCTTCGCGACGCGACGGAAGCGTCCTTCGTCGAGTACGGCGCCGATGCGACGGACCTCGTCGGGGTCGATGCGGAGGATGCGGTTCACCCGCACTTCACTGGGGCGTCCCTCGGAGTCCCAGCCGCCGGTGCCGATGTCCTCCCAGAGGCGACCTGCACGAGCTTCCTGGGCGGCGTCGAGGTCGTGGTCCTGGGAAGTGACCTGCAACGCGAGCAGCCACCTGCCGTCGCGCCCGATCACCAGCACCGGCCGGTCCTTGCCCTGGCTGTGGTCCTCCTCGTAGGGAACCCACGTCCAGACCACCTCGCCGGGGTCGGCGACCCTGTCGTTGAGTGGCGCGTACGTGATGGTTGGGCTGCCCGTGAAATCACCCGGGTAGGACCCCCCGGTGCGCCGCGGTTCGCGGAAGGTGGCGGGACGCGACGGGTGCCGTCGGGTGTTGGTGCGGATGACCTGGCGCAGGAGCCGCAGCCCAGCGTCGATGATGCTGTTCGTGGAAGCCATCGTTCTCCTCAGCGGAATCGGGGCAGGCGCCCGTAGAAAATCCGCTCGGGACGCCTGTAGGCGGCCCGTCCCGTGCTGCGGAGCGTCGCGAACTCCCGGAAGAACCGGGTCATACGGGGAAGGAACAGGAGAACGGCGCCCACCAGTGCCAGCCCGACGGCCACGAGGGCGGACCAGTCGAACAGGGCGGTCAACCCGCCTGTCAGCGCCAGTGCTGCGACGCCGGCCCAGCGTGACCAGCGCCACCCGTTCCACGACTGGACACCGGCGACACCGCACGCGGCGGCGCCCAACGCGGCCAGGACAGCCAACGCGCCCTCCAGAGTGAGTGCGAGCCACTTGCCAGGTGCTGGCTCGACCCATTCAAGGAGGCGCGCGGAGGTGGCGTAGTTGCCCGGGTTCGCTGCCGCCCACCAATGCAGTCCGTAGGTGACAGCGACGCCGGCTGCAGCCAGCAGGAATGCGACGAGTGCCACGACAGCCATGGTGGGCCGGTGCGGCTCCCCGGTACGGGGGCTTGTGGACGTCTCGTTCGTGAGCACGGGCATCGGCGGCAGCGTGGCGATCTGTTTGGGCTCTGCAGTCGCGACGCGTTGGGCTACGGGATTGGTCATGTCACCTCCGGTGATCAAGAGTAGCGGGAGGGCTGCAGTGTGATTCTTGAACATCGCGGCCGTTCATTTCAAGAGAAACCGTTCCATGTGACTGTTAGCGCTAACTATCTTTGGCCTTCCCCCGCCAGATGCCGACGATGGAGTTCACGCATGGCAAGAAGATTCCGACCGACGACGACCGGAGCGGTGGCCACAGCGGCCACGATCGCTCTGCTCGCGACGTCGTTCATGACCATCCAGCCCGCAGCGGCTGCACCATCTGACGACCTGGACGTGCGCTTCGGCGGCTCACTCGTCGGCACCACCCAGTACACGACCGCCGGGGATGAAGCCCAGCGCGGCGTACTGCACCGTGTGCAGGGCAGTGAGGTCCAGGACACCGCTGGCGTGACGCTGACCGGCGGCACCCAGGGCCTCCGCTTCGATGGCGCGGACCTGAACATGGGCACCGGCGCCTTCGTCAGCCAGAGCTTCGTGATGGAAGCCGATTTCACCCCCACGTCGGCAAGCCAGGTGACGCAGGCACCCATCATGGCGGCCGGCGGCAACTTCACGGTCCGCTACGAAAATGGCATGCTCAGCTACGGCTTCGACAGCAACAAGTCCGGTTCCTGGACCAAGCACAGGCAGACCGTCGCTGCGCCGTCGATCAACGAGAAGCACGTCTTCTCCGTCCACTACCGCGTGCTTGACGTGGGCGTCGTCGTCGAGGCGATGCTGGATGGGGCTGTCCTGGCGCCAGTGGAGTCGACGAACTCCGCCAACATCGCCACCGGCCAAGGGAAGGCGTTCGGCTTCGGCAACGACGTCCACCCCGCGGGCCTGGACCGCGGCTTCCGGGGCATCTTCCACGCGGTGCGCGTGAACAAGACCACCGGCCAGACCGGTGGACAAGCGTTTGGGTACCAGCCATCCAACGGCACCACCGACAAGTTCCGCGTCGGCTGGGATGGCACCGTCGCGGCCAGCGCGTACACCCCCGCCGCCGCCGAAAAGGCCGACGGTGTGGTGGCTCTCACGGGTGCAGCCACGGTCGATGCGGGCAAGCTCGTGCTCCCCGGCGCCACGTCCGGGGCACGCTTCACGCCCACTGTGAACGCAGTGACGGGGACATGGGCGAAGTCGCAGGGCTTCGTGACCGAGACCTCCTTCACCCCCGACTCCGCCGCCCAGGACCAACTTGGCACGGTGCTCGCAGTGGGCGGCAACCTGTTCGTGCGCTACCAGAGCGGCCAACTCCGCTACGGCTACGCCGGCACGCCCGAGAACGGCACCGGATGGACAGAGGTGACGAAGACCGTCCCGATGCCCGAGGCCGGGAAGCAGCACATCATCTCGCTCGCCTATGAACCCAAGACCGGCGCCCCGGGTGCCACCGTCACGGTGTGGCTCGACGGCGTCAAGCTGGAGTCTCTCGACGGAGCCGTGTACCTGCGCCAGGGTGTCGGAGTGGAAGGCATTGCCGCCTTCGGCAACGACATCAATCCCGACGCCCTGAACCGTGGCTTCAAGGGATCGATTTCCGATTCCCGCTTCGCACTTCTGGACGGACCCTTCCAGGAGAAGGCCTTCGTCCTGCAGACCCTCAACCCCGTGCAGGGGTGTGAGGACATTTCCAACCTGGTGTCAGCCAACTACATGGACGTCACCGTCAGCGACTGCGACGCGAACATCCTCAAGAAAGCCTCCCTGCTGCGCCCCACCGGCAAGCAGGCCGACTGGCACGAAGAGGGCCTCACCGCGTTCATCCACTTCGGCGTCAACACCTTCTACAACCAGGAGTGGGGCAACGGCACGGAGCTCCCGTCGCGCGTGAACCCCACCGACGAGATCGACCCCGACCAGTGGGTCCGCCAGCTCCGCGACGCGGGCTACCGCAGCGTCGTCATCACTCTCAAGCACCATGACGGCTTCATGCTGTGGCCCACGCGCTACTCCGACTACTCCATCGCCAGTTCGCCGTGGAAGAACGGCAAGGGCGACATCGCCAAGGGCGTCGCCGATGCCGCGCACAAGTACGGCATGAAGGTGGGCTTCTACCTCTCCCCGGCCGACAGCCACGCAGAAAACGTGGGCATCTTCGGCAATGGTTCCCCCAAGTCCGCACGCACCATCCCGACGTTGGTCACCAACGATGATCGGGCTGGCAAGGACCTGCCGACGTTCACCTACAACGCCACCGACTACGGGGCATTCTTCCTCAACACGCTGTACGAGGTACTCACGCAGTACGGCGAGCTCAACGAGCTGTGGTTCGACGGCGCCCAGGGCAACACGGGCGCGCAGGAGTTCTACGACTACGACGCCTTCTACAACCTCATCAACACCCTGCAGCCCCAGGCCAACATCGCCGTCGGCGGCCGTGACATCCGCTGGATCGGCAACGAGCACGGGGAAGCCCGGGTCAACGAGTGGTCGACGCTTCCCATCCGTGACGCGGACGGCGAGGGCAAGATCGACCTCGTGCAGCCCGGTGGCCCGTTCAACCAGAACGTCGGCTCCGACGCCCAGGTGATCCAGGCCGTCCGCTCCGGAGCGGCGAACAAGCTGCACTGGTGGCCGGCCGAGGCCGACATGAAGCTCACGGGGGGCTGGTTCGCTCACCCCAACGACGTGCCGAAGTCCCCGACCCAGCTGATGGGCTACTACGAGGGCAACGTCGGACGCAACTCCGTCATGCTCCTCAACGTGCCGCCCACCACCACGGGCCGGTTCGCGCCGGCGTCCGTCACGGCGATCGACGGCTTTGCCGTCGAGCGTCGCAAGGCCTACACGCTCGACCATGCGATCGGTGTGAAGGCGCAGGTGTCCGGGACGGACGTCACCACCCTCACCAACGGCAACACCCGCGACGGCAAGTCCTTCGCCAAGGATGACCACAGCCCCATCACCATTGACCTCGGCTCCGCCAAGTCGGTGGCTCGCATGGGCATGAGCGAGGACATCCTCGACGCCGGAATGACCATCAAGGCGTTCACCGTGGAGGCCGAGGTGGACGGCGCCTGGAAGAACGTGGCGACCTCAGGTGTCGTCGGTGCACAGCGGATTGTGAAGTTCGCGACACCGGTCACCGCTCAGAAGTGGCGCATCACCGTCGCAGACGCGCGGGACGCCTACACTCTCTCCGACATCAAGCTGTGGGGCCAACTGGCCGCCGACCCGGGCAAGCTGCAGGACGCCTTCGTCGACTGCTCCGCAACCACGGCCGGTGACGGCACCGAGGATAGGCCGTTCAACTCGCTGGAGCAGTTCCGCAAGACGGAGCTGGCCACGGGTGCCACGCTCAACTTCAAGGCAGGCACGGATTGTGCCGACGCAGATTTGAAGTTCTGGGGCTACGGCACGACCGAGCAGACCATCCGTGTGCTCGCCTGGGGCACCGGGAACGCCCCGCTGATCGGTGGCAAGCCGATGGTGGAGCGCTTCGCGGGATACGACAAGCAGGGATGGTCCCTGGAGACCGGGACGGAGCCGACGGTCACCCCGACGTCGACGCCCACCGTCACGGTGACCCCCACCACCACCGTGACTCCCACCACGACGGTCACCGCGACCACCACCGCCACGGCCACGGCAACAACCACGGCTACCGCCACGAGCACGGTGACGGCCACCGCCACCGCCACCGCGACGGTGACTGCCACCACCACGACCACCGCGACGAGCACGGCGACTGCCACGGTCACCGGCACGCCGACGGTCACCAGGACGGTGACGGTGACACCCTCGATGAGTCCCACCAGGACGACGTCACCGAGCACGTCATCGTCGCCGAGCACGTCAACACCACCCACGAGTGGCCCCGTGGACGTCTACAGCACCCCCGGATTCCACAACGTGAACGGTCGCAGGTG
Organism: Propionibacteriales bacterium; assembly: GCA_038242845.1. Taxonomy (GTDB): domain Bacteria; phylum Actinomycetota; class Actinomycetes; order Propionibacteriales; family Propionibacteriaceae; genus Arachnia. The sequence goes on along the minus strand of JBBSRQ010000137.1, from coordinate 450 downwards.
GAACACCACGTGTGAGCCGTACTCGCAGACTGTGCGTTGCCGCACGGAGATCTGGTCCACCGAGGTGCAGTTCACGGGAGGCAAGTTCGTCTCCAACACGGGATGGCACTTCAACAACCTGACCTACCTGCCCAAAATGACCCGGGCACAGTGGGTTGGTAACCCCCTCGGCCACACCAACTCGTGGGTGACGGACGCGGGGCGTCGCTGGCGCACCGAGTGCGACACCGCCGCGACGGGTCGCGGGGGATGCCGCAGCTACATCTGGACGCAGAAGGTGGTGGCCTCGCCCAAGCAGGGTGGCGGCTACGCCTACTCCATGGAGTGGCAGTGGGTGTTCAACAACATTGTGAGGTTCAGCAAGTGAATCGCTGAATGAGACGTCGAGGGGCCTGGATCCGTACGGATTCCGGCCCCTCGACCGTTGTTGGCCCGATGCGCAGCTGTTCG
>JBBSRQ010000136.1:0-8575 GCA_038242845.1 Propionibacteriales bacterium | reverse complement strand
GCCCGCGTTCGGACGTCGGAATGGTTGGTGTGGATCAGGCATTCCTGACCTTGTGGTCGGGGACGGGAGGAAGCCCCGCAGTCATGAAGCGCTCCTGAGACCGTGGAGGGTTCGCCCATCGTTGTCGATGACGACGATGTGCTGTCCCCACTGCTCGACGCGCTGTCCGGGGTCCAGATCCAAGCTCCACAGTACGCGTGCCTCCGACGGATCGATGGCAGAGAGTCGTATCTGTGGCTCGGTGTTTTCCGCGAAGGAGTCGGCGTAGACGTAGAGCAGCGTCCTGCCCAGAAGGCTCTGATCGTGCGACGGAATGGGTGGCTGTGGTTGCAGGTTTTCGTCGAGGAATCGGAGCGAGCTCCCCTGCACCACAAAGATGTGTTCGCCGGGTGCTTCCGCTGCGTAGTCGAACGGCTCCTCAAGGACGCGGTCGTCGATCGGCCACCCCGTCTGAGGATCGACCTGCCAGAGTTCCGCGTACCCGGTGCCCGCGATACTCGCTCTCGTCATCAGGTAGAGACGAGAGCCTGCGACAACGGCCTGTTTACCATCGTGGGACCACAGTGCGTGTCCCTGCAGGTTCAGCGCCTCGACGCTTCCGGAGTCATCGGAGGAGCTGGACCTGATCATCACCTCTCCGACGCGTTGGTAGAACTGCTGATTCGCGTCAGATCCACGTACCCAGCCCGGGGTCACACCGTCCCCGTCGGAAAGGATGACCCTGTACATGTTCGTGGTTCCCATCGCGGCTTCCGACGCCAGGGCGTAGGTGAGCTCAGTCGTGGTCTCGTCCACGGGCATCGAAAAGATCCACCCCATGTCGTTCGGGGGACCGGGCAGGAGGTGACTCCACAACGGCACGTCCAGCCGTCCCGGCCTGACGGCTGTCAGCATGTTGTTCCTGTCCACAAGCCCCACATTCGGTCCCAGTGCCACCACCTGAACAACCGAGCCACCAGGAAACTCGGAGAGTTCCTCACCGGTTGAGGTGCTCAGCAGCTTGGTCCTCAGCGCGTCTCCCGAGTCGTCGACCTCGCTGATCATGACGACACCAGCTGCGGGGGCGCACGCGAGGTAGCCCCATGCACCGGACAGGTCCACCTTCCACTGGGTGCTGCCGTCCCGCAGGTCGAGCGACCACACGCTGGTGACGTCCGACAGGATCGCGTGGTCCTCGTCCGGTCCGTCGTAGCAGTGCTGGCCGCCGTCAGCACTCCATGCAATTTCTGGCTGTGTTGCCATGTCCTCGACGAGGGGCTGGGACCGCCACGCGGGCGCCTTCAGGAGTGGGGGGAGCAGGAATGCGGCGACCAGCGCCACCACCCCGAGGACGGCCACGCTAATGGCGAATGTCAGCGTCGTGCGACGGCGGCCCGCGGCACCAGAGGCCCGTCCGGGTTTGATCGTGCCCTCCGATGACGACTGTTCCGGCTCCTGCCACGGTTTCCACACCGACTGGTGGAACTCCGCGTCCAGGATCACGGGAGCATCGTGCTGCTCGGTGCGTGCCGAATCAGTCATCGGCGGCAGCGAACCCCGGCGATCGTTGTGTGTGGGTGCTTCCCGGGGTCGTTGGAAGGCGTCATGGGGACCAGGTGTCATCCGTGCCACCCGGAAGGGCTCCCGTGGGCGAGGGTGTCGATCACGCGCCACTCCTCAAGCCGTGGATCGTGCGCCCGCCGTTGTCGATGACCACGAGGTGTCGACCCAGCTGTTGGACGTGTTGTCCGGGTTCGAGGGAGAGATCCCAGAGAATGCGCGATCCGGCGGGATCGATCGCGGTCAGTCGTGTCCTGCGGTCGTTGCTGTCCTGGAACATGTGCCCACCGGTGTAGAGGAGGGTCTGGCCCTCGTAGGTTTCGCCATAGTCAACGTCGAGTGGTGTGCCCTGTTCCTGCAGCTGGTCGTCCAGAATCATCAGCGAACCGGCCTGGAACACAGCAACGCCCCCTTGTGGAGCAGCAAAGGCGTAGTCGAAAGGGCCCGTGTACGAGTGGTCGTTCAGCGGTGCACCGGTCCTGGGATCGATCTCCCGGAGTTCTCGGCGTTCGGACTCCGCCATGGACGTCGTGTAGAGGTGCGATCCGGAGATGACCGGGTCCCTGTCCTCGAGACTCCACAGCTCTCGCCCGTTCAGATCCAGGACTGCGATCGAAGATGTCTGCCCAAAATTACGGTGCCAGAGAACCACGTCCCCCAGCCGTTCGTAGTACTGCTCATCGGTCAGTGACAACTGCGACCACGGGGGTGCCTGTCCATCCACCAACGACAGGACGGGCATGAGCGCCTCTTCTCCCAGCGAGTACCAGAGCTGGACCGTGGTGTCGTCCATCTGCTCCGCGTGGATCGGACTGGGGGTGCCTTCCTTCCCGGGAAGCCGCTGGCTCCACAGTGGCTCGTCCAGCTTTCCCGGGGCGACGGCACGCAGTATGTTGCTCCTGTCAACGAGCCCGATGTTGGGGCCCAGGGGGATCACCTGCACCGTCGAGTCACCCGGCAACTCAGCCACCCTGCGTCCAGTGGAGCCGTCCAGGAGGGAGATGCGGATCACCGTCTCCTCGAACCTGTCGATATCGGTCACCGCCACCCGATTGGCTCCCGGGAGGCAGGTGACGGTTTCAGTGTCACCGGGCAGGTCCACGCTCCATGCGCTCCGCCCGGTGCGCAGATCCAGCGACCAGACCCGCTTGGTGGTCCACATGATGGCGTGGTCCTCGTCCGGCCCTGCTGGGCAGTTCTCCCCGGCGTCCACACTCCACGCAATCCCGGGTTCGGTCGCCAGGTCCTGCACCAGCGGGGAGGGTCGCCAGGTCGGCGTCTGCAGCAGGGGTGGGATCGCCAGTGCGGCCACCAGGGCAAGCGTTGCCCCGACGAAGGCCCACATGATCGTCGTGCGTGCAACGCCAAATTTCGGAGGCAGCGAGGGCGACGTCGGATCCGCGTATCCGACAGTGTTCGGGGGTCCCGTTGCTTCTTTCTGCTCCCACGGCGTCCACACCGTCTGGTGGAAGTCAGGATCGAGGATCACGGGATCGTCGCCCAGCGCGGAGGGAGGAGTGGTTGGAGGGGTTTCGTCGCCACCGGTGCGATCCACAGCTGGCCGCGGGCGCCTGAACGGGTGGTCGGGATCAGTCATCGTCCACCCCTTCCACCGCAGCACCGTTGCTGCGGGAATGCTACCCGTCGTTGTCGGGTCCTCTGCCGCGGGCACCTCGAAGTGAGGTCGGTAGTCTCGCTAGAGTTCGGATGCATGACGAGCGTGGCGTCGCAGGTGGCCAGTTCATTGCGTGAGTACGCGTTCTGGCTGGAGCGTGGCATGGCAGACACCCACCGCATCAAGGCATATCGTCGGGCGGCAGGCGTGGCAGCGGGGCTGACGCCGGAGGAGGCCGGTTGCACCCGCAGCAGCAAACAGTGGCAGGCACTGCCGTCGTTCGGGCCGAGCACCGCAGCCTTTGCCGCCTCAGTGGTGGCGGGGGAGATCCCGGCCAAGCTGGCCGAGGAGCGAGTCAGGGGTGCCCAACCGCTGGACCCGGCCGGCGCAGCGCTGGGTGCATCCCTGCGCGGCGACCTGCACACCCACACCACAGCCTCCGACGGCGGCTCACCCATATGGGAGATGGCGGACGCGGCTGAGCGGATGGGCCGGGAGTACCTCGCCATCACCGATCATTCGCCACGCCTGCGGATCGCGAACGGTCTGTCACGGGAGCGACTTCTGGCGCAGTGGGAGGAGATCGAGAGGGTCCAGCCGAACCATCGGTGCCGGCTGCTGCGGGGGATCGAGGTGGACATCCTCGCCGACGGCTCCCTCGACCAGGCCGACGACATGCTGGCGGGAACCGACGTCGTCGTCGCCAGCATCCACTCCGACCTGCGGGCGAACTCTCAGACCATGACGCGGCGCATGCTGGCGGCCGTTTCGAATTCGCACACCCTGGTGCTGGGGCACTGCACCGGCCGGCGCCTCCAGAGTGACGGATCATGGCGGCCGCAGTCCCAGTTCGACGCCGAACTCGTCTTCAGCGCCTGCGAGATGCTCGGGGTGGCCGTCGAGATCAACTCCCGGCCCGAACGGCGTGACCCGCCCACGCAGCTACTGGAGCTCGCACGCGACATCGGTTGCCTGTTCGCCATCAACACCGACGCCCATGCGCCCGGGCAGTTGGAGTTCTGGTCGCTGGGCGCAGCCAGGGCCACCGCCGCAGGCATCGAACCCGGGCGCATCATCAACACCTGGCCCCTCGAGGCGCTGCTGGAGCACGCGCGCCGCCGCCGCCCCGGACCCATGATCTGACACGGCACAGCAACCCTGGCATGCACCCGCTCAGGCAACCAGTGCCGCCGTGAAATGATCGGCGCATGGACAATGCCCGCGCCAAGATGACCGAGGACCAGTACAAGAAGCTGAAGAAGTCATCCGACAACTACTGGCTGATCCAGTTCGGGGCGACTCTGCTCATGATGCTGATGTTCGGCGCTGGCGTCGTGGCGGCATGGGGCTTTGGAGTGGGGTTCAGCGATCCGGACTCGGCCGGGGGGGACGGCCTCATGAGTCTGCTCGCATTCGGCCTGTTCCTGTGGTGTCTCGTGTTCCTGCTGAGGATTCGTCAGCGAAGCACTGGCTTGGGCCAGTTGCGCTACACGTGGGTGATGCGGCAGACGGAACGTGACACCGTGGGCAATTTCCGTGTCGCATCCCGGGACATGGCAGCCCTGGCCCTGGCGAGGAAGGCGTCACAGGGGCAACTCACCGATGACGAACTGCAGATGCTGCAAGCTCTCGACGTGACCTTCCCCTATCCGTGGGTTGTGCCACCGAGGCCCTAGGATGACGGCGCTGCGAGGCGCTTCACCATCTCCATCTCCGACGTCGTCAGGTCCAGTGGGTACGGCGACGTGCGTCCGGTCGGCGCGAAGCCCTGCCGCCGGTAGAACGTCTGAGCGGGAACAGCGTGTTCATGGACGTCGAGGTACAGGTCATCGAAGCCACGTCCTCGGGCCCAGGACTCGGCCAGGGCCAGGAGCGCACCGGCGGTGCTGCCGCCGCGATGTGTGGGGCTGACGTACACGCCCATCAGCCAGACGCGTGGAGGGGAGTAGTTGCTGAACTCGCGGACTGCCATGTGGCCGACCCACCGGCCGTCTGGCTCGACGGCGACAAAGACAGCCGAGTCGGGCAGGAGATGTGACTCGTGTCGGTCTCGCCAGCGATCCTCATCCCACCCCAGAGCATCGCCCAGCCGATCACCGAAGGAATGGGGGGTGTCGGTCAGCATCTCCAGGCGCAACACCCGCGACGCCTGCCACTCGTCGGATCGGGCCTCCCGGAGGGTGAGGGCATGGGACGGCGGGGTTGGCGCGTAGGAACGCGCCTCCCCGGCCGACATGCGAATCAACCCTTGACTGAGCCGGCCAACAGGCCACGGACGAAGTAGCGCTGCAGGGCAAGGAACACGACCATCGGAACAATGATCGAGATGAAGGCGCCGGCGCTCAACAGATGCCATTTTGCGCCCAGCGTTCCAGACAACTCGGCAACGCGCACCGTCAGCGGTGCCACGTTCTTGTTGCCACCCGCGAACGTCAACGCCACCAGCAGGTCGTTCCACACCCAAAGGAACTGGAAGATGGCGAACGACGCGATCGCGGGCACCAGCAGGGGGAGCAGTACGCGGAAGAAGATCTTCACGTGCCCCGCCCCGTCCACGCGCGCAGCCTCGATCAGTGACGCCGGGATCTCCTTCATGAAGTTGTGCAGGAGGAAGATCGCGAGCGGCAACGCGAAGATCGAGTGGGACAGCCACACCGTCCAGAACGATCCAGCGAGCCCCCATTTCACGTACTGCGTCAGCAGCGGAACCAGCGTCACCTGGATGGGAACCACCTGCAGGGCGAACACGGCGACGAATAAAATGTTTCGTCCCGGGAAGTCGATCCACGCGAATGCGTAGGCCGCCAGCAATGCCAAGGTGATCGGAATGATCACCGAGGGGATGGTCACCACGAAGGAGTTGAGGAAGAAGGTGCTCAGGTCCGTGGAGGACCCGAACAGCGTGTCCTGGTAGTTCTTCAGGGTGACATCAGGGTTGGAGAAGAAGGTCCACCAGCCGGTTTTGCGGATGGCAGGCTCAGGCCTGAACGACGTCAGGAAAAGACCGAACGTGGGGACTGTCCAGACGAGCGCAATCAGGATGGCCACGCCGGAGGCCCACGGCGAGGACAGGCGCCCCTTGGCGTCGATGGCACGCTTTTCCGCGCGTGTCAGTTTGCGTTCCTTGCGCAGCACGATGTCGCCGGGGAGCTTCGGGTCCTTCGCCCCCACGGTGTCGGTCAGCTTGTACTTGATTTCTTCGCTCATCGTTCGCCCTCCGAGATCCGCATCTGACGGACGTTGTAGATGATGATCGGGATCACCAGCACGAACAGCAGGACGGCCAGGGTGGCTGCGATGCCGTTGTTGCCCTGGCTGAACTTCTGGGTGTAGAACTCGTTCGCGATCACTGAGGTGCGGAACTGTCCACCGGTGGCGGTCCTGACGATGTCGAAGACTTTCAACGTCGCCATGGCGATCGTCGTGACGACCACGATGAGGGCCGGCCGGATCGAGGGGACGGTGATGTTGAAGAACGTGTTGACTCCGGTGGCGCCGTCAATCTGCGCGGCCTCGACGATCTCGTCCGGGATGGCCTTGATGGAGGCCGACAGGATGGTCATGGCGAAACCGGTCTGGATCCAGATCATGATCACGATGAGGAATCCCGTGTTCCATGGCGGATTCAACAGGAACTGCTGCGGCGGCAGACCCAGCCAGACGAGGATCTGGTTTGCGAACCCTGTCTGGTTCGCGGTGGCGGGCTTGAACTGGTAGACGAACTTCCAGATGATCGATGCACCCACCATGGAGATGGCCATCGGGAGGAAGACCAGAGTCTTGGCGAGCTTCTCGAACCGCGTCCGGTCCACCAGAACGGCATACAGCAAACCGAAGACCGTGGAGAAAAGCGGCACCGCAACCACCCACGCGAGGGTGTTCAATAAGATGACCTGGAAATCCGGGTTGGTCAGGACCGTGACGTAGTTGTCCACCCCGACGGATTCCCTCCCGGCAGGGTCACGGAACGAGTCGAAAACCGTGCGAATGCCCGGCCACAGCAGGCCGAAAGCCAGCATGATGATCGTTGGCAAAAGGAAGCCGACGGCAGGAATCCACCGCGGGAGTGATTCCGAGACGAACAGGATGAGCGCCATCACCGCGGCGAACAATGCGATGGCAACCAACATCACCAGGATTTTCTCGGCAGGCGTTGTCGCCTTCAATAGCCAATCCATGTGGGCATCTCCTCTCTGAGATGTCTGATGGGGCAAACGTAATGGGTCAGGCAGTGGTTGTGGGCGGCTCCGGAGTCGAAATGTGGGCCACATCCCCGAGGGGGTGTGGCCCACATTCCAGGTCCCGCGGCCTCAGGGCCCCGAGGTCACTTGGGCCAGGAGGCCTCGATGGAGTCGAGGACGTCCTTGCTGCTCTTGTCCAGGGCGATCCAGTTTGTCATGCCCTTCCAGAAGGAGCCCGCGCCCACGGCGCCCGGCATCAGGTCGGAGCCGTCGAAGCGGAACACCGTCGAATCATCGCTGAGGAGCTCGAAGGCCAGCTTGTCGATGGGCGACTTCAGGTTGGCGGGGTCGAGTTCCTTGTTGCCCGAGAGCCAGCCGGCCTCGGAGGCCTTGGCCTTCTCGTTACTCCACTCGGGTGAGGTCAGGTACGCCTGGAAGGCCTGAACCTCTTCGCGATCGGCGAATGCGGCGGCGAACTCGCCGCCACCCAGCAGGGGCTTGGTGTCGGCATCCTTGCCGGGCAGGTAGAACGCGAACACGTCACCGTCCTCGGCCACGGTGGTGCCCTCCGGCCAGTTGGCCTGGTAGAAGGACGCCTGGCGGTGCAGGTAGCACTGGCCGTCAAGAATCGGCAGTCCGGCGTCGCCGAACGGGGTGGTCGCGATGGTCTGGACACCGCCGTAGCCGCCGTTGACGTACTTCTCGTTCTTCAGGATGGCGCCAGCCATGTCGAGGGCCTCGACGACCTTCGGGTCGTTGAAGGGCATCTCATGCGTGACCCACTTGTCGTACTCCTCGGGGGTCACGGTGCGCAGCATCATGTCCTCGAGCCAGTCGGTCGCGGGCCAGCCCGTGGCCGCGCCGGACTCGATGCCTGCACACCACGGCTTTGCGTCCGGGTGGTCAGTGGCGATCTTCTCCGTGAGGGTCATCAGCTCGTCGAGCGTGGTGGGGATCTCGTAGCCCCCATCCGACATCAGGCTCGGGGAGTACCAGACGAAGGACTTGGCGTTGGCGCCCACGGGCACTGCGTAGTACTTGTCGTCGACGGTGCCGTAGCCCTTCCATGCCTCGTTGAAGTACTTCTCCACGTTGGCCGTTGCGGCTTCGCCGACGGGCTTGATCGCGTCGGGGAAGCGGTCCACCAGCGTCTTCAGCAGGCCGGGCTGCGGGATGTAGGCGATGTCGGGCGGGGAGCCGGCCTCGATCTTGACGGGAAGCTGTGCCTCGAACTCACGCG
>JBBSRQ010000135.1:0-8664 GCA_038242845.1 Propionibacteriales bacterium | reverse complement strand
GGAATCGCGCCGCCTACGTCTGCAGGGGCACCGTCTGCTTCGACCCGGTCACGGACTACAACGAGCTCAGGACCCCACTCTGGAGCCGCGCCTGAGACTCAGTGACATCCCGCTCTGCGCCATGCCGAGGGACTCCATGACGCCCACTTACGGTTCCTGAGTGGCTCCGCGACGAAGTTGCGTGAGACCCATGTCACGGTTCTTGAGTAGCTCCGCGACGAAGGAGCTGAGCCTATCGAAGGATCGTCCTGACGCTGCGAGGTCCTTCGATATGCGGCTGGTTCGTTCCTCACCGGCCGCTACTCAGGAATCGGATGGGGGCTGGTTCGTTCCTCAACGGCCGCTACTCAGGAATCGGATGGGGCTGGTTCGTTCCTCACCGGCCGCTAGTCAGGAATCGGATGGGGCTGGTCCGTTCTGCAACGGGAAGCTGAGTGGCTCCGCGACGAAGTTGCGTGAGACCCATGTCGCGGTTCCTGAGTGGCTCCGCGACGACGGAGCTGAGCCTATCGAAGGATCGTCCTGACGCTACGAGGTCCTTCGATATGCGGTTGGTTCACGTCTCACCGGCGTTGGGCTCGATTGCCTGGAAAAGGAACGACCCCGGAACCAGTGGAGTTGTGAGCCGGGGGGAGCTCCTCCACTGGTTCCGGGGGCGTTCGGGTCAGACGCTCCAGTCGACCCGAGGGGTGTCCGGGCCACGGTAGGGCTCGTCACCGAAGTGTTGTTGCAGCCGTGCGAGTTCTCTTTCCAGTTCTCCGCGGACAGCAGCGTGAGCAGGGTCTAGAACGATGTTTGTGAGCTCTGCGGGGTCGGTGACCAGGTCGTAGAGCTCGTACTCGGTGGGCAGTACCCGGCCCGACGAACCGGGGGAGCCCAGTCCGTCGTTGTAATAGACGATGTACTTGTGTGTCTGCGTGCGCACGCCGTAATGGGCAGGTGCGTGGTGTTCAGGATCGTCGTGCTCCCAGTACCGGTAGTACATCGACGTGGGCCAGCCCTCCACCTCCTCGCCGCGCAACAGTGCGCGGAAGCTCAGACCCTGGTTCGCAGGCAGCGACTGCTGGGGGTTCAGGCCGCACATGTCGAGGAACGTGGCGGCGAAGTCGACGTTGGTGATGATGGCTTCGCACATCGACCGCGCCGGGATCTCGGCGGGCCACCGGATGATCAGCGGCATCCCCAGCGATTCCTCGAACATCAACCGCTTGTCGAACCAACCGTGGTCACCGAGGAAGAACCCCTGGTCCGAGGTGTAGACGACGATGGTGTTCTCCGCGAGCCCCTCGTCATCCAGCCAGTCCAGCAGCCGGCCGACGTTGTCGTCGACGGACTGGATGGTCTGGAGGTAGTCGCGCATGTAGCGCTGGTACTTCCAGCTGGCGCGCGCCCGGCGGTTCTCCTCGCCGAGCAGATTGGCGGGGGTGGGCTCCTTGACATCCGATTCGGTCAGGTCGTCGGCAATGGTCATGTTGACGTCCTGCACCACAGAGCTCATGGTGGCGTGGTCATCCCACATGGTGTCGGGTTCCGGGATGGAGCCGACGGGATAGAGGTGCCTGTGCTTCTCATCAGGCACCCAAGGCCGGTGTGGCGCCTTGTGGTGCACCATCAGGCAGAACGGGCGCTCTGCATCACGACCAGCGAGCCACTCCAGGCTCAGGTCGGTGATGATGTCGGAGGCGTACCCTTCGACGACACCCTCCCCGGCGGGGCCGTACATCAACGGATCGATGTAGTCGCCCTGCCCGGGGAAGATGCGCCAGTCGTCAAAGCCCCGTGGATTCGACTTCTCCGTGGTACCGAGGTGCCACTTCCCAAAGATCGCGCTCTGGTAGCCCGATTCCTTCAACACCTGCGCATACGTCGGCACACGGTAGTCCAGCTCCGAATAGATGGAGCAGGCGCCGTTGACGTGGCTGTAGGTGCCGGTCAGGATCGAGGCCCGTGACGGGGTGCAGATGGAGTTGGTGCAGAACACCTTGTCCAGCCGCACGCCGCCCTCGGCGATGCGATCGATGTGTGGTGTCGTATTGACCTTGCTGCCGTACGCGCTGATGGCGTGGGCGGCGTGGTCATCCGACATCACGAAGACGATGTTGGGGCGCGACGTCATGCGTTCTTGTATTCCTCACCCAGCCAGTAGGTGGACACGTCGACGACGGAATCAACCTTGCCCGCCTTCACGAACTGCTCGTTGAGCGCCGTCATCCACTTCTCGACCTTGCCGTCCTCGCTCGCGGCGATGACGGCGTCGGCGGTCAGGACCTCCACGTACTGTTGCTCGGAGGCGATGGCATCCTCCGGGGCGTCGAGGAAGTTGGCGATCAGTGCCGGAATCGCATCCTTGTTGTCGGCGGCCCAGGTGAAGGCCTCCTTGCACACGGCCTGGTACTTCGAGAGGATCTCGGGACGGTCCGTGATGTTGGTGTTGGCCACCTGGCAGGCGGGGAAGGCGAAGTCCGGGAAGTCGTTGGACTCGGCCACCTCCACCATGTCCGGGACCTGCTTCTTGATGGTGTCGACGTGGGGGTACCAGATGCCGGCGCCGTCGATCTGGCCCGAGACGAATGCGCTGATGAGCGTGGGCGGGTCCATGGGGATGCGCTCGATGTCGTCGACGGTCATGCCGGCGGCCTCGAGAGCCAGGTTGAGGATCATGTCGCCGGAGGTGCCCTCGGGGACACCCACCTTCTTGCCCTTCAGATCGGCCATCGAGGTGATACCGGGCTGGGCGATGACGCGGTCGGCCTTGCCGAGGGACTGGATCGCAACGATGCTGGCCTTGCCGGACATGGGCAGCCAGAGTGCGCCGAAGCCGATGTAGCCGAAGTCGAGGTCACCTGTGCCGAGCGCCTGGATCTGCAGGGGGCCGTTGGTGAACGTCGAGGAGTTCACTTCCAGACCGTGCTTCTCCCACATCTTCTGGTCCTCGGCGACAGCCATCAGCATGGATCCGTTGCTGTCGGCGATGTAGCCCACGTTGATCTTGTCCATGGTCATGGGCGTCTCGGCAGCGCTGGACTCAGTGCCTGCGTCAGTTGCGGGCGCCGAGGTTTCGGCGGGCTTGGTGTCCCCGCCGCAGGCGGCGAGGGTGGCGAGGCCGGCGATGCCGGCGGTGCCGAGCAGAAGCTGGCGGCGGTGGAAGCGAAGCGTCATGTGGGTTTCTCCTTGGTTGGCACTGCTGTGGTCGGAATTGCTCATCGGGTGGGGGAGACGTCGTCCTGGTGGTAGACGGCGTTCCAGACTTCATTGCGGAATGCAGTGAACTCAGGCGACGTACGCATGTCGTCGTCGCGGGGATAGGGGAGGTCGACGTCCACGATCTTGTGGATCCTGCCCGGGCGGGCGGCCATCACGATGACGCGGTTTGCGAGGAAGACTGCCTCGTCGACGTCGTGCGTGATGAACATCACCGTGCGCTTCTCGCGGTCCCAGGTCTGGAGCAGTTGCGACTGCATGTGGACCCGAGTGAGGGCGTCCAAAGCACCGAACGGTTCGTCCATCAGCAGGATGGAGGGGTTCACCGCATAGGCGCGGGCGATGGCGCAGCGTTGCTTCATGCCCCCGGACAGCGTCTTGGGCAGCGCATCGGCGAATGCTGTGAGGTTGGTCAGTTCCAGTTGCCGGTTGGCGATCTCGCGGCGCTCGGCCTTGGGGATCTTCTGCAGTTCCAGACCGAACTCGACGTTCTGCCGCACCGTCAGCCAGGGGAACAGGGCGTACTGCTGAAAGATGACCCCGCGCTCCGGGCCGGGACCCCGCACCGCCTTGCCATCCACGCGGACCTCACCAGCAGTTGGTTCGAGTAGCCCGGCGGCCATGTTCATGATGGTGGATTTGCCGCAGCCTGATGGTCCGACCACGGTCACGAACTCGTTGTCTGCGACCGTCAGGGAGAGCTTCTCCACAGCAGTGAAGGGTTTGCCGTTGAGTTCGAACACCGCCTCGACGTTGTCGAAGACGATCTTGTCGTCGAGATGCGTTGTCATCGTCGCTCCTGCCAGCTCGTGAGCCTGCTGTCCACCCAAAGGAGCGCCCGGTCCATGATGAGGCCGAGGATGCCGATGGTGATGAGTCCGACGAAGATCGTCGGGATGTCGTAATAGATCTGTGCGTTCTGCATCCGGTAGCCGAGCCCCTGCTGGGCGGCGATCAGTTCGGCTGCCACCAGCGTGGCCCAGGCCGAGCCGAGGCCTTGGCGCAGACCCACCATGATGAAGGGCATTGATGCGGGCACGGCGATCCGCCGGAAGATCGTCCAGTCGTTGGCACCCAGGACACGGCCGGCGTTGATGAGCGTGCGATCGACGTTCACCACGCCCTGGAACGTGGCGATGATGGCCACGAGGAAGCTCGCCAGCGTGATGACGAAGACCTTGGGGACCTCGCCGATGCCGAGCAGCACGATTGCCAGGGGGATGATGGCCAGCGGGGGAATGGTGCGGAAGAACTGCGTCCAGGGCTCGACAATGGCGCGCACGGTGCGGTACCAGCCCATCGCGAAGCCCAGGGGGATGGCCAGACCGGCGCCCAGGAAGAATCCGATGAACACGCGGCGCAGGCTGGCGCCGATGTCGCCGATGAGCAGGTACTTGGGCCCCGACAGCAGGTCACCGTACTTGGCGATCACCTGCGCGGGGCTGGGGAGTGTCCCGGGGTTCAGGAGCGCGGCCAGCCACCAGAGGCCGATGCCGCCCACCACCGAGGCCAGGCTGATGGCCGACCACTTCGTGAACCGGGGCTTGCGGATCTTCTTGATGTCGGCCTTCTCCTGCGCCGTGGTGACCGTTGCTGCAGTCATGCGGCACCTCGTCCTTCCTCGTAGACGGTGGCGCTGCCCTCCACGATGCGTTGCAGCTCCCGCTCAGTGGTTTCCAGCCACCCGATGTACAGCGAAGTTGAGTGCCATCCACGGTCATGCGTGCGGGCGTCGATGTACTGGAGCCAGTTGCGGTCGATCTCGGGGATGGGATCGGCATCGCGCGTGGCCAGGGTCGGGCTGTGTTCCCCGGCTCGTTGTGCCCGACGGAACTGGAGTTCCGTCTGCACCACGTCGAGGGCGTACACGGGACCCAACTGTCCGGCGAAGTTCAACCGGATGGAGAAGTCGGGGGCCATGGGTCGCTCGGCGGGGACGTGGGGTCCCTCCGCCCATTCCACCAGGGCCTTGCGGCCATCCGGGGTGAGGTGGTGCACCTTTGCATCCGGTGCGGCGTCCCGGGGGTCGATGACGGACTCCACCCACCCGAGCTCGGCAAGCTTTGCGAGCGCACGGTAGATGGGCGTCATTGATGGCCTGCGCCCGAGGAAACGTCCGTCCACGCGCAGCCACTTGCCGATGTCATAGCCGCTGGCCGGCTTCCTTGCGAGCAGTCCCAGCAGCGCATAGTCAGGCCTCATTGCCACCTCCACTATTACCTTGTGGCCATAGTAGAGGGGTCGCATGGGGCCATGTCAACAGCCTGAACGGGGGAAATGCGTGCCTGACTATAACTATCTGATCACAGAGCGGATATCAGGCGGGACCTGGAGCGGCCTTGCGGATGAAGACTGATCGCCTCGCGCCGTCATCTCCCTGCGTGGTCATGTCCACCTGGTGCCGGGCCTGCTCTGACACGGGGGTGTGGGGGTCCAGCACGCAGAGGTACTGCCCATGCTCGGACAGGGAGGCGACGGCGGCCTCGACGTCCACCTCGCGCAGGTCCACCCGGTGGTCGCCGTCCGGGCCGGTTTCGAACAGCCTGCCGCCGTGCTCGCGGACGACCTCGGCCACCGCCTGGCCGAAGAGAATGTGATCTGACTGGTTGGGCATGCCCGGACCGTACTCGTCGCCGGTGTAGACGGTGATGACGACGTCGGGCCGGTGCCGTTCAATCGCCTCGGCGATGGCTGCCCTCAGGGGCTCATCGTTGGCGAGCTGGCTGTCTGGAAACCCCAGGAACTCGACGGTGTCAACGCCCACTCGGGCCGCCGAGCGCCGCTGTTCCTCCTCGCGGATCAGGCCGCACTGCTTGGGTGCCATGCCCTTGATACCAGCCTCGCCGCTGGTGGCGAGTGTGTAGATCACCCGCTTGCCCTGGCTGGTCCAGCGGTGCACAGCTGCGGCCATGCCGTACTCGGGGTCGTCGGGGTGCGGCACCAGCACGAGCGCGGTGTGCCAGTCAGTGGGAAATGATGTGGCCATGGGGCAGCTTAAGCCGCTCCGGCCGCGAGAACTGCGAGTGAGATGGCAATGAGGTGGCAGATCGCGGCGAGGATCGTGGCGGTGTGGAACACCTCATGGAACCCGAACCACTTCTGGCTCAGGGCGGGCCGCTTCGTGGCGTAGGCGACTGCGCCCAGGGAGTAGATGAGACCACCCGCCAGGACGAGCAGGACGACGGCAGGTCCACCGTGGGACCAGAACTGTGGCATCCAGCCGATGGCAGCCCAACCCATCGCGACGTAGAGGAGTGTGTAGAGCCAACGGGGGGCACCAAGCCACAGGACGCGGAAGGCGACGCCCAGCGCGGCGACGGACCAGATCAGCACCAGGAGAGCGATGCGGGACGAACCCTCCAGCATCACCAGGGCCAGTGGCGTGTAGGTCCCGGCGATGAACACGAAAATGTTGGAGTGGTCGATGCGGCGGAAGATCGCCAGCGTTGGGGGACTCCAGTTTCCGCGGTGGTACGCGGCGCTGGTCCCGAAGAGTTGGACGGCGGTCAGCGTGTACACACCGCAGCCCACCCGTCCCAACAGCGTGGGCGAGAGAGCGGTGAGGATGACGCCGACGATCAGGGCGATCGGCGCGAAGCCGAGATGCAGCCAGCCGCGCATCAGGGGCTTCGTCTGGGCTTCCTCGACGGTGTCGGGGGAGGACAGGGCAGCGGTGACATTCTTGCTCATGGGCGACCTACGATTCGGAGTAACTTACGCAACCGTAGGTTACCCGATTGGCGGCGCTGGATCATGTCCGGGGTCGGGGCGCACCCCCACTTCTGTGCTTCAACCCGGGCGCGAGGGCTACATGCGGACCGCTCTGGGGTGGGTTGAAGAGCACACGCGTGGGCCCGCGGGTCAGCGGCCGAAGCGTCGCTCCCGGTGGGTGTAGTCGCGCAGGGCGCGCATGAAGTCCACCTTGCGGAAATCCGGCCACAACGCTTCGCAGAAGTAGAACTCGCTGTGGGCCGACTGCCACATCAGGAAGCCCGAAAGACGCTGCTCGCCGGAGGAGCGGATGATGAGGTCAGGGTCAGGTTGGCCCTTGGTGTAGAGGTGCTCCGCAATCTCCTCCACCTCGACGGTGTTGGCGACCTCCTCGAGGGTGGCGCCGGCAGCAGCCCGTGCCGCGAGCAGCGAGCGGACGGCGTCGCGCATCTCGTGGCGACCGCCGTAGGACACCGCAACGTTCACGTGCATCCCCGTGTTCCCGGCGGTGGAGTCGGCGCACTCCACGAGCCGTTGTGAGCACTTTGTGGGCAACAGGTCCAGGGCGCCGACGGCCTGCACCCGCCACCGCTCCGTTGCCGCCAGCCGGGACACGAGGTCCTCGATGACACGCAGGAGTGGTTCGAGTTCGTCATTGGTGGTCCGGTCAAGGTTGTCGGTGCTGAGCACCCACAGCGTCACCACCTGCAGGTTGGCCTCGTCACACCAGTCGACGAATTCCAGCAGTTTGTCCGCCCCTGCCCGGTACCCCACCTCCAGCGGTTTGCCCGGGGCATTGAGGCGCGCCCAGCGGCGGTTGCCGTCCGCAAGGACTGCGACGTGCTGGGGCAGTCGGTCCATGTCAAGCTGGCTCTTGAGCTGGGCAACGTAGGTGGAGTACAGCCACTTGGGGGGCCAGAAGCGGTCGACGATTCGGCTGAGAGTGGGCATGGGAGCAGCCTAGGACCTGTTCGGGCCGACGCACGGGGTTGGGGCCGCCGTGGTCTTCGTGGAACCATGGGGGCCATGGCTGGCAGGAACCCCAATGCGCGGGCGCGCGACATGGTCATCTCCATGGCCGTGATCATCGTGCCGCTGGCACTGATCACATGGTTGTTCACGAACGATCCGGACCCACAGGTGGAGCCGGTCGACGTCGCTCCGGTGCTTGCCCGGGCCGAGGCGGAGTCGCCGTACCCCGTGCTGCGCGCCGTGAGTCTGCCGGCGCAGTGGGTGCCCACCCGCGTGGCGTGGGCTGCCGACGGGAACATGTGGATCACCGAACAACCGGCCGTGGGTAACTCGTGGCAACTGGGCTATATCGCGCCCAACGGCATCTACGTGGCCGTCCAGCAGCGCGACCGCGCAGTCGAGGCATTCATCTCCACCGTCACGCAACAGGGTCGACGTCAGAGCGAGTCCACCGAGGTGGCCGGACGGACGTGGGAGCACTGGGTCTCCAACGATGACCGCACCCGCTCCCTGGTGTGGCGGGACGGGGACATGGTGGCCGTCGTGTCAGGCAACGCGGACTTCGAAGAGCTGGACGCCTTCGCGGGCAGCCTGGCCACCAACTGAACTACTCCGGCTGAACTACTCGGGCTGACGGGCTTTGGTGACCTGGGCCCTTGCATCGTCAAGGTACTTCTGACACAGGGTCGCCAGTTCCTCTCCGCGCTGCCACAGCGCCATGGACTCCGCCAGCGGGACGCCCCCGGACTCGAGTTTGCGCACCACCTCGCCGAGTTCCTC
>JBBSRQ010000134.1:0-8680 GCA_038242845.1 Propionibacteriales bacterium | reverse complement strand
CTCCATCATGCGGCGCACGATGCGGTTGCGGCCCTCATGCAGGGTCACGTTGAGCAGGGAGCGGCTGTCCGTGCGGGAGACGAGCTTCAGCTTGTCCGGCTTCACGGGCCCGTCCTCGAGGCGCAGGCCCTTCTCCAGACGACGGAAGGTCTTGTTGTCCATCTGACCGGCAACCTCGACCATGTAGGTCTTGCTCACCTCATACGACGGGTGGGACAGCCTGTGGCCGAGCTCGCCGTCGTTGGTGAGGATGATGAGGCCTTCGGTCTCCGTGTCCAGGCGACCCACATGGAACAACCGCTCACGGGTGCGCGGCAGGTAATCCGACAGGGTGGGGCGACCTTCGGGGTCCTCCATGGTGGCCACCACACCACGCGGCTTGTTCAGCACGACGTAGATGTGTCGCCGGGGTGGCGGAATCCGGGAGCCGTCGACACGGATCTTGTCGCGCTCAGGGTCGACGCGCATTCCCTGTTCGGTCACGACCCTGCCGTTGACCTCCACGCGACCCTTGTCAATCATGATCTCGCTGGCTCGGCGGGAGGCGATACCGGCTGCCGCCAACACCTTCTGCAACCGCACACCTTCGGTCTCCTCGACCATGTGTGCCTCCTCATTCAACTTGGTTCAACTCGTCTGCTGGTCGGCCAATTGGCCGAGCTCAGCTTCCAAGGCTACGGCGTCGGGCAGCAATGGCGCCAAGTCGGGCAATTCGTGGAGCGAATCCAGGCCCAGTTTCTGCAGGAACAATCCCGTGGTGGAGAACGTCACGGCACCGGTGTGGGGGTCCTCCCCCGCCTCGGCGATCAGTCCGCGCACCAGCAGTGTGCGCACGACACCGTCAACGTTGACCCCCCTTACGCCCGCGATGCGTCCGCGGGTGCAGGGCTGCAGGTACGCGATGACCGACAGGGTCTCCAGAGCGGCCTGGCTCAGCTTGGACCGCTGGTCTGCAACCACCCACGCCTCGATGACGTCGGCGAGGTCCGCAGCTGTGGCGAGACGCCAACCGCCAGCCACCCGGCGCAACTCGATGCCGCGGCCACCATCCCTGTAGAACGCCGCGATCTCCTCCAGTGATTCCACGACGTCGGCCTCGGGCACCTCGAGGGCGACGGCGAGATCAGCCGCCATCACCGGTTCGGTGGCCATCAGGAGCATCGCCTCGACGGGACGGGTCAGGTTCATCGGGTCCACCGGCCGTGTGTCGGCGTCCAACGTCTCTGGGCCTGTCATGCGTCCTCCAGTTCGGGTTGCGAATCGTATTCGTCGACCTCGGGCAGGCTCGCGTCCTCGCTCGCAACCCAGCGGATCTGCAGTTCCGTGAGCGGCCCCGCCTGCTCGAATGCCACCTGGCGGGCGCGGAACAGCTCGAGGATGGCGAGGAAGCGCACCACCACCGTGAGCCTGTCACAGCCCGCGGCCAGTGCCCGGAACGTGGCCGATCCCCGGCTCCTCAGCAACGCGGCCACCTGCGCGGTCTGCTCGACGACGCTCACCTGGGCACCGTGCAGGTGCGACAGCTCCACGTGCGGCACGATTTTGGGTGCCATCGCCTGGGCCGCGATCCTCGCTAGGTCGGAGGCATCAATGCCCAGTTCCACCTCGGGCAGTGCCCCTCGGAACTGCTCCTCGATGCCACCCGGGCGCCAGTGCGCAAGGCTCGCGTCGTCGACGTGGCTCTCGATCCAGGATGCCAACTGCTTGAAGGCCCGGTACTGGAGCAGGCGTGTGAACAACAGGTCACGCGCCTCCAGTGCCGCCAGATCCTCCGGGTCCGTCACCTCGCCACCCGGCAGCAGCCGGGCGCACTTGAGGTCCAGCAGGGTGGCGGCCACCACGAGGAAGGAGCTGGTCCTGTCGAGGTCCCACTCCTTGCCGCCGAGGCGCACATGGGCGATGAAGTCGTCGGTGACCTTACTGAGCGCCACTTGCGTGACGTCCATCTCGTGACGACCGATCAGCTGCAGGAGGAGGTCGAACGGACCTTCGAAGTTGGTGAGGTGGACGTCGAAGCCCGCCACCTGCTCGGGGCGCTCACCACGATCCGCCCCCCGTTTCCGCTTGGTGCTCACTGCGCCCGCAGCGCCGCCACCAGGTCGGACTCCATCCCGCGCTCGGCCAGGTCTGCCAGGGCAAGCGCGACGGCGGAGCGCACCAGTCGACCGCGATCGACCCGGAGCCCGTGTGCCCGTTTGCACTCCAGCGTCGCGTCCTCCAGTGCGAAGAGTTCCTCGGAGCTGAAGTACACGGTGATCTTCTGGTCGTGGCTCACCCGACCGGTGGCCTGCGGCACCGACGGCGTGGGCGGGTCCGCAGGGACGACGTCATCCTGCGCCGGCTCGGGTGACGGGCGTCGCGGATCGGAGCGACGCGGCTCGTCGAAGGCAGGGTTGGTCTGCGTGGTCCGGAAGAGTTCCGCCGCACCGGGCAGCGTCGCGCGCCTGCTCACAGGTTTTTGCATCGCTGCAGCACCTCCCGCGCCAACTGGCGGTAGGCATCGGCCCCCGGCGACGCCGACGCGTAGGTGGTGATGGGTTCCCCCGCGACCGTGGTCTCGGGAAACTTGATGGTGCGTCGGATGACGGTGTGGAAGACCTGCTCGTCGAATGCCTGCACCACCCTCTCCAACACCTCGCGGGCGTGGAGGGTGCGGGCGTCGTACATGGTGCCGAGAATGCCCAGCACCTTCAGGTCCGGGTTCAGCCGGTCGCTGACCTTGGCGATGGTGTCGGTCAGCAGGGCGATGCCGCGCAACGCGAAGAACTCGCACTCCAACGGCATGAGCACCCAGTCGCTGGCCGTCAGCGCATTGATCGTGAGCAGTCCGAGGCTGGGCGCGCAGTCGATGAGGATGAAGTCGTAGTCGCCGCGCACCTTGTTCAGCACCCGCATGAGTGTCTGCTCGCGGGCCACCTCGCTGACCAGTTGCACCTCGGCCGCGGACAGGTCGATGTTGCTGGGCAGGATGTCCATGCCCTCGACGCTGCTGGGGTGGATGACTTCGTACGGGGTGTGTTCGCGGGACAGGAGGAGGTTGTAGATGCTCAGGCCCAGCGTGTGCGGGTTGACGCCGAGGCCGACGGACAGGGAGCCCTGCGGGTCGAAGTCCACCAGCAGGATCTTGTACCCGAGTTCGGCGAGTGCGGCACCCAGGTTGATGGTGGTGGTGGTCTTGCCCACACCACCCTTCTGGTTGCACATGGCGATGATCTCGGCGTGCATCCGACGGTGTGCATCGGGTGGCGGGGGCTGCGGCAGATCCGGTAGGGGCCGGCCCGTGGGTCCCATTGGGCCGGTGTCCACAAGGGTGGACACCGCCGGCGCATTCGGTACCTCGAAATCCGCTTCCTCAGCCCTGAACAGCCCGTCGTCCATCACTCGTGTTACCTCCATGTCGACTTACAGTCCCACCCTAGTGCCCGCTCACAGCGCTCTGGGATGCGACGCGAGGTAAACCTCGCGCAATTTCTCGATCGTGACAAGGGTGTAGATCTGTGTGGTGGCCACCGATGCGTGGCCCAGGAGTTCCTGGACCACCCGCACGTCGGCCCCGCCATCGAGCAGGTGCGTCGCGAAGGAGTGCCGAAGGCTGTGTGGGGAGATGTCGCCCGAGAGTCCAGCGGCAGCCGCGGCCCGGGCGATCACGGCCCATGCGGACTGACGGGACAGGCGTTTCCCGTGCTGGTTGAGCAGCAGTGCGGGGCTCGATTTACCCTTCAGGAGAGCTGGTCGTGAACGGACGAGGTAGGCGTCGATGGCATCGCGTGCGAACGACCCGAGGGGCACGACACGCTCCTTGCTGCCCTTGCCGAGGAGCCGCAGTTCCGGCTCGTCGCTGGACAGCGCAGTGGTGGCGTCATCGACGTCCAGCGAGCACACCTCCGACACCCGGGCGCCCGTGCCGTAGAGCACCTCCAGCAGCACCGCGTCCCGCAGGCCGACGACGTCGTCGCGGTCCGGCGCCTCCAGCAACCGCCGCACCTCGTCGACTCCGAGTGCCTTCGGCAGCCGCTTGGGTGGTGCAGGCGGGGCAACATCCCTGGCAGGGTCCTCCGCGATGAGCCCCTCTTCCAGCGCGAACGCGTGCAACATGCGCACAGCCACGACGATGCGGGCCACCGATGCGGGCGCCAGCTCCAGGCCCAGCGATCGGGCGAACTCGTCCACCTCCACGGGTGTGACCTCGGAGATGTCCGTGATGCCGCGTTCCGTCAGGAACGCCGACCAACGGGCGAGGTCACGCTTGTACGCCGAGACCGTGTTGGCTGCAAGGCCGCGTTCGACCCGGATGTGGGAGAGGTAGTCAGCTGCGATGTCGTCAACGGTGGCACCGACGGTGGTCATGGCCGCGGTCGGGTCCGTATCGGCCAAGGTGCATCGCTTGCCCGCAGCGTCGCCAATCGTCCAGCCAGCCGGACGGTCTCGAGCGCCAGCAGGCCCGTGACGAGTGCCTGGCTCTGGCAGCGGCCGTCGAGAACAGCCTCCAGAAGCCTGCCCCGGTCGACCCATTCCCACCGCATCTCCGCCTCCTCACCCTCCAGCTCGAAACCGTGGGGGCGGGTCGTGGGTGACACGTCACGGGCGAGGTAGATGCGCTGGGACTCCTGGCAGGCACCGGCGGTCGGACAGATGTCCACGAGGACCTGCCACGTGCCGGCGGCGAGCTCCACCTCCTCCGCCAACTCGCGCTGGGCTGCGTGCAGCCATGTCTCGCCGTCGCTGTCCAGCAGCCCTGCAGGAATTTCCACCAGTTCCATGCCGACGGGGTGGCGGTACTGGTGCAGGCAGGCGATGGCGTCGGTCCCCTCGTCCCACGCGACGATGGCGACGGCGCCGGGATGCGTCAGGTACTGGCGCTGCACGACCTCACCCGAGGGCGTGACCACCTGGTCGTCGACGAAGCTGGAGATGGCGCCGGCGCCCAGCACGTCGCGGCGTCGGACCTCCCAGCGCAGTGGCTCGTCGCGCACGCTCACTGTGTCTGCTCCTCCTGGCGCTCCAGCGCCGCCGTGATGAGTCCCGAGAACAACGGATGCGCCTTCGTGGGACGCGACTTCAGTTCCGGATGTGCCTGCGTCGCAATGTAGTACGGATGCACGTCGAGGGGCAGTTCGACGAACTCCACGAGTGTGCCACTCGGCGACGTCCCGGAGACCACCAGGCCGGCAGCCTCCAACTGTTCCCGGTAGGCGTTGTTGACCTCGTAGCGGTGGCGGTGGCGCTCCGCCACTGTGCTGGTGCCGTAGAGAGTGTGCGCCAGGGTGCCCGGGGCAAGGTCGGCGGGGTAGGACCCGAAGCGCATGGAGCCGCCCATGTCACCCCCACCCGCCACGATGTCCGTCTGCTCCGCCATCGTGGCAATCACCGGATGCTCGGTGTCGGGGTCGAACTCCGACGAAGCCGCATCGGCGACGCCGGCGAGGTTGCGGGCGGCCCCCTCGGGGGTATCGCAGTCATCGGAGCGCACCCATCTCACGTTGACGCGCGCCCAGTTCGCGAAGCCGCCGGCCCGCAGCGCCTCACACACTGACAGGTAGGCATCCGGCAGGTCGACGTACTTGCCCACAAGGGCCACAGTCACCTGGTGCCTGGGGTATTCGACGCGCTGCAGCAGGTCGTTCCAGACTGTCCAGTCGACGTCGTGGAAGCTGAGGTTCATGCGACGCACGACGTACGCGTCGAGACCCTCGGCGTGCAGCACTTTGGGGATGGCATAGAACGACGGCGCGTCGGCACACGAGACGACAGCCTCCTCCTCGACGTCGCACATCAGCGCGATCTTGCGCTTCAGCGCCTGGCTGACCTCGGACTCCGAGCGACAGACGATGGCGTCCGGCTGGATGCCCACCTGCCGCAGCGCCGCCACGGAGTGCTGCGTCGGTTTGGTCTTCATCTCCCCCGACGGCTTGATGAACGGCACCAGGGAAACATGGAGGAAGAAGACGTTCTCGCGGCCGATCTCGTGGCGCACCTGACGGGCGGCCTCCAGGAAGGGCAGCGACTCGATGTCGCCGACGGTGCCGCCGATCTCGTGGATCACGACGTCGATGTCCGGGCCGCCCATGGCCATCATGGAGTCGCGGATCTCACCTGTGATGTGCGGGATGACCTGCACGGTGTCGCCCAGATACTCGCCGCGACGCTCCTTGGCGATCACGCTGGAGTAGACCTTCCCTGTGGTGACGTTCGCGTCACGGGTGAGGTTCACGTCGAGAAACCGTTCGTAGTGTCCGATGTCGAGATCGGCCTCCGCGCCGTCGTCGGTCACGAACACCTCACCATGCTGGAAGGGGTTCATCGTGCCGGGATCGACGTTGAGGTAGGGATCCAGCTTCTGCATCGTGACGCTGAGGCCACGAGCGACAAGGAGACTGCCGAGGCTGGAGGCCGTGAGGCCCTTGCCAAGGGAGGACACGACGCCCCCGGTGACGAAAACGTGCTCGGTTTTTCTGGGATGCTCCACGGAATTCCAGAATAGCCCTCCAGATCGCCGAGGGGAACCACCCGTCCATGGCGGTCGTGCTCCCCCGAGAAGCGAGCACTTAGGCTGGGCCGCATGCGCATCGACCTGAACGCTGACCTGGGCGAGGGCTGCGGCGACGACGCCGCCATGTTGGAGGTGGTGACCTCGGCGTCGGTGGCCTGCGGTGGGCACGCCGGCGACCGTGTCTCCATGCACGCCGCCAGCGACGCGGCGCGCCGCCGCCGGGTGCGGATCGGCGCCCACCCGTCGTATGAGGATCGCCCCAACTTCGGGCGTCTGATGCTGGACGTCTCCGCCGCCGAGCTGGAGCGCCAGGTGGTGCGACAGTTGCGCGCGCTCGCCCTGGAAACTGTGAGGGTTGGGAGCGTCGTCAGCTACGTCAAGCCCCACGGCGCGCTCTACAACGCTGTTGTCGCCAACTCCAGCCATGCGACGGCCGTGGTGCACGCTGTGGCGCAGTGGGCACCGGCCCTGCCCGTGCTGGGCCCTCCCCGATCCCAGTTCCTCCGCCTCGCCAAGGAGGCCGGGCTGCGACCCGTGGCCGAGGGGTTCGCCGACCGCGCCTACTCCCCCGACGGCACGCTCGTGCCGCGGTCAATCCCCGGGTCAGTTCTGCATGACGTGGACGCGGTCGTGGCCCAGGCGGTTCTGCTGGCCACGCAGCGCCGCGTCCGGGCCATCGACGGCACGGTCATCGACATGGAGGTGGCCTCGATCTGTCTGCATGGCGACACCCCTGGCGCTGTGGGGTTGGCCCTGGCCGTCCGTGCGGCTCTGGAGGCGGCCGACGTCGAGGTGGTCGCATTCGCATGAAACTTTCACCCTATGGTCAGCGCGCGTGGCTCATGGAGGTGTCGGACGCCAGCGAGGTCCGAGCCCTGGACGCGGCGCTGCGGCTGCTGCGCATCGAGGGCGGTACCCCGTGGTCCGGCATCCTCGACGTCGTCCCTGCCGCCCGAACCGTGATGGTCACCACTTCCTCGGCCAGCGAGGCAGCCGCGCTGCGGGTCCCCCTGTCCGTCCTGACGGACCTGCCACCTCAGGCCGAGCCGATCGGTGCGACCGTGGAGATCCCTGTCACCTACGACGGTCCGGACCTTGGCGCGGTCGCGCGGGCGTGCGGCCTCAGCATCGAAGACGTGGTTGCCGCCCACACCTCGACCGCGTGGAGCGTGGCGTTCGGCGGCTTCGCGCCCGGGTTCGCCTACCTGTCCGACGGGGACCCCCGCCTTCTCGTCGGTCGTCGGGACCAACCGCGCATCTCGGTGCCGGCCGGGACCGTTGCCCTGGCCGATGGCTTCAGCGCCATCTACCCGCGCACCTCCCCGGGGGGCTGGCAACTGATAGGCCGCACGAGTGCACCACTGTGGGATGACCACCGCGCCCAGCCGGCCCTGCTGCGCCCCGGCATGCGTGTGGTCTTCAGGGTCGCGCCGTGAGCCTGACCGTCGTGAGCGCCGGTCCGCTGGCCACCATCCAGGACCTGGGTCGGCCCGGCTGGATGCATGTGGGCGTCTCCCCCTCAGGGGCCGCGGACAGGGAGTCGCATCGGCTCGCCAACGCGCTGCTCGGCAACCATCCCTCCGCCGCCACCATCGAGGTGCTCCTCGGAGGACTGGAGCTCCTTGCGACACGACAGATCTGGATTGCCCTGGCCGGTGCCGATTGCGGCGCGGACGTCGATGGTCGCGCCGTCGACTGGGGATCCCCCGTGCCGCTGCGGAAGGGCCAGCGGCTGCGGCTGGGGTGGAGCGTCAACGGGCTGCGCGCCTACGTCGCCATCCCGGGCGGCGTCGCCGTCGATCCGGTGCTGGGATCGCGTTCGCGGGACACGCTGTCCGGGCTGGGCCCCTCACCACTGCGCCCCGGAATGGTGCTTCCCTGCGGTGGCGGCACCATTCGCCCGACCATCGATGCGGCCCCGGCACCGCGACCCTCGGGTGGTGCCCTCCTGTTGCGAGCGGACATGGGTCCCCATGACGACTGGCTGCAGGATCGCTTGCATGGCACCCAGTGGGTGGTGTCCCCCGATTCCGACAGGGTGGGTGTGCGACTGCAGGGCACTGCACTCCGGCGGCACCCGTCAAAGATGGGCGCAGAACTACCGAGCGAGCCGATGGTTCGGGGCGCGGTTCAACTGCCGCCCTCGGGCCATCCCGTGATGTTCCTGGCCGATCACCCTGTCACCGGTGG